>CAYYBO010000138.1:0-10214 GCA_964470125.1 uncultured Planctomycetaceae bacterium | reverse complement strand
AAATGAGAACCGCGATTCTGGCTTTGGTCCTCGTCGGCCTGAGCGCTCAGGCCGCTGACGCCCAGTTGACCCTGTTCTATGACGTGCGCCCCACTACAGCCCAGATCGACACGCCTGCCGCTCCTTACATATACTCCGCTTCCTTGTGTTACTACGTGCCCTACGTTGGGCAGACCTATCCGCTTTACGATGGCGGTGGCCGCGGCGATGCTCAGGTGGTCTACCTGAGCCCGAAACTTGAGGACACGACCGACTATACCGGCTTCGGCCCACCGGATGGCATTGAGGAGCACCGATCCGTCTCCAATCCCACCTTCGACTGGAGCAAGGCGGAGTTCTATCTGTACGCCACCTATTCCGGCCCGACTTCTCACGTAGTTACATCGATTGGGGTCGATCAGGAAGTCCCGACCGCAGCGTTCACGTCGGGCACCAACTTTTACCTTCAGAGCGTCACTACCACGCTCGAGAACACCGCGCTCTGGGACATCGCGCAGGTTGCGGGCTCGGACGCTGCAACGAGCCTCAAAATGGCCAAGGTTCCGGTCTCGGGAGATCCGCCCGTTTTCGATTGCGATGCGGCCATCGGCCCCGGCGATTTCGTCAAGATCGCCAAGGTGGTGGCGGAGGCGGAGTATCGCAACGGCGCAGTCAACGTGGGCACTTGGGGCGTTAAGCTCTCCGTGAACGAATTCCTCTGCACGCATTTCACCTATCCGGGCGACGCCGGGCCGATGACCGTCAGCTTCGGTTACGCCGCGGGCGTCGCGGAAACCGCCGGATCGGGCAGTGTCCAAGGGACGATCAGCGCGACCGACGACATGATCATTACAGTTGTGCGTCAAGGCGACTTCGACCTTGACGGGCTTGCTGCCTCGAGCATCGACGATTTCGCGTATTACGACATCGCTGCCGATCCCTCCAACTGCAATCCCGTCGAAACATACTTGGCGGACTTCGACGCCGATGGTTTGCCTGCGACCAGTATCGACGACTTCGACTACTACAAAGTGGCGAAAGTTCCATAGCTCGAATGCGCTCTGGTGCCATGGCCGGCGTCAGCTCGGCCATGCTCTTCCGCGCTCCACTTCGACATGGCCGCTCAAGGCAGCAGCCATGCCACCCTTCGCGATATGCCACTCACTCAAGGCAGCCCCGCACGCGCCCCAGCGTCCGCTCCCGCCCCAACAGCACCAGCGTCTCCCCGATCGCCGGGCTGATCGTTTTACCCGCCACCGCCACACGCAGCGGCTGAGCCACCTCGCCCAGCTTCAACCCCTCCCGTTCGCACAGAGCCTTGATCGCCGCCTCGATCGCCTCGGCTGTCCACGGCTCCAGCGACTCGAGTAAGGGCAGCAACCGCCGCAGCATCGCGTAGCCCTGCCCCTCCTTCTTCTCCAACACCTTTCGCACCGCCTCCGCGTCATACTGCAACTGCTCATCCGCCACGAACAACGCCCCCGCCTTGTTCTCCACGTCGCGAAACGTGCGAAAGCCCTTGCACACCCGCAGCACCTCGCCCAGCTTCGCGTCGTCCAACGCCCCCATCGGCGAGCCCGCGACCCGAGCCCAATCCCGAAACGCCTCCCCCAGCCGCTCCGGCGACGCCTCCGCGCAATACAGCGTGCTCATCGCCAGCAGCTTCTCGCGGTCGAACCGCCCCGCCGTCTTGTTGATCCGGTCAAACGTGAACCCGTCGATCATCTCCTGCCGCGTGAAGATCTCCCGATCTCCCCCGCCCGGCGACCAGCCGATGAGCGCGACGAAATTGACCAGCGCCTCCGGCAGATAGCCCGACAAACGAAAATCGTGTACGTCGATCTCGGGTACCACCACGTTCGCGGCCGCGGCGAGCCCCGCCAATCCGCCCATGTCCAAATCGGTGTCCGCCCCCCCCAGCCACGCCTCCGCCGCCGCGACCGCGCACCCGCCGATCCGGGCCACGTCGTCCGACGTCCACCTGTGCTGCTTGATCAGGTTCTTCGCCGCCGTGCGAACCACCGCGTGCTTGTCCCGCTTGGACATCTTCGTGCCGTCGATGTTGAACACCAGCGGCAGATGGGCGTAGTGCGGGATCGAGTAGCCCAATGCCCGCTGCATGAACACGTGCTTCGGCGTGTTCATCAGGTGCTCTTGCGCCCGCAGCACGTGGCTGATCCGCATGTGGGCGTCGTCCACCACCACCGCGAAGTGATACGTCGGCCAGCCGTTGGACTTGACGATGACCAGGTCCTCGACCTCGCCCGCGGCGAAGCTCACGTCCCCCAGCAGCTCGTCATGCACGGTGATCGGCTCGTTGGGCACGGCGAAGCGGACGACCACCGGCCTCCCCTCGGCCCTGGCTCTCGCCGCGTCCGCCTCGGTGGGGAAGTCCTTCGGCCGAGGGTATCGAAAAGTCTCCTTCTTCGCCGCCGCCGCCTTGCGAAGAGCATCGAGCTCCTCCGGCGTGTCGAACGTGTAATAGGCCTTGCCCTCGGCGAGCAGCTTCTTCGCCGCCGCCTCATATAGCTCGCGCCGCTCGCTCTGCCGATACGGCCCGAACGGCCCGCCCACGTCCGGCCCCTCGTCGTACTCGATCCCCAGCCACTTCAGATCGTCGAGCAGCTTCTGCTCCGCCCCTTCGATGTTGCGAAGGATGTCCGTGTCCTCGATCCGCAGGACAAACCGCCCCCCGTGCCGCCGGCAGAACAGCCAGTTGAACAATGCCGTCCTCGCCCCGCCGACGTGTAAGTACCCCGTCGGACTGGGCGCGAACCTAGCCCGCACCTGCGTATGATCCGTGTCCATGCCCTGATGATGCGGGATCGGCCGGTGATCCGCAACAACTCCTGGAGTCCGTCGCGCGGACCGATCCACCCACCCGAGACCGTTGGGTCGGCCCTGTGGACACTACGGCAGGACCTTCTCAACGAAAAACCGCACATCCTGCCCGTCGGCGGCGCCGTCGCAATTCATGTCCGACCGGTCCCGCCGCGTGGGATCGAGTTCGCTGCCCAAGAGCACGTTGACGAACAACGGCACGTCGCTCAGGTTCACCAGCGAGTCGTTGTTGAGATCGCCCTTGTTGTTCGTCGCGCTGGTTATATTGACGGCGATCGCCGACGGATAGCCGGTCGACGCCGGATCGCCGTTGGCATCGGTGTGTCCGATCTTCAACCCCCCCGGCGTGCTGGCGGCAAACTTTGCCTCCGTGGCCGCCCCGACGGCGATGGTCGCGCTGCCCAGACCGACCGCCTGGAACGTCACTCGGTACAGCGGCGAAGCCCCCGTCAAGCCCTGCGTGAAGCTCGTCGTATAACCGTTGATCCGTGCCGCCCCCAAATCGCCCGCCGCGCCCTGCCACTGAATCACCCCGGCCCTCGTCGCCTGAAACTGGCCCAACGGAGCGGCCTCCAGTAACTGAAGGACGCCCCCGTTGTTGATCGTCACGTCCTGCACATACTGCATGATGCCGTTCTGCTCGCCGACGTTCGTGTTGGCCCCGGCGGTCACTGCGGCACTGACGGTCAACTCGATGATGTCGCCGACCGCCGCCGAGGTGAGCGATCCGCCGCAGACGTTGACCGCCGCCGTATAGACGGTGCAGCCGACGCTGGCGTTTGAGTTCAACTTCACGCCGGTCGCGCTCGGCGTCGTGCTGTCGTACCTCCGCCCCACGATCCGGCCGTCGGTGCTCCCCTGAAAGTTCAACGCCCATTGAAGATCGCTCGGCTCGATGCCGTTGTCCCCGGTCGCGTCCACGTCCCACGGACGAGTCTGAGTCGCCGGATCGCCCTCGTCGCCCTCCGGGGCCTCGCCAAAGCTGTTGCTGAATATCCAGTCGTCATCGCCGAAGACCGCCGCGATCTTGGCGATGTCGTCGGCGTCGCAGTCTCCGTCGCGGTCGGCATCGCCGGGAATAAAAGCCACCGCCAGCGGATTCACCCGCCCGGCCATGATCTGATAGGTATTGGCGGCGGAGAAGTTGTAGTCCGGAGCCGATCCGTCATTAAGCCATGGCGGCACCTGAGTGTCATAGGGCTGGATCGCGTTCGGGTCCGTGTTGGGAGAGTTGTCGTAAAATATCTGTGGCGCGGCCCCCTCTCCTCCTGTGCCCACAATGGACTCGCCGCGCACCCACTGCTCCGTCGCCGTGTCTTGCCAGTTGTTCCCGTTGGCCATTTCTCCGACGGCCCCCGTCGCCGGCGCCCAGCCGCCGCCCTTGGTGCGATAGTCCACGCGGCTCAGGCAGTCGGGATTGATCCCTTGCGGGTCGCCCAGACAATGCACATGCCGGCGAGGCAGGCCGGGATGCGTGCTGCCCGTATCGACGTGCCGGTCGTCCAGGTCGTACTCCCAGCCCCGCTCGTGCTCGTAACCGACCTCGTCCACGATCTCCAGGTCGTCGCTCACGTCTTCGAGCGTGGATGCTCCCTTAAGGTCCAGCGTGTTGCCGCCGTCGATGTTGCTCGGCTGTCCCTTGTCCAGGTTCCCGTCGCCGTACTGGTCCGCCTGGCCCGGCTGGCAAGTGCCTCCGCCGAGACACTCGCCGCCCGTCCGGCAAGGCGCGCCCGGATTGCTGCCGCCGACGCACACGTTGTAATCCACGGGCGTAAAGAGTTCGCCGTCCGGGGCGATATCCTTCCCCCACCGCAGGCCCCCGGGGTTGCCTGGGTCCGCCTGGGTGATCCCGGGACGGTTGCGAATCAGCAGAATGGTCATGCTGCCGTCGTTCTGCAGCTTCCCGGGTGTATCCAGGCCGCCGTTCCAAATCGTGTTCCACCGCTGGAAGTTGGAGTCGGCAAGCAACGTTGGGTAGTAGCTCTGGATGCCGATGCCGATCACCAAGATGCCGTTGGGCCCAAGGCTGAGCCCGTCCAGGCTGAAGAACTCGTCGATCTCCGGAAACTCCGGACGAGTCCCCGCCCCGATACTCCCCAGAGGGTAGTACTTGTTCGTCCCGCCGGCCACGACGGCCAACGCATACCCGTCCAACTTCATTCCCGGAGTGCCCATCAATTCGATGAACTCACGCGTGTCGTCCAACGAGCCCGGAGGGTTGATGGCCACTTCGTTAATGAACACGGTGGCCGAGGCAACCCCAGCATTCACTGAAAGACAGAACGCCAGGCAGACACTAAGTTGCAGCTTCATCTTTCTCGTCCCTTCCATGATGAGAGGTTCCGCCGGGATGCTGATAGGGGCGGCGGGCCGCTTCGCGCCCTTTGCCCGCTTATCTCAATTCGTAGGCATCTTCGGACCTGCGGCCAAAACTGAGCACGCCGTCAAATACCTCCGCCCCCAAATCTTTCTGCGTAGCCGGGAGCACGCTGGTGTCCAAAGCGAACGTTCCGTCGCGGTCCTGGTCTTTGAAGAAGCCGACGTGCCCGTCGGCGAAGAGTATGTTTGCGCGAATGCAATCGTGGTCCTTGCTTCGAATCCAGCTTGCCATGCCGTGGGCCGGACCGAAATCCGAGTAGTTCTGGGTGTCATAAGGGCCGGCATAGGGGCCGTCCGTCATGGTCTTGACCGAGCGATCCCCCAAAACCTTGTTGTCAGGATCAGTCCGCCCGTCCCCCATCAGCGGCACCCGCGACGAACTGACGTTCTTGAGGGCGCTGGTCGTCAGCGGCCCGAAGGTGGCGCTCAACCGCTTCCAGTTGTAATCGTTTTTCGCCGGGTTCCACTCCGTCCGGCCCATGTACCAAGACTGCGTGTAGTTGGTGTTGTACCCTCGCTGGATCAAGTCCGCGGCCTCTTTATCCGTGTAAGTGTTCCCGTTGCGACCGAGCTTCTGGTTGTACCTCGCGGGGTTTGAGGGGCAGAGCTGCTTGCCGGGAGCGGCGCTCTCTGAATTGATCAAGTCCGCCACCCAGCCGACCTGATCGACGAAGCCGTCACGCCCCTTCGGCGCTTCCGGGTCAAAAGACCCGCTGCACAGAAAATCGTCGTTCGCGTTGGCGTAAAGCATAAAGCCCTGGCCGAACTGGTTGAGGTTTGCCCGGCACACCGCCTCGCGGCCGCTCTCCCGGGCCGCTCCCATCGCCGGCATGACGATCGAGATCAGGATGGCGATGATGGCGATGACCACCAACAGTTCGATGAGCGTGAAGGCCGCCGTGGTGGGAGGCTCGGCACGATTGGCTGGCATGCTTAGGGCTCCTCAAAGGGCGCAGGGGCCTGTTTCGTCGTCGTCCTTTGCCGGCGATCCACAACGAACCGAGACGGCCGTGACCGGCCACAAGTCCCAGCCGCCTCGATTCAACATGCCTCGCTTCTTTCCCGACTCGACCGATGGCTATGGCCTCTGACGCCTCTTCCTTCCTCCGCTTCCTTCCGCCTCGCGCAGGAACAGAGTCCATCTGCATACGGATCCGGCCGAGTAAGCACAACTCACCGGCGGCGGCGGATCAGGCAAATTGCTCCCAACGACAACAACGCGGCCGTTGCCGGCTCGGGAATCTGGCCCGGGCTGCCGATGTCCCCGCCGGACGAAGTCCAGGAGCCATAGGCGTCACCCGCGCTCGCCAGCGTCCAACTCGTCTGGGCGACCGTGTAGCCGTAATCCGCGGCGGGTATGTTGCAGCTCTTGTTTTGCGTGCGCACCGTGCCGGGATAGCTCTGATCGCCGTACGCCAGCGTATCAACCAGAACGCCGAGCGAATCGAAGAGATTGATCGCGTCATTCCGGCCCAGGTTGTGCGGGTTGTTGCCGATGATGCTTACGCCGGGCAGCCCGCCCCACGCCGCGGCAAAGGCTGAAGCGTCTACCTCAGTAAGGATCACGGATTTGCCTGGCCCAACCACGCCGAACGCACTCAGGCCCAAAGAGCCCGGTACGGCGGAGTCGTCGTCGAAACTCCACCCGGTCATATCCACGGGATCAGGGCCGGTGTTCGTAAACTCAATGAACTCCCCGTTGGCGCCGCTGTACATCCACTCAGAGATCACCATCCCCGCTCCGGCCACCTGCGTCACCGACAGAACCAACATCATTGCAATCAGCTTCTTCATCCCTTGATCCTCCAGCGCTCACCAGCGCGCTTGACCCCGTGCCGAGCCGGAGCGCGACCGCCGCGCCGGACTCGTCCACCGGACGACCGGAAGCCTACCGGACCAATGTTGAACAGGGATTAGCTTGGCGCTAAGAGTTGGTTAAGAACCGATCCCTGTAGCACAGGCGTCTCTCCTGTGTTTCCACCGCCGGGACGACGGTGCCACGGGTTGGGGGGATTCTAAGGCGTGTGCCCGCCGGCTGGCGGCAAGACGTGTCGCGAGATGTACTCGGCAACGGCTTCACGCCAATGCCGAAGCGGGCTGCCGGTAACTTTGATAAAACGTTGGTTGTCCAGAACTGAATACGCCGGGCGCTTCGCCGGTCGGGGGAACTCCGCCGTGGCGACCGGCTCCACCGGCACGTCCAGCCCGGCCAGCCGCACGATCTCGCAGGCCAACTCATACCATGAACACTGGCCGCTGTTGGTCACGTGCATGATGCCGCCGACGGAAAGCCGGGCCAGCGTGTATAGCGCGGCGGCAAGATCAGGGGCGTACGTCGGCGAACCGATCTGATCGCTCACCACCCGCAGCCGGCCCTCCTCGCGGGCCTTCCGCAGGATCGCTGCGGGAAAGCCGGGGCCGTCCGGGCCATACAGCCAGGCCGTACGGACGATGAGCGCCTCCGCGTGACAGAGCTGCACCAGTTGCTCGCCGATGAACTTCGACCGGCCATAGGCCGACAGTTTGTCCATCCGGCCCGCGGGATGATCCTCGGCGTAAGGCGATTGCGCGTCGCCCTCGAACACGTAGTCCGTGGAAATGTGGATCAACCTCGCCTCGCAAAACGCCGCAGCCACCGCCACGATCCCGGCACCAAGTCCGTTCACTCTTCGAGCAAGCTCCTCGTTCTGCTCGCAGGCGTCGACCTGGGTGTAGGCGGCGCAGTTGATGACCAGATCAGGGCCGAACTCGCGAAATCGCCGGGCGACCGACGGCTCGTCGGTGATGTCCAACTCCGGCACATCGACCGCCAGGACTTCCGCGCCCGCATCGGCGCGGAACAGCGCCGTCGTCGGCGAGCCCAAAAGGCCGCGTGCTCCGGTGACGATGATGCGTTTGGGCGACATGGTTGCCTCGGGTCTTTCGGGGCAGCAGTACCATTACCCCGGCACCGTTGGCGATCAGCGCGACAGGGCCGGGTACATCGCCGGCGGCCAGATGGTCCGCAGGGCGGTGAGGATTGTCCGCGTGGCGGCGGATTTATTCAAGGTATAGAAGTGCACGCCGGGAGCGCCGCGCTGGAGGAGGTCCAGGCATTGAGCGGCGGCGTAGGCCACGCCCAGGGAGAGCACGGCGTCGGAACGATCCTTGAGGCGGTCGAGCTCGGACATCAGCGTCTGGGGAATCGTCGCCCCGCACAACTGGGTGAAGCGGCGAATCTGGTCCACGCTGGTGATGGGCATGATGCCGGGGATAATGGGCACGCCGATGCCGGCCCGCCGGACTCGGTTCACAAAATCAAAGTAGCTTTGATTGTCAAAGAAAAGCTGGGAGATCAGGAACTCGCAACCGGCGTTCACTTTCTGGCGGAGGTTCTCGAGGTCGCGAGGCAGGTCGCGCTGCCCGTCGGGGCCGACGCATTCGACGTGCCCCTCGGGATAGCAGGCCCCGCCGATGCAGAAGTGGTAGCAGCGCTTGCTGAAGGCGGCCAACTCGCTGGCGTGCTTGAAGCCCCCGTGCACCGGCACGAACTCGGACTGCCCCTTCGGCGGATCGCCGCGGAGGATCAGGACGTTCTCGACGCCGGCAACCTGCAGGCGTTGAAAAACGCCCTCGAGCTCGCGGGTCCCGGCCCCCACGCAAGTAACGTGGGCGAGCACCTCCAAGTCGGTATTTCGCTTGATGTCGGTGACGAGCTGCACGGTCCGGTCGCGGGTGCCGCCGCCGGCCCCGTAGGTCACCGAGACAAAGCTCGGCTCCAGTTCGCGGAGCGACTCGATGGTAGCGCGCAACTCCGCGAATTGGCCTTCCGTCTTCGGAGGGAAGAACTCAAACGAGAAACAGGGGTGCCCGCTGGTCAGGAGTTCGCGAATCCGCATGATCTCGGCATCCTGACAGGCCTGGCTGCAAGACAGAGTCAGGCCGGCCATGCAGGATTATCGGCCTTGGAGGACGGAAGATTGTAGTATGGCGAGGAGCGCCAGGCCGGGGGGGATGAGAATTCTCACCTTGGAGGCCGGGCAAAGGCGGAGTCGGGATGTGGCGCGGCGACGCGGCGGCAGGACCTCGGGCGCCCCTCCGTTGAAAGCGAACACGTCCGGTTAACGGTTTGTAGGCAGGCCGGGCGTTTTCGCTCGTCCCGCGCACGGAGGTTGACCTTGCCTATGCAGGCCGCTAGGCTCGCGGTTGTTACTTCGGGAGGAACATGGGAGTGATTCCGATGCGTCAGGCAGCAAGAGACTTCCGGCGGTTTGGTGGTTTGCGCAGGCTGTGCCGTTCCGCAGGGGCGGGTGTGCCGGCGTGCCTTCTCGCGCTGGTTTTGTCAGCGGTGGGGTGTTCGGACTCGGGTCCGTCGTCCCGGATCGACACACGCCGGTCCGCGACGGCGGATTGGACGCAGGCTCGTCTGCCGAACGTGCCGTCGGATGCGGCCTACGCGGCGGGAATGTACGCGATGCAGCAGTGGTTTCGGCTGGCGGAGATGGATCCCGATCGAATGGTCATCCAAAGCGCGCCGAGCGAGTATGAGCAGAAGGGCGGGACAGGACGAATCCGCGACGCCGCCGTCGGCTATCGCAACCGGATGCGGCGGATCGGGGCCTTGGTGGTCCAGGAAGTGGCTGACGGCTGCATTGTCAAGTGCAAGGTGGTCGTGCAGCGATTGGACACGGCGGACCATCGAGTCTTCAGGGCGAACCAACAGTTCGGGGATGTGCCCAACGAAACGCCGATTCAGCAAGAGGCCGGAGTCAGCCCACGGCAGGAACAGGTTTGGACGGATATGCCGCGAGATCGCGGGCTCGAACGACAGATTCTCGACGTGGTGCGAAGCCGCCTCGAGGGCAACGAAGACGAGAAATAGCCGGTACTCTCCCCCAAACGGCCAAGCCGCCGAAACGACCCGTTCACTGTTGCGCGGGTTCTGATCGCTTAGGGCATTTCACGATTGCTCGTAGCGTCGGCCAGTCCCGTGGCCGACGGGAACACCATGTGCGCCCCCTTGCAAGATTGCCCCC
>CAYYBO010000137.1:0-10322 GCA_964470125.1 uncultured Planctomycetaceae bacterium | reverse complement strand
GGGTACTTGTTGGTATATTCCTTGATTCGCCCTCGCCTGTTGTTCTTGAGGTCCATGACGAAGGCCAATTTCTTGGCGTCAATGCCTTCTTCGTCGTAGATGAAACCGCTCGAATCCGAGAAGGTCAACACTTTGCCGCCGAGTTGGGTCCACTTCTCGGTGGCATATTGTGCGACGTTGCCGGAGCCGGATACCACGGCCGTCAGTCCTTTGACGCTCTTGCCGCGAGTCTTGAGCATTTCCTCGGCGAAATACACCTGACCGTAGCCGGTGGCCTCGGGACGGATCAGGCTGCCGCCCCAAGTCAGGCCCTTGCCGGTCAGCACGCCCTCGTAGGCGCGAGTCAGCTTCTTCCATTGGCCGTATAGAAAACCGATTTCTCGTCCGCCGACGCCGATGTCGCCGGCAGGTACGTCAGTATCAGCGCCAATGTGGCGGAACAGCTCGCTCATGAAGCTCTGACAGAAGCGCATGACTTCGTTGTCACTCTTGCCCTTGGGGTCGAAGTCGCTGCCGCCCTTGCCGCCGCCCATGGGGAGGGTGGTCAGGGCGTTCTTGAATACCTGCTCAAAGCCCAGAAACTTGATGATGCCGAGGTTTACCGAAGGGTGGAATCGCAGGCCGCCCTTGTAGGGGCCGATCGCGCTGTTGAACTGCACTCGCATGCCGCGGTTCACCTGCACTTCGCCGGCGTCGTCGACACACGGAACGCGAAAGATAATCTCTCGCTCAGGCTCCACAATCCGTTCGAGTATCTTGGCCTTGCGAAACTCCGGATGCTTGTCGAGAACCGGCATCAAGGACTCAACCACTTCGTGCACGGCCTGATGGAACTCTTTTTGTTCCGGGTTCTTGGCGATTACACCCGCCATGAAGTCATCAACTGCCCTAGCCATCTGTTTCTCCTTGTCTTTTGCTATCGCACACCCGATACGTTAGAGCGGTCCACGGGTGTGAGGGTCCACTGTTCAAAGCTGTCTCCGCAGTCGCCCACGGCGGTTCCATTCCATCTGCTCTTCCCGGGAATGTTGCATCCAGCCGTGTCGACGTGGGTCACTTTCCGCGAGCTTTGCGAGGTTTCTCGCGGCGTCCTTCAGAATCCCGCTCACGCGCCCACCCCCCCCCAACCACCTCTCATGCCCCTGATCTTCGAAACCGCGCCCGGCGAGCAGCGTGCCAAAGGTCGCCCGCCAAAGACACAAAAGCCTATCAAAAGCACAAAAAGTTGCAAGCAGCATGCCACCCTTCTACGACGGGAGTGACCACCACGCCTTCCCCTGGAAATGCCCCCGCTTGAATCGCGGCTCGTTGGCGGCCAGCAAGACGCGGGGATACCTCTGATCGTGCGGGAGAGGCGGTCTTCCCTTCCCGGCTTGCCGTCTGGCGCTTGGCGAGACTCTGCTTCGGATCGGTCACCGGCCACCACAGGCGAGTCTGGAGCCTGCGACCGCCCCGGAACCACGTTCTCGGCCCAAGTCTCGTTTTTCCGTCTGGGCGGCCCCCGCTGCCGGTTGTCGATGCGTCTGGAGCATGGCACGCCCGGGGCGGCGAACCGAAAACGGACCGGTTTCCTACTTCAGATTTCCGAGGTTCGGTCGCGTCAAGAGCTTCTGCACCAACAGGTAGTTGACGCCGTGGTATTCGGTCACCTCGCCGCTGACAACAAAAACGACCTCCTGCATCCCACCTTCCGAAACGACCTCCATGTCTTCCAGCAGCCGATTGGGCAGCAGCCGAATTGGCATTTCCGCGTCGCCTCTGCTCCTGTTCTCAAAAGAGAAAACCCAGTAGTCACCCTCACGAGCCAACCGGCCGGTTCGATCCACCAAGCGATAACCGTCCGGCAGCAACTTGGGCGTCACCGGGGCGACGGCATTGGCCGGAATAGCCTGGTCGCTCACTCGAGCGACTTGCCCGTGCGGTGGCGTGGGCCGCACCACCGGCCGTGGAGCCGCCTCGCCTTTCTTGGTCAAGGCTCGGAGTATTTCTGTCGGAGTGGGTTCGCGTCGCGGCTCGGGATCCTCCGTTGAAGCTGCGGACTTCCTGGCTTCGGTCTGGCCGCTGACCTCCGGGCGGGTGGTGGTCGGCTGCGTGGCGGCCGATTGTGTGGACGCCGAATGACTGGTGACCGCGTCCTGCCGTTCCTGGCTGGGATGGTCGGAGAGCGATTGCGCCTGCAGTAGGGCCGCAACACCTACGACCAACGCGATGCCCAGGAGACTCCAAGGCAACGAGTGATTCGAGCATGAAGACTTAATGGTCATGGCATTTACCTCTCGTTAGGAGGACCCACGCCGATTCGGCCAGTGCCGAGGGCGGCCCCGGGCCGTGGTCCCAGACGCTTGATGTTACCAGCAAGGCCCTGTCGTTGCACAGATGCTGTTGGAGCGATTCCCGCGTAAGTTGATGAGGGCGTCGGCTCGGCAGCGGCCTCGCCCTCCCGGTCTGCTCCGCGGGCGGATGATCCGTCGAAGCGGGAATCCCTCTAGCCGGCCAGCAGTTTCCGTAGCTGCGCCGGGTCCCTGGTCGGCGGCAGACAGACACAATCGCGGCAGACGCGTGCTTCCGCCTCGTCGAGGTCCGGTGTTCTGGCGGCGAGAGCCGGAGCGGCAGACACTCCAGCGATCCCAGCCTCTCGCTTCCCGATATTTCCGGCAAGCACCAGATTGGGCACGTAGGTGCGCCAGACGGCTTCGACCAGCTCCCTCAACCCCGGCGAATCAGCCTGGGTTGCTGAGAGGGTAACCTCGACCGGTCGGCGGCAGTAGAAGTCCAACCCCGCCAAGAGTCGTTCGGAGCGAAGGGGCAATCTTTCCAGGGAGGCGCCGAAAGCTCGCAACAGCCGTTCCGCCTCGGCGGCGAGGTCATCGCGGCGAAGAAGGGCCGACAGACGCAGCAAGTTCATCAGTTGGACCGAGTTGCCCGAAGGGACGGCCGAATCGTCGGCCCGTTTTGCGCGCACGAGCACTTTGGGGATGTCATGCGCCGTGAAGAAGAACCCGCCGTGCTCCTGATCCTGGAAGTGGCGCAGCACTTGTTCATTCATGGCTTGAGCGTAATCCAGCCATTGCGGCTCGAAAGTCGCCTCGTAGAGGTTCAGCAGGCCCTCAATCATGAAGGCGTAATCGTCAAGGTATCCCGGGGTGTGGGTCTTGCCGGCGCGGTATGTTCGGAGCAGTCGGCCATGCTGCCGCATCCGGTTCATGACGAATTCAGCCGCCCGCTCGGCCGCATGGCGGTATCCTGCCTGACCAAGGATGCAATAGCCGGCGGCCATGCTGGCGATCATCAGGCCGTTCCATGAGGTCAGGACCTTGTCATCCAGGTGCGGCTTGACGCGCTTCTCGCGAACCTCAAGTAGGCGTCGCCTGCCATCGGCCAGAGTGCTCAGCAGCGTTTCTACCGGCAGGCGGTGCAGTTTGGCGACGAGCTCCACGGGCCGGGGGACGTGGAGAATGTTGCGGCCTTCCCAGTTGCCGGCCTCGGTCACGTCGTAGTGGTCGCAGAACAGTTCGGCTGTGTCGGCACCGAGGACTGCTCGCACCTGTGCTTTGGTCCAGACGTAGAATCGACCTTCCTCGCCTTCGCTATCCGCGTCGCGGGTCGAATAGAAGCCGCCGTCAGGGTCCTGTAAATCGCGGATGACATAGTCGAGGATTTCGCCGGCCACTCGGCCATACAGAGGCTCTCCGGTCAACTGGTACGCTTTCAGGTAGATGTTCGACACCAGGGCCTGATCGTAGAGCATCTTCTCGAAGTGTGGCACGAGCCAATCCACGTCCGTAGAGTAGCGGGCGATGCCTCCACCCAACTGGTCGTAGATGCCGCCGTGGGCCATTCGTTCGAGGGTGAGCTCGACAAGCGAGAGCAGCCGGGCCGCCGAGGCCCTGGCGGTATCATCGCCGCCCCGGAGGTGATGGTGTGCACGAAGCATCAGGTCCATCGCCATGCTCGGGGGAAACTTGTTCGAACCGCCTCCGGGCAGACCTCCTTTGATCGGGTCAAAGGCGTCGGCGAGGTACACGGCAGCGCGGGTGACGAGGTCATGGGAAGGGATGTCGCCGCCGCTTTCTACCGTGGTGGAGTGTAGGATGGCGTCGGTCAGGGCTTCCGCCTGGCGCAGGATCTTCTGTCGATCTTCCCGCCAGAACTCCGCCAGGTACGAGAGGACGTCGCGAAAACCCGGCCGACCGTATCGCGAGTCGGGCGGGAAGTACGTGCCGGCGTAGAACGGCTTGAGGTCGGGCGTCAGCCAGACGGACATGGGCCAGCCGCCGGAGCCGGTCAGGGCTTGGGTCGCGGTCATGTAGATGTCGTCGAGGTCGGGTCGCTCCTCGCGATCGACTTTGATGCAGACGAAGTGTTCGTTCATCACCCGAGCGACGGCCTCGTTCTCGAAGCTCTCCCGTTCCATGACGTGGCACCAGTGGCAGGCGGAGTAGCCGATGGAGAGGAAGATGGGCCTATCCTCACGCCTCGCTCGCTCCAAGGCCTCGGCCCCCCATTCGTACCAGTCCACAGGATTGCGGGCGTGTTGCAGCAAGTAAGGGCTTGTCGCCTGAATCAGACGGTTGCCCTTCAATCGCAGGCTGTCGATCTGAGAGGTGCTTGACTCGTTCGCCATTCGGCTCTCCATCCGGCTTTGTCGCCGGGAGGAGTATAGGCATACTGGCCATCAGAAAGCCCGCGCGGCTCGTCACCAATCGAGCGTGCCGCGCCAGAGCTCGCGCAATTCGCGGACCGAGACGGCAGCCAAGCCGCCGTTCGTATCGAGATGGAGGACGTTGTCACTGCCGGCGCGGCGTTCGCCGACGGTGGCGAACAGGAGAGATGGAATGCCGCGGGTCAGCTTCTCGAATTCGCCGTAGCGGTTGTTCGCAGCCTCGACCACGTAGAGGCCCGGCGAGTCGCGGAAGTAAAAATCCGTCTCTGCCTCGCCCTCGCCGCCGAGAAGACGCGGAGAGCGGTTGATCTGATCTTCCGTGTGGATCCAACCATTGTGCGCATGGACTCTGCACGACCGGTCCGACGCCAGACACATCTCCGCGCAG
The DNA here is from genome assembly GCA_964470125.1 of uncultured Planctomycetaceae bacterium. GTDB lineage: Bacteria > Planctomycetota > Phycisphaerae > UBA1845 > UTPLA1 > DATKKX01. Next base: position 5,271 of record CAYYBO010000137.1, on the reverse strand, counting down.
GCGGTCAGCGGCCCTCCTTCGCTGACGTCGTGCACGGCGACGACGAGGCCCTCGCGGATCATCCTCGCGACGAGCCGGTGCGTCTCTGCGGCGAGGCTCAGATTAAACAGCGGTCTGGTCTTGGACTGCTGGTGGTCAAACGTCGTCGGCTGGCCGACCAGGTAGAGCTGCGCCCGCTCCTGCTTGAGGTCCATGGTCACGCACCTGTTGACGTCCTCGACCATTGCGATCGCCGAAATCAGCAATGTGTAGGGGACCGCCAGTCGTCCCGCGCGGAGCGGATCGCCGGCCTCGGGCGAATTGCCGAAGGTCCTGATCTGCTCGCGGACCCGTTCGACGTCGGTCGCGTCGAGGGCGAATTCGTTGTTCAACGAGTCCTTGCCGCTGATGAAAGGCGTGCCGTAGACCTTGGCTGCGTTGTAACAGGCCTGGCAGGCGCGGACCAGCGCCCCCAGGCTGCCGGGATGGTCCACTCGCGGCCAGCAGAAATTGTCCAGCAGGGCAATCTCGCTCGGGTCTCCTCCAACGCAGACGACGTTGCGAATCGCCTCGTCAATCGCCGCGACAGCCATCCAGTAGGGGTCCAGGTCCGCCAGTTGCGGAGCCAGGCCGCAGCCGAGGGCGATGCCGCGGTTCGAGTCGAGTCTGGGCCGCAGCACTGCGGCGTCCGAGGGACCGTCGTGGACGCCTGCCAGAGGCTTGATGACTGAGCCGCCCTGGACTTCATGGTCGTACTGCCGGATCACCCAGTGCTTCGAGGCCGTGGTCGGACTCGCCAGGCGCTTGCGTAACTCGGCAAGACAGATGTCCGCCGCGTTCGCAGCCGAACCGGACGGTCCGCCGTCGGCCGTTGAATCCGAAATTCGCGTTTTGCAGTCAGCAACTCGATGAGCCAGTTGCGGCCGCCGCCACTCGGCCGTCCGCTTGATCTTGGGCAGGCCTTCGTGCAGAAAGGCGAGATCGAGGTCTCCGACCTCAATCCCGTTGTACAGCACACGCAGCCGGCCGCTGTTTGTAAAACGCCCGATGACAGCCGCTTCCACGTCTTCGCTCGCTGCCAGCGCCAGCAGCGGGTGCAGCCGCTCCTGTGGCACCGCGAGCACCATTCGTTCCTGGGCTTCGGAAATCCAGATTTCGTCGTACCGTAGCCCAGCGTACTTAAGCGGCACGGTCTCCAAATCAATCTCGGCCCCCAAGCCAACAGCCATCTCCCCAACCGCCGACGACAGCCCGCCTGCTCCGCAGTCCGTTATCGCCGAGTACAGGCACACTGTTTCCTCACGCTGGTCTTCCCCAACTGCCGCGAGTTGCACTCGTGGAAACTCACTCGCCCTGAGGATCAGATCGAGGACCTTCGTCTCCTCACTCGGATTGCCGATTTGCACGGCGTGGGCGAATTCATCCTCGTGCGAATCAGTCAGTTCAGCGCTGCTGAACGTGGCCCCGTGGATGCCGTCTCTGCCAGTACGCCCGCCGACCAGAAGGATCGCATCATTCGGTTTGGCGCCCTTGGCGATTCGGTCCCTGCGGATCAGGCCGACGCAACCGCAGTAAACAAGCGGATTGCCCAGGTATCGGGCATCGAAATGGATCGCCCCATTAACCGTCGGGATCCCCATGCGGTTGCCGTAGTCTCGGACTCCCGCGACGATTCCCTTCAGCAGGGCACGTGGATGTATGACACCCTTGGGAACAGCCTCCACCGGCCAATCCGGTGGTCCGACGCAGAAGACATCTGTGTTGGCTATGGGTCTCGCGCCGAGGCCGCAGCCGAGGACGTCACGGATGACGCCACCCACGCCGGTGGCGGCCCCGCCGTAAGGCTCGATCGCGGAGGGGTGGTTGTGGGTTTCCACCTTGAAAGCGATGCCATACCGATCATCGAAGGCGATCACGCCGGCGTTATCCCTGAAAACCGAGAGGCACTCTGGGCCACGGCCGTCTTTGATAAGTTCCTCGGTGGCCCGGATGATCGTTTCCTTCAACAGGTTCTCGTAGCCGACCGTCAGGGGCGGCTGGGCCGGTTCCAGCGTGGGCGGGTCCACTGACGGGAATGCCTCACCTCTGTATTCCATTGCGGATCGCAGCGTTTTGTGGACGCAGTGCTCCGACCAGGTCTGGGCGATGGTCTCGACCTCCAGGTCGGTGGGAGATCGCCGCAACGACCGATAATGGTCTCGCAATGCCCGCATTTCCTCCACAGACAGGAACAGGTGCCGGTCTCTACTGAGCCGCTCCAATGCGTCGTCGTGCATCGAGTTCAGGTCAACGTACCGCACGTCTCTGTGCGTCGGCGTCTTCGCAGGCACAGGGCGCATCGGCCGCGTTCCCACGACGACATCCTCGATGCAGTCGTTGCCGAGCAGCCGCATCGCTCGCTGCACATCGCGTTGGTCCAGGCGGCCACGGATTTCATAGCGAGTGGCGGTCGAAGCAGTCGCCGCCGTTATGCCCATCAGGCGAAGGACGTCCACCGTTGAATCAGCGACGGCATCTGTCACGCCGCGTTTCAGATGCTTCTCGACGGCCAGGGTGACACCCGAAACGTCCGCCTCCTCGCCCTCTCGCAGTATGTGGCACGTCTCCGCAACGGGGTCGGAAAGCAACATTCCGCTTATACGCCGCAGGATGTTGCGTTCCTCCTCTTCCACTGGGATATGAAGGCCTAGTGTGAACAACCGGGTGGTTCGGACCTCCTCGACGCCGCTCAGACCAAATTCAGTCAGGAGGCGTTTGGCCTCGCGACCCGCGGGATCCGGGAGTGCCTGCCGCACCGCAACTTGAAACCGGAAGTATTTCAATGCACTAGAGTCGAGGTCTGTTTGTGACGACACAGGCTTAACCTATTGTAAATGCCGCTGTTAGATGCATTGCGAGTGGTTCTTCAACCGGGGGTGCTTATACTCGGACGGTGCCGAGCGGTCAAATTTCTCTTGTCCGCTGCCGAAAACGTCACTACGCTTGCGGAATTAAGCCTGCACATTGCGGTCGTGGCCAAGCAAGTCCGAGCAGTCGGCTGGCGACCGGCCTTGGGAATTGGCGTTCGGGGGAGGCCCCGAGCGACCAACGTGCTTCGCGCGGCGCCGGCAGAGGGAAGTGGAGGCCCTAGGAGTAGTGAGGGCAGCAACCTCGCGGAATTCGAGTTGCGGGTTGGGCGGTGAGGCGCGAACGCCGATGTAAGGGATCTGAATGAGTACTATCCCAACGAATCAAGTTGGCGCAGACAAAGGCGGCCACCTCGAGTTCGAGCGGCCCTTGGTTAAGATTGAGCGTCAGATCGCGGAGTTGGAGGCCAGCCAAGCGGTGACTGGCCGAGATCATTCCGAGACAATTCGGACTATCCGCGCCGAATTACTCGCGGCGAAGCGGCGGCTGTATAGCCGCTTGGATGCCTGGGAAGTCGTTCAGATGGCCCGGCATCCTAAGCGCCCACTGGTCCCGGATTACCTGAACGTCGTGGTCCGCGACTTTTGCGAACTGCACGGTGACAAGAATTTTCGGGATGACAAGGCGATAATCACCGGATTTGGGCGAATCGGCAACTTCAAGTGCTTGTTCGTCGGTCACAATAAGGGCAAGGACACCAAGGAGCGGCTGGAGAATTGCTTCGGCATGGCCCATCCGGAGGGCTATCGCAAGGCGCTGGCCAAGATGCGCCTCGCCGAGAAGTTCGGGCTTCCGGTCGTTGCCCTGATCGATACGGCCGGGGCGTATCCGGGTATTGGGGCGGAGGAGCGCGGAATCGCCCACGCCATCGCCGTGAACCTGCAAGAGATGTCGCGGCTGCGCGTGCCGATCGTTTGTGTTGTCGTGGGCGAAGGCGGGTCGGGAGGGGCTTTGGGCATCGGCGTCGGTGATGCGGTCGCCATGCTCGAACACGCCTACTACTCGGTGATTTCGCCGGAAGGCTGCGCGGCCATCCTGTGGAAATCGGCGGAATTCGCCCCGACAGCGGCCAAGGCGCTCAAATTCACCGCGAAGGATTTGAAGAAGCTGCACCTCATTGACGAGGTAATCAAGGAGCCGTTGGGCGGCGCCCACCGGGACCCGGTCACTACTGCGGCGAACCTCGAACGATTCGTGGTGGAATCCCTGCGCGAGTTGAAGCGGATCCGAATTGAGACCTTGCTGCGGCGCCGATACAAGCGATGGAGGGACATCGGAGCATACTTCACGAGCGGCAAGGCGGTTGCAGGCAGCGCGAATGGCTGTAAACCACAGCCGAAGCGAGCCAAAGCCGGGCGGACTGCCGCGGAGGCCGCCTTGCACAAGGCCTCGACGGCGGAGCACAAAGCCAGCACAGAAGCAGCCGCACTGGCCAAAGGCTCACAACCCACAAGAGCTGCGCAACCTCAGCCTGCGATGCAGAGCGCAGACTGAGGCGAGCGTGGCAGCTCAGCCGCGATACTCCCATCAACGCGGTATTTTGCCAACTCCCGTCCGGCACAAGTGGACTGTGTTCTCTTGTCGACCTAGAGTACACACAGGCCAAGAGGAGGCTTGAACGCAGGCTGGATGGAGACTCTGAGACTCCGGCCTGGAGGACCTCGCCGGGACACAAGCATGGACCAGAATCTCAGGGCGAAGCTGGAGAGGCTGCAGGAGCTCCTGCGGGCACTCGAGCGCGTGGCGGTGGCGTTCAGCGGCGGGGCAGACTCGGCATTTCTATTAAAGGCGGCAGTTGACACACTAGGAGCGGCGAACGTACTGGCCGTCACGGGCAGGAGCCCCAGCGTCCCGGCTGCTGATCTTGAAGAAGCGAGCAGGCTGGCGAAATCGCTGGGCGTGGTGCACCTCCTTGTCGATCCCGGCGAGTTCGAGGATGCGAACTACCTCGCCAATCCCATCAACCGCTGCTACTTCTGCAAGAACGCCCTCTATGGTCGAATGCGAGCGCTATTGGCTGGGAGGGGGGGGGCGACGATCGTGAGCGGCACGAATGCCGACGATCACGGCGACTATCGGCCAGGTCTTGCGGCGGCGAGGGAGCATGGCGTTCGGGAGCCTTGTGCGGAGGCAGGCTTGACCAAGAAGGACATCCGGACCCTCTCTGCGGAGATGGGCCTGCACACCAGCGTCAAGCCGGCCAGCCCCTGCCTGGCCAGCCGCGTCCCGTATGGTGAGCCAATCACGGCGGAGAAGATGAGCCTGATTGACCAGGCGGAATCGAAGGTCCGCGAGGTTATGAGCGGCTTGGCCGGACCCGGGACGACGCTTGACTGCCGCGTGCGGATCCACGGTACGGTGGCAAGAATCGAGGTACCCCCGGAT
>CAYYBO010000136.1:0-10334 GCA_964470125.1 uncultured Planctomycetaceae bacterium | reverse complement strand
CTGGGCCCGGATCAGCGTCTACACCCAGGACGTCGGGCGAGTGCGAGTCGGCCAGCCCGTACACATTCGAGCCGAGGCGCAGGCCACGACCGCCGACGGCACGATCGCCTACGTCTCGCCCCTGGCCAACGAGGTGACCCGCACGATCTCCGCCCGAGTGGATCTTGCCAACGCGGAACGCCAGTGGCGGCCAGGCACGTTCGTCACCGCCTCCATCGTGATCGAGCGCCAGCCGGCAGCGGTCCTCGTCCCCCTTGACGCCCTGCAACGAATCAAGGGCGACGATGTAGTCTTCATCGCCGACGCCGACGGCTTTGAACCGCGGATCGTCCGCGTCGGACGGATCAACACCCTGCACGCCGAGATCACCGACGGGCTGAAACCCGGCGAGCCCTACGTAACCAAAGGCGCCGTGATCCTCAAGGCGGAGCTCGGCAAGCGCGAAGCCGTTCACGTTCACTGACGCCGGCCGCGCAAGGAGAAGCGCCGCCGCAAGATGATGGGAAACCCAAGAGGGCGTTCGCTCATGCTAGGACACGTACTATCGTTCGCCACTCAACAACGCTGGCTGATCGTCTCGCTCGCCGCCGCCTCCGCCGTGCTTGGCGCCTGGAGCTTCTCGCGCCTGCCCATCGACGCCGTGCCCGACGGAACCAATAAACAAGTGCAGATCAACACCGGCGTCACCGGCCTGGCGCCCGTCGAGATCGAGAAACAGATCACCGCCCCGATCGAATGGGCCATGCAGGGCATTCCCGGCGTCGAGGAAATCCGCTCCGTCTCGTTCTACGGCGTGTCGCAGGTCACCGTCATCTTCGAAGACGACGTGGACATCTATCGCGCCCGCCAGCTGGTCAGCGAGCGGCTGGCCGAAGCCCGTGAGAGCCTCCCCGCCGGCGTCGGCACGCCCTTCCTAGGCCCCATCTGGACGGGTCTCGGCGAGATCTATTTCTGGAGCGTGGACGCCGCCGGCCCCAAGCCCGACGGCACCGAGTACACCTCGACGGACCTCCGCACCATCCAGGATTGGATCATCAAGCCTCAACTCCGTTCCGTGCCCGGCCTGACCGAGGTCAACAGCACCGGCGGCTACGAGAAGCAGTTTCACGTCACCCCCGACCCGATGAAGCTCATGGCCTACGGCCTCAGCTTCCGCGACGTTCTCGAAGCCCTGGCCGCCAACAACGCCAACGTCGGCGGCGGTTACATCGAGCACGGCGGACAGCAATACACCATCCGCGCCACCGGCCTCATCCAAACCGTCGATGACATTCGCAACGTCAAACTCGGCACCCATGACGGCGTACCCATCTACGTCAAGGACGTGGCCGAAGTCGCCCTCGGCAAGGAACTGCGGACCGGCACCGGCACCGCCAACGGGCACGAGGCGGTGGTCGCCGCCATCGTTGCGGCCACGCTCCTGTTGGCCTCGCGCATGGGCAGCGAATTCGTCCCCAAGCTCGGCGAAGGTGCCCTGGCCCTCCAACCCACCCGAATGCCCAGCATCGCCCTGACCACCAGCCTGGAGATGCAGGAGCGCGTCGAGCAAACGCTGCTAGAGGAATTCCCGGACGAAATCGCTGCGATCTTCGCCCGCACCGGTACGTCGGAGGTCGTCACCGATGTCTGCGGTCCGGAGGTGTCGGATACCTACATGCTGCTTAAGCCGCGGGAACGATGGACGCGGGCGAAGACTCAAGAAGCTCTTGCCGAGGCGATGGCGCAAGTGGTCAAGGACCTTCCCGGGCAAAACTATGAGTTCAGCCAGGCGATCGAGCTGCGGATGAACGAACTCATCGCCGGCGTACGCAGCGACCTAGCGGTGAAGATCTATGGCGACGACCTGGACACCTTGCTCCAATACGCGAATCGCATCGCGGAGGAGCTGGGGGTGGTTGCCGGCGCAGAGGACCTCAAGATCGAGCAATTCGCCGGCATGCCGATGATCACGATTGACATCGACCGGGCCGCCGTGGCTCGCTACGGCCTGAACGTCAAGGATGTGCAGGAGGTCGTCGAGATCGCGCTGGGCGGCGTCGAGGCGGGCCAGGTGATCGAGGGAGACCGCCGCTTCCCGCTCGTGGTTCGCATGCCAGAGCGTCTGCGCGGCAATATCGGAGGGATCGGTGATCTCCCGATTCCGCTGCCCAAACGCGAGACCGAGAGCGGCGTTCCGATCGGCGAGCATCGCCACAATCGTCGATTCCGCGACGAGGAGTCCGGTATGGCCGGGTCCGCCGGCTACATTCCGCTGTCGAGTCTGGCCAAGATAGAGCTAGGGGAAGGGGCCCGCGTGATCCGCCGGGAGGACGGGAAGCGCCGCGCCGTCGTGCAGTGCAACGTGCGCGGGCGCGATCTCGGCAGCTTTGTAGCCAACGCTCAACGCCGCATCGAACAGAAGATCGGCCATTTGCCTGAAGGCTACTGGCTCGGATGGGGTGGGCAGTATGAGAACCTGGTGGCCGCCAGGCAACGCCTGACGATCGTCGTGCCGCTGGCTCTCGGATTGATCTTCATCCTGCTGTTCGCAACATTCAACTCCGTCCGGCAGGCCGTACTGGTCTTCACCGGCGTACCGCTGGCCTTGACCGGCGGTGTGCTGGCCCTTTGGTTGCGCGGCAGCCCGTTCTCGATCTCGGCCGGCGTCGGCTTCATCGCCTTGTCCGGCGTCGCGGTGCTGAACGGCTTGGTCATGGTCAGCTTCATCAACCAGCTTCGGCGCGAGGGCCTGGGGCTTCACGAGTCGATCGTGCAGGGCAGCCTCACCCGCCTTCGGCCGGTGCTCATGACTGCGCTGGTCGCGTCGCTCGGCTTCGTTCCCATGGCGATCGCCACGGGAACCGGCGCCGAGGTGCAGCGCCCTCTCGCCACCGTGGTCATCGGCGGCATCAGCAGCAGCACACTCCTCACGCTGGTTGTCTTGCCGGCGGCTTACGCATGGTTCGATGGCAGAGGATCGTCTCGCGAGTGGGCTTCCACTCCTTGACCATCGGTGCAACACTTCGATCCAAGTGTGGCACCGGCTATGGCGGTTCACGCTCGCGTGCAGCGGCAGCGGCCGAGCTCCTGGTCAGCCGTCTTGCCGTCACGGCCGAGCAGGAACTCGGCCGCTACCATGACGGCTGCTACAGGCGAGCGTGAAGTGCCATAATGGCAGGTGCCAGCCCCGCGTTTGGGGATGGGCTCCGGTTCTCGCGGGACGACCGCCCCCGGCCGGTGCTATCGCCGCATCGGTTGCAGCCGCCAATACGTCGCCGAGCGCCACAGCCATTCCATCGGGCCGAAACGGAACCGCCGCAGCCAGATCGGACACAGGATGAGCTGGGCGATGTAGACCAGCAGGACAACCAGCAGCGTGGTCGCCACTCCAACCGCGCCGAACAGGCCGAGACCGTAGCTGTAGAAGATCAAGCCGCAGACTATGGAGTGCGCCAAGTAATTGGTCAGGGCCATCCTCCCGACGGCGGCAAACGGCCGCAGCCGCTTCACCCATTGCCGGCGCAGGCAAAGCAGCGCGATCGCCCCGACGTATGCCATCGCCACGCCCACCGTGGCCACGTATATGAGTGCCGTATCGGTCAGCGACATCAGGCCTGTCCGGTGCCCGAGGTCCTCGACGATGATGGCCGCGACCTGCATCGGCACGCCCACCGCCAGTCCGCCGATCACCAGCCATTTGTAAAGCCGTCGATGTCGCTCGCCGTCGTCGAAGAAACCACGGCGGATCAGATACATCCCCAGCAGGAACAAGGCCAGGCATCGCCAGCCGATGACCAGTAGGTTGGCCATGTTGAGGAAGAGCAGGTAGATGACGGCCCGGTGGGCCACCATCTCGCCCCAGGTGCCGGATTGGTAAATCCTCTTCTCGTCAGCCATGAAGCCGTAGAACTTCATGGTCGCCTTGTATGATGGATCGTCTCGGCTGCCGGGATACGACTGGTCATACTCCTTGGCGATCTCCTCCCAATCCGGCGGGCGGCTCAAGTCTTGCCCGGGCGACATGGCCGCGCATCCCCCCATCAACCCAAACGGCACAAAGAACAGGCAGACGGCGACAATCAGCAGCGTTCTCGGCCGGAGATTCCTGAACAGGAACGCGAGCAGACCCACCACCGCATATAGACACAGCACGTCCCCGTACCACAAGAGCAGCCCGTGAGCCAGACCGATTAACAGGAGGATGATCAAGCGGCGAACATAAGTTCGGGCGAACGGAGCGCTCCTCTGTCGGGCTCGCTGATTCTGAATCGCCAGCCCCATGCCGAAAAGCAGCGAGAAGATGGTGATGAACTTGAACTCGGCGAAGAACTTGACGAACAGCCTGGCTGCCGCGTCGATGGGGGCCATCTCACGCCAGGCGAAGGTCGAAAACTCGCTGAAGGTGAAAGCGAACGTGAGTATGTTGACCAGCAGGATGCCCAGCACCGCCACGCCTCGAAGCACGTCCAGCGTGACGATCCGCTCCTGCTCCCCAACCGGCTCCGCCCTCGCCGGCAAGGAGACCGGCGCCGCAACCGGTGGCATGGACGGTAAGGCTTCTGACATGTGTGATTCTCGCCCTTGGTGCTGTCTGGCCTCTGCGGCCTCACTGTGATGTCCGCGTTCACCGATCCCCAATCCGCAATCGCGCCGCCCGATCACCGGCCGAAGAAGTACAGCAGCATCTTGTCGAACCGTGCCGCCCAGTGGGCCTCGTTGTGCTCGCCGTCGACCACTTCCCAATTGTAATTGTCCCGACCGGGTACCAAGCCCGCCCGGTCGAAGATGGCCACCAACTCCCGCGTTGAGGCAATCGCCCGGCTGAACTCCGCGATCTGCCGGTCTTCCTTTGAGCCCATGTCCACCCAGAAACGCGTCTCTCTCATCCAGTCGCGGCGCTCGCGGGCATCCTTGAGCATCCGGCTGTCCGACCACATCAGCGCCGGCGAGATCGCCCCGCACATCGAGAACGTCTCGGGATGCCTCGCGCAGATGTGCAGGGAGATCAAACCGCCGAGCGACGAGCCGGCCGCCGCCGTGTGCTTCCGATCCGGCAAGGTGCGGTACTTCTTGTCGATGAACGGCTTGACCTCCTCGACCAGGAACTTGGCGTACAGATCGCCCTTGCCTCCGCCCCGCTTCTCGTCCCGCCACGGCGTGTACTCCCCTACACGCTCGGCGTTGTTGTAGATCCCGACGATGATGAGCGGCCGGACTCGGCCGGCTTTGATGAGCCGCTCCGCCGTCTCGTCCGCTTGCCACTCTATTCCCAGAAAGCTCGTCGCCGCGTCGAAGATGTTCTGCCCATCGTGCATGTACAGCACCGGGTACCGCTGTTCCTTGTCAGACTCATAGCCCGGTGGCGAATACACCGCCAACGTCCGCTCGTTACCAAGATGCTCGGACTTGAATTCGTGGTGAAAGCGAATGTCGCCCGTCAAACTTGGTTCCTTCGCCGGGCGTGACGTCGCCGCGGCCCAGGCCTGCACGGTAATCTCCACCTTGGCGTTCTCCATGACCGTCAAAGAGCGATTGGCGATCTCCCCGCCGGCCTTGTCCCTCTCGACTGTCTCCCACGAACCCCGGGTGATCTTGTACTCCAAGACGGCGCCCTTGGGCAGGCGGACACTCCCGTGAAACCGCCCATCGTCGCCTCGCTTGAGGGGCAATCCGTCGGCCTTCCACGAGCCCACCGCGTCGAGGCTGCCGGCGAGGTATATGACGTCAAGCGCTTCCGGGACCTTAACGGTCACTACAAACTCGATGGTGATCTCCGGCGTCGTCACAGCCGCGGCGGCTGCGGCAAAGACCAGCAACGCGCAAAATCTGATTCCTGGCATCGCCTGCTGCTCCTCACCGGCCGAGGGCTCGTCCCGCCGCGCCGGGGCGCGAGACGGCGTCGGCAGTCTCATTGCGGCAGTGTTCCGATAAAGGCCTGCGAACTCCTCTGCCGTACCGGCAGGATAGCATCATTTGGAGTCATCGCCAGACCCGCCGGCGGATAGCCCGGCGGCCCACGCGGACAGCCGCCGCCAGACAAATGAAACAAGTCAATACTTCGGGGAGGTGTTCCGATTCAGATAGGGAATTGTTGTAGGTGGAGGTCCTAATAACTCCGCGCGCGGGGGGCGGCCGACGCCGATCTGATATGCTCCGTGAATGGCTCACATTCCAGCTCGACTACCTGCTCTTCCTGCGAGGGCTGTCGTTCGTCGTTCTCGCGGTGCTGTGCCGCCGGCTGGCGGGGCGAATCGAGTCGCGACTACCCTGGCGTTGGCTCGAGCTGTTCGGCCTGCTGCAAGGTCTGCATGCCTGGCTGGGCGTGTTGGCCCTGAGTTATGGCAACTCCTCACTCTCCGAAGGGATCCGGCTGGCCATCTTGGCCGCTTCACTGCTCGCGCTCGTCGAGTTCGGTAGAAACGGGCTGCTCCGCGCCGGCCGTCCCTGTTTCGGGCCGTGGTTCCCCTTGGTGCTGTGCGGCTTGGCGGCCGCCGGCGTGCTGACCGGCACTATGGCCGGTCTGGACGCGTCTTGCCGTTACGCGCTCGGTCTGCCGGGCAGCCTGCTTGCCGCCACTGCCCTCTGGCGATCTGCCGAAGGCCCCACGGCTGATTCTCGCCGCGGTTTTCGGCTGGCTGCTTGCTTATTGGCGATCTATGGGCCGGCCACGGCGATCGCTGCAAACGCGGCCTCCGTCACACCTGCCGCATGGTTGAATCAAGAGAGCTTCCTCGCTGCTACCGGCCTCCCCATCCAGCTTGTACAAGCCCTATGCGCGGTCGGCATTGTCGCGGGCGTTTGGCTCCAAGGTGGACGGGCAGTTCTTGAGGCCAGGCAGCCTGCGTTGAAGAAGCGGCTGTTCTATTCGGCGGCCTTCGTTGTTCTGCTGGGAGGGGGGTGGTGCGTCGCCGATTGGCAAGGCCGTGACGTAGATGCCAGACAGCGAGCCAGTTTGCTCAGACAAGCCGCGGAGGTCGCCGGAGTCATCACCCCTGAGCAGGCAAGGTCGCTCACATTCACCGTTGCCGACAAGGGGACGCCGGCGTTTGACAGTATTCGTGCTCAGATGACCGCCTACGGCCGTCTCATGGGTGTTCGTGGCGTCTACAGTCTCGCCTCCTGCGGCGGCGTGATCAGATTCGGGCCTGAGAACTACGCCGAAGACGACCCGCAGGCATCCCCGCCGGGGACCATCTACGAGCAGCCGCCTTCCGACATATGGCATGCCTTCCGCACCGCTCGTGCCTTCACCCAAGGTCCATACGCGGATGAGTACGGCGTTTTCATCAGTTCTTTCGTACCCGTTGTTGACCCGGCCAGCGGCGAGGTCTTGATGGCCGTTGCGGTGGACGTTGAAGCGGCAAAGTGGCAAGCCGGCATCTGGAACGCCCGGCTTGTGACCATCATAGGGACGCTGGTTCTTGTGCTCTGTTCGACGGCCGGCGGCTTGGCAGCCCGCCGGCGCGAGTTTGCCCGCCTGTCAACTCGACAGATGAGTGCAAGCGGGTCAGGGAGCCAATCGGACAGTCTCACGGCATTCGCCCGGTCCGCCGACATACGCGGCGTGGGATTGCTCATCGGGATAGGAGCGCTGGCCGTCGCCTTCCTGGTGGTGGTGCTTCTCCAAAGCTGGTACTGGGCGCGGCAGCACATTCAGACCCACGCGGACCAGCAAGCCAGGCTGGCCGTCGAGTTCGATCGCGCTCTGAGGGAGTATGCAGGCAATACGATCCGACCGGAGATGGAGAAGAGGGTCGAGCCCGGCGAGTTCGTGCCCGAAGCGATGTCCACTTCGTTCATCGCCAGAAGCGTCTTCGACGGCGTTCGCGAGGCCTTTCCCGGGGCCGTCTTGCGCTTCCCCTCGACCAATCCCCGCAATCCGGTCAACCAGGCCACGTCTTCGGAGCGGAAGATCATTCGCTACTTCGAGGAGCACCCGGAGGCCGATTCCTGGGCCGGCACCATGAGGCTACTCGAGGAAGGCGAGCCCTTCTTCGTTCGTGCTATTCCGAGGCGATTCGAAGCCGGGTGCCTTCACTGCCACGGCCGGCCGGAGGATGCCCCGGCCGCGATACGAGAGAGGTATGGAGACATAGCGGGCTTCGGACGGAAGATCGGGGAAGTCTCCGCCGATCTGGCTGCGATACCTGTCGGTACGGCCTACGAAGCGGCGAGCGGGCAAGTCTGGGTTCGCATGCTTGGGGCCGTCGTGCTTTGCATCGCCTTCCTCGTCGGAATCGCAGTCCTGATCCGCAAGGACATAGTGCAGCGAAGGAGCGCCGAGTATGCCCTGCGAGAGAGCGAGGAGCGATTCAGAACGGTCTCCGAACAAACCGGCCAGATCGTCTATGACTGGGACGTTTCCACCGGAGGGATCATATGGTCGGGCCGGGCCCGGGAGATCGTGGGTTATACGATTGCGGAGATGAATTCGCACGGCCTCAAGGGATGGGAGGAGCGGCTTCACCCCCAGGACCGGGACAGGGCGGTGGTGGATCTGCACGCGGCCATGGAGAATCACGAAGCGTACGCCTGCGAGTACCGGTTCAGAACGGCCGGCGGCGCCTACATAGACATCAGGGACGAGGGGCTCTTCCTCTACGATCAGTCGGGCCAAGCCGTGCGCATGCTGGGCGTGTTGAAGGACGTGTCCGAGCAGAAGCGTGCGGAAGAAGAACTCCACGCCCATATGGCGGAGGTCGAACGCTTCAATCGCATTGCCTTGGGCCGTGAACACCGCATTATCGAACTCAAGCGGCGGATCAATGAGTTGTCGGAGATGTTGGGGCAAAGTCCGCCACATCCCGTCCCCGCGGCCGACGACCTGGAGCTTGGACATCTCGCCGCGAACGAGACGTTGTGCCTGCTCCCGGCGAAAGAGTCGGATGCCGCCGCGGAGGACGCGGAGTTCGAATTACCCGAGTTATTCGACCTTGAAGAGATGCAGCGGTTGCTCGACAGCTTCTGCGGAGCGGTCGGAATCGCGGCGGCACTCATCGACCTGCAGGGCAAGGTGCTCATCGGCTCGCGCTGGCAACGCATCTGCACTGACTTTCACCGGATCAACCCCCGGACACTCGAACGGTGCATCCAGAGTGACACCGAACTGGCCAATCAGCTAATGGCGGGGGAAACCTTCACCATCTACCAGTGCTGCAACGGCCTGACCGACGCGGCCTCACCGGTCAAGATCGGACGCCGGCACGTGGCCAACGTCTTCGTCGGACAATTCCTGCTTGAGCCGGCCGATGAACAGGCCTTCTGCTCGCAGGCGGCTGAATTCGGCTTCGAGCGGGCGGCCTACCTCCAGGCCCTGAAGGAAGTACCGCTGGTCCAACGCGAGAAGCTGCCGCTCATCCTCGACTTTCTGGTGAGCTTCGCCAGGCTGGCGGCGAACATGGGCTTGGAGCGACTACACGGCAGGCAAAGCCGGGCCCGGCTGTCAAAACATGCGGCTGAGCTTGATCACCAGCGAAAGGCTGCTCTTAATCTGGCGGAGGACGCCGAGGCGGCTCGAATCTCCGCCGAGCGGTCGCAGGTGGCCCTGAAGGAAAGTGAGGAGCGCTTCCGCACCGTCGTTGCTGCGGCGCGGGACGCCATCGTGGTGATGGGGCCGCAGGGCGAAATCACCCTTTGGAGTCCGGGGGCGGGGGCCATGTTCGGCTGGTCCGCCGATGAAGTGCTTGGCAAGCCAATACACAGCATCCTGGCCTCGGGCCGCTGCCGCGAAGCCCATGCCAAGGCAATGCCCGTCTTTCACGCCACCGGACAGGGCCCGGTTGTCGGCAAGACCATCGAGCTGGTAACGCGGCACAAGGACGGCCGCGAGTTCCCCGTGGAATTATCCCTCTCGGCCCTCGAGATGAACGGACGCTGGGGGGCCGTCGGTATTCTCCGCGACATTACAGAGCGCAAGCTTGCGGAAGAGAAGTTGCGCGGAGCCATGGAGCGGGCCAGGGAACTCGAGATCATCATCAACCGCAGCCCGGCCACGGCCTGGCTCTGGAGAGTGGCGCCGGGCTGGCCGGTGGAGTACGTCTCCGAGGGCATTGCCGCCTTTGGCTACGCCCCCGAAGACTTGACCAGCGGGAGCGTATTGTTCGGCGACATCGTGCACCCGGACGATCTTGCCCGCGTGAACGCCGAGGTCGAGCAGCATGTCAAGGAAGGAAGAACCGAATTCACCCAGGAATACCGCATCGTCACCAGGGGCGGCGAGGTCCGATGGTTGAACGATTGGACCTGGGTGCGGAGGGGTGGCCGCGGAGAGGTGACCCATTATCAGGGCGTCACCCTGGATATCACCGAGCGCAAGCTCGCCGAGCAGGAGCAACTGGCTCATCTGCGGTTCCTGG
>CAYYBO010000135.1:896-10335 GCA_964470125.1 uncultured Planctomycetaceae bacterium | reverse complement strand
CTCATGGCGGGTCCGGTCGGGCTCTTTGTCTTGGCCGTGCTGATGTTGCCTCTCTCTGCGGCCGGCGAGCGGCTCGGGCTGCTCTTCGGGCGGTGTTTGCGTCTTGCCCTTTGGAGTACGTCGATGTTGATTCCGCTAGGAGTCATATCCTTGTGGTGGCCTCGAATCCTGGCTCACCTGGGAGTGCAAGCACCGGCAGCCGAAGGCTTCACTTTCGGCGTGCCGTCTGAGCCGGATGATCGTCTCCAATTCACCATCTACGCTTTGGTCTTGTTCTGCCTTTGGTGGCTCTTCGTCCTCTGGCGTTCCGGCCTCCGCTACGCCGGACCCGCCGACGGGCCCGCTTGGCGGCCGAGGACGCCTCGCTGCGCCAAGTGCGGATATGTGATCGCTACGCTGAAAGTCAGCGATAGGTGCCCCGAGTGCAATCATCCCGTGGCCGACTCCGTGGCTCGGCTGGAGCGCGGCACCAAGTTCACCCATTGGCGGGCCTTTGTGGCTTCCCTTCGCGACGCCATTCCGTTTGGACAGCGTCCATAGCCGTGCCGCCTTGACAGGGCGCTCTGGCAGACACCTCGGTCTCCTTCGCGAGGCGGCTCTGTTCAGTTGGAACGCTTGACAATGGTTCATGGCGGCATTGCCACATTTGGATGCATCGGTTGACTCCCGAGCAATGCGGGGCTCGGGCCGGCGTCGCCAAGGCCCTGGCCCATCCCACGCGGCTGCTCATGCTCGACGTGCTGATGCGAAAGGACGCCTGCGTCTGCGAATTGACCGAACTGATCGACGCCGACCAGTCCACCGTCTCCAAGCACCCGGCCATCCTGAAGAACGCGGGGCTGGTCACCTGTCGCAGGGAGGGAGGGCGAATGCGTTCAGTGAGTCGTTCGATAGTCGGTGTCGGGGTGGGGTGTTGAATGGGGGTTGTTCACGAGCCTGCTGAAGGCCCAAGCGGTCTGCGAGGATCACCGGTTGGAGTACGATCAGCCTCGTCCGCACAGCGCCTTGGGGTACCAGACCCCGGCGGGCGATCCTGCCTCTGGGCCTGCTTGGTATTCCCGTCGGCCACAGAGGGCCGACGCTGCAGACAACCGTGAAATGCGCTAGCCCGTCTTGAGTCGATTCATGCACATTTGTGCATGGAAGATTCTCCGACATCGCGCCGATGTCCTGCAACTGTCGTGAGTTGCAGGTAACTCGACGAAACGCGGAAAGGAACGGAGAGGGGGGGATTCGAACCCCCGGTACAGTGTTACCCGTACACATGCTTTCCAAGCATGCACCTTAAGCCGCTCGGTCACCTCTCCCGGTTGTGCCACGGCACGGCCGGGTACCCATTCTCGGCTGTCGGCAGCAAGCGTCAAGGGCAAACCTCGGCCTGCCTGCCGGCGGCGGCCTCTGCTTCCTGCCTTGCGAAAGGCCCGGGTATGAAGCCAGCCGCGACGGGATTCATGTGTTCGGCTCCTGAGCGTTATGATACGGGCCGGTCATGAACCTGCCCGCGGTCACGCCGCGCCTCGATGTGCGGAGGTCTGCTGATCGCGAGTTTCATGTCGAGCTGCCGGCCCGACTGCGGCCCGGTACAAACCGAGCGGCCAGCGCAAGGGGGAGCTGTGTCGGCCGGCGGCGGGCGAATGAGCCCTGTGGGAGTAGCATGAGCGAGCAATCCGCCAGAGAAACAAGCCCATATGGTAACGGTGGCGAAGAGGCAGGGGCTCGATCACCGCCGCCGCCCCCGGTTCCGCGAGAGTTGAATCCGGCGGGCTGGGCGGTCGTCGGGATCGTCGTTTTGGCGTTTTTAGTGAGACTGCCGTTCCTGACGCGGCCGGGCTTTGTCGGGGATCAGTACCAGTTCATCGCCTGGGCGGGGATGACTCGGCACGACGGGCTCGACAGCGTCTACCAGCTCCGGCCTGACGGCAGCGGCAGGCACTGGTGCAATTATCCGCCGGGCTACGTGTATGTCCTGGCCATGCTCGCCGCCGTCTATCGGTCGGCCGGTGGGGGTGAGATCGACGATCTGCTGCTTGAATCGTTCCTGGCCAGGGAAGGGACCCGCGAGGTTCGACTCAGCTCGGCTCTGTTCAAGCTTCCCGCGGTGGCGGCGGATGTCGTTTTGTCGGTGTTGTTGCTGGCATGGTTGAGCCGGAGAATCGGCCGGACAGGGGGGATGATCATCGCGGCGGCTTATGCTCTGATGCCTTCGGTCATTCACAACTCGGCGATATGGGGACAGGTTGATGCCGTCTCCACGCTGCTGCTTGTCGTTTCGCTCGAAGCCGCCCGCCGACGGCAGATTGTCTACATGGCCCTGGCGGCGGCGGCGGCGGCACTGGTCAAACCGCAAGTTCTCGTAGTGGCGCCTGTCTGGTTCGTGGCCGCTGCCCTATGGGCCGGCTGGAACTGGTTGAAGTGGGCCAGGGCCGCGGCCATCGTCGCCCTCGTCTTTCTGGCGGCCATCCTGCCGTTCAAGGATCAGTTGGACGGAGTTTGGCGGGCCTACTCGCGGGCGGCAGGCTACTACCCCTTCACCCACCTCAACGGTTTCAGTGTGTGGTTCCTGGGAAGCCCGATGATAGAGCCGCACATCGGCGAGATGGACGCGTCAGCAGGGCGGTGGCCGCTGACGCTCTGGTATGTCCACGACACGCTGCCGGGGCCGCTGGGTTTAACCGCGAGGGTTTGCGGCCTGCTCAGCTTCGCCGGCGTGGGCGCGTGGGCTTTATTGATCCTCTGGCGCAGGCGGTGTAACGAGGCTTCACTATTGTGGGCGGCCAGGCTGTTGCCGTTGGCTTTCTTTGTGCTGTGCACGCAGATGCACGAGCGATATCTGTTCCCGGCCGTTGCCGTCTGGGCCTGGGCGGCTCGGCCCGGCGGACGTTGGCCGGCGGGCTGGCTGCTGCTCGGCGCATGTGCGTCGATTAACGCGATGTGGACCTGGCCTGGCCCCGCCGAGGCGGCTTGGGTGACATGGCTGAGTCACTTGTTACACCGGACCTGGCTTGGCCTGGCCCCCGGCGTTTGGTGCAGCGGGGGGTTGGCGCTTCTGCTGCTGATAACGCTGCTAGGCTGGATCGATGACCTGCGGATTCCCCGTCCGTCCCGGGCCCCTGGGCGGAAATGAGAGTGGTCATTCGAAAACGAGGCAAGACCGCCGGCTTCGCCCGTCTCTCCGGGGAGCGCCGCCCCTATGGAACGCTCAATTCCAGGTTTGCTTCGCTACTCGGGCAGACTGAGGACCATCCCAGGCCTTAGCCGCCTGGGGTCGTTCTTCATTGCGGTTTTGTTCAACGCATAGATCTCGTGCCAGCGAGTCCCGTCGCCATAGAGGGCCTTGGCGATTCCGTAGAATGTGTCCCCTTCCTTGACTTGGTAGGTCTTGGCGGCGGACGCCGACGGTCGCCCGGACAGGTTGTCTGCCGCGGCGGTCTCCGCCTTATCAGTCAGGGAAGTCCTGGCAGGCGGCGTGGGGGCCCGCGGTTCGGCCGCTCCTCCCGCGTTTGGTGGAGTCGCGGAGGAGGGGATCACGATCACGTCGCCGATCTTGAGCCGCCGCGGGTCCTTGATTTGGGGATTGGCCGCAAGGATTTCCGCGACGCGGCGGTCGTCGCCGAAGTATTTCTGTGAGACTGCCACCAACGTGTCACCCCCGGCGATCGTGTGCTGCCGCGGTTGCGGTTGAGCGGCAGGATGGGCGCCCGGTGACGACGGCCTCGCCGACTCGACGGATGCACTCACCGGAGTTCGCCCGGGCGGTTCCGTCCCCCTCGGCTGGGTTGTGGCGGAATCCGAGGCACCGGCGGTCGATACGCCTTGGGCCCGCTCGATGTTCTCACGAGTCGCATCGACAAGACCTTGAGACGGTCCTGTGCGAAGCGGGGTCGCTTTCGGCTCAGCGGAAGAAATCGGCGACACCCTCGTCCCGGGATCGGCGGCGTCTGCGCCCCCCCCGCGTTTGGGCTCGTCGAGCCTGGCCAACTGAGACAAGGAGCCGTCGGCCGTTCGCGGATCGGTCGGAGCCGGCGGTCCGTGAACGACCGGGCCGGGCAGGCGAGGCGCTGATGTCTCGGCGGGGGCTCCGCCGCGTTTCTCCGGCGAGGGCAAGGGACGCGACGGGTGGCCCGAAGCGATTTGCGGCGAGCCCGCGCCCGGCGACGGCCTGGCGGGGACGCCGACGGTCCCGGGTTTGCCGGTATGGGTCACCGTGGGCGGTTTGGATGCGGTAGCCGGGCGTTGTTGCGTGAAACGATCGGCATTGGCCGGGATTTTGGGCGGCTCGGCGGGTTTGGCGTTGTCGCCGATCTTGGAGCCTGTCGCGATCATGAACTGGTCTTGCTCCGAGTTGTTTCCATAGAAGAAGTACACGCTGGCGATGACAACGATGACCAAGCCGGTGACGATTCCAATTCGGGTTTCAATGCCCATGACATGCTCCGCGCAAAGGGGGACGGCGGCGCCGGACCGGCCGCGGGTTGTTCCGACCGTAGCACCCTTGAGCCCGGCCTGCAACTCGCTGTCGGTCCGACACACTCTTACCGCTATGTCTCCGACCCGCCTATTCTGCTTTTCCGCTAACTTGATCCCTTCTCAGCAGCAACTGGGAGGCGATGGCAATTGAACTATAGGTTCCACAGATAAGCCCAACCAGCATCGCATAACTGAATCCGTGAACGCCCTGACCGCCGACCAGGTACATGATGACCACCGTGGCGATGACCGACATACCGGTCAAGATGGTACGCGGCAACGTCTGATTGATGGACAAGTTGATCAGCGGCGCCGAAACCTCGCTCAGCCGACCGCGATTCTCGCGAATGCGGTCGAAAATAACAATGGTATCGTTGACCGAGTACCCGATGATGGTGAGCAGGGCGGCGACCAGGGTTAGATCGATTCGGAACTTGTTGAGCAACAAAGCCCGGCCCACCGCGGTGTCGGCAACGTACTGAGTCACCACCACGAAGCCCAGCACAATCAGGATGTTATGCACCAATGCGGTGACCGCCGCCATACCCCAGCGCACCTTCCCGAAGCGGAACCACAGGTAAAGGATGATCATCAACCATCCCAGCACTACCGCCAGGACCGCGTCGATCTGGGCGTCGACCGACACCTGCTTGTCAAACTGCGTGATCTGGCTTAGCGACGTCTGCCGTTGCAGGGCCTCCTGGAGCAGATTCACTTCCGGCTCCGCCAGTTCACTCACCCAGGCGGACGATAGACCTCCCTTGTCGTCTTCCAAGGGGTAATTCTCATCGGCCACGACGACCAGGACGCGGCTGTAAAGTCTGCTGTTTTCCTCCTTGGACCGCAAGCCGAAGACATGTGACTCTCGCCATCCATATTTCTCGAAGCCCGGCTGGAGCCGCATCGCCCGCAGTCGATCGCGCAACACGTCCGGGGATTGCGGCGGTTCAAGTTCATCCAGGACGATGGCGACGCCCCCCCGCCAACCTTGCAGATCCACCGCCCTCGATTCGGCGTCGGTCATTTCAATGCCGAGGTCTTTGGGGTTTTCCACCGTGATCGGGAAATAGGGGGCGTCTCCCGCTCTCGCGTTGGCCAGCAGCTTGAAGGTCAGTGCCGGCTGAATGTCGATGTCGTTCGCGAGGCTTTCCATGATGGCCCCGACCACGATCTCCTTGCTGGTTTCGCGGCTGACGATCTCAAAGGATTTGTCCGCCGCCGCGCCCGCGCCGAGTGCCTGCACGGCCTGAACCTGGGCGGCCCCGACGGCGTCGGCGGCGTACAGGAATCGTTGTCCGAGATCGACCGCCAGCTTCTTGGAGGCCGCCTGGTCAAAGGTGACGTCCGACCTGGTGCGGATGGTCATCGACTCCGCCGCCGGGTCCGCGTAGGTGATGGGGTTGACCTGGGCGAGGTCCTTGTCCAACACCGCCCGTACCACCGGCTCCAGGCGAGTCGCCGGAACGCCTGGCGCGGACAGCGTGTAGATACCTCCCGAGCCGTTGATCGTGACCGCGTTCATCGCCAAGCCGTATCGGTGCAGGGTCCTGCCGGACTGGGTGAGCCGGTCCTCAATGTCCTGCTGATTCAGCGAACCCGGCACCTTGAGATCGATCTGGGCCGCCGTTCCGCCTAGAAACTCAATGTCGTACAGGCGGTCCTTGTCGGTAACCCAGAACAAGCCCACTCCGCCGACGATTAGAACGAGCGAGATCGCGTAGAAGGTGTAGCGCTTGCCGACCCAGTCGAACGACGGGACAGGTACCAGCCGCAGCATGGGGATGCGCGGTTTCTCGCCGGTTTGCGAGAGGTTGTGAACCAGCCGAAACAGCCCCATGAGCAGAAGCAGCGCCGCCACCCCCGCCGCAACCCAGATGATCGAGCGGCCGAACAGCATCAGCACCGACTGATCCCTCATTTCGGGCTCGCTCAGATAGTGACCGAAGCCGTAAAGCAGGGCGCCGGACGCGGCGATCATCAAGGCGGCATAGAGGGGATATCGGAAGACCTCCCTGGGCACGGGGAACATGCTCATCAACTCGAAGAACATGCGAGTGACGAAGTACGCCGTGAAGATGTTGATGAACACACCGATGCCGAGCGTCAGGCCGAAGCCCTTGACTTCCTCGCTGCCCACCAGGTAGAGGATCACACTGGCCAACACGGTGGTCAGGTTTGAGTCCAGGATGGCGCTGAAGGCTCGTTCATAACCGAGCTTGACGGCCATGCGCAGTGCGGTCCCGCGGGCCAACTCCTCGCGGATGCGCTCGTTAACCAGCACGTTGGCGTCCACCGTCATGCCCACGGCCAGTGCCAGGCCGGCCACTCCGGGCAAGGTCAACGTCGCTCCCAACACCGACATCATCGCGCCGATGAAGGTCAGGTTCATGATCATGGCGGCGACCGCGATCCCGCCCGCGTAGAAGTAATAGACCAGCATGAAGATCGTGACCGCCGCGGCGCCATATCCGGCCGCTTTCAGGCCCGCGGCCCGGTTGGCCTCACCCAGGCTGGGACCGATCGAACGGATGCTGATGGGCGGAGACTTCAACTTCCTGGGCAGGCTCCCCGCGTTCAGCTTCTTGACCATGTCATTCACTTCCTGGGGGGTGAAGGAGCCGTGAATGATGCCGGTCGTGCGAATCACGTCCTGAATCGTGGCGTGCGAGATGCACTGATCGTCGATGAATATGGCGAGCTGTCGTTCACGATTCAGCCTCGTCAATACGGCGAACTTGCTGCCGCCACGCTCGTCCAGACGGAAGCCGATCGCCGGGCGGCCGGTTCGATCACGGTCGAAGTGCGCGCTTTCCAGCGCCCAGTCCGCCTCGCCGGCTCGATGCGTCAGGGTGTAGTCCTCGCCGATGTGGGCCAGGACGTAGTACTTGTCCCCCGCTCGCTCAGCGACCACGCTGCTGGTCTTGCGTTTGTCAAAGTCCAGGTTGAGTTCTTCCGGCGACTTGAACCTGAAGAAGTCCATCGCGTTTTCGATTTCGAACCACTGATACTTGTCCTCCCCCGGCAGCCGCCTCGGGCCGCGGGTCTTGAGCGCCTCTATGTAGCTGGCGAACTTGTTGGGGTCGGTTTGCAGTTCCCTGGGATCGGCGAGAATCCGGAACTCCAGCACGCCCGCTCCCTTCAACAAGCGTTGCAGGTCGGCCGGGTCCTCCAGCCGCCCCTCGCCACGGCGGCGCTGCCTCAGCCCGTCGTTGGCTTGAACCAGCCCCTCGATCAGCGGCGCCAGCCCGGGGAACTTCGCGGTAAGCTCGCTCAGTCCCTCCGTTCGCGTTGCGCTGGTCGGCCCCGCCTCCAAAACGGTCATTAGGCGGGCGATGTCGAGGTTTGTCGCCAGTATCTGCCTCACGAGGACCATGAACTTCTCTTCTAACGCAATGACTTTGTCGATCGTGGGGGCGTCCGGGAGCCGGTCAGGGTCCACATTCAGATCCAGCACTTTCTGGATCGCCTCTTCATAGATGCCCCGGAGGGTTTCCGATGTTTCCTTCTGGCTGTCCGCGGGTGGGTCCGACGGAGCTGGTTCCACGGGCGGGGTGGCCGACATCTCGTTCCGAACCGCAGTTTGGTGCCGATCCCAGGCCTCCGCTGCTGCGGTCAGCAGCTCTCGCCGCTCGGGAACCTTGCCAACGAGCATCCCGATCGCGGCGGAGCGGTCGGCGGGGGACATCTGCAGCACTTCCATGATCTGGCTGCGCGACAGGTTGTCCTGTTCGACGTTCTTGACAAGCTCGTCGTGGTCCGTCTTCATCTGCATGTAGGCGTCGTACGCCTGGGCGGCCGACTCCAGCAGGGGTTGTCGTTCGGGAATGCCGTGAACCAAGTCGGCAATCGCCTCCGACCGCTCCGCCGGAGGTTTGGAGACGGCCCGCAGAATCTGCGATTGCCGCACCACCGTCTCTTGAATCTGTTCCTGATAGCGGTCGTAGTCGGCTCTGGCCAGGCGAATCTGCTCGCTTGGCCGAGGCATCTGGATTTCAAGGCGGTTGTGGCCGACCGGTCGCCAGACCAGGTTGAACACCCCCTTGGGATCGACCCGCTCCCGCAAGACGCGCATGACCCTCTCCGAGAGCCCGACTTTGTCGGCGCTCTCAAGATCGGTGTCATCGATCTCATACAGGAGGCTGTATCCGCCGGCCAGGTCGATACCGAACTTAATCTTCTCGCCGATGGGCCACATGCTCGTGAAGCCCAAAGCAACCAGGGCGCCGACGATGACGATTTTCCACCACAGATCACGCTCGTTCATGGATGTCCCCGTTCAGTTTCTCGCCGGCCAGGATCAAGGGCCGGGTTGTTTGTTTGCTCGGTTTCGCTGGGCCGCGTCATCCGACGCTGACGCGGTCATGACGGTCATTTGTTCAAGAATGGGCTGGCCGCAAGCCAGATGTCTGACGCGACGGGATGGGGCCAGGAATCAAAGCCTCGCCCCAGGGGCCTACATCGGGCGACAGGCGCGGTGGTCACCCGACGCTTAGAGCTGCGGTGGTGCCAGGGCAGAATATGCCGCTCTGTGCAACGCTGGACGAACGCTCGACCAACGGGTGGCCGCGGGCTGCCGCGAGGATTCCGGGCCCGAAATGGGGGCATTGCCCGCCGCGAGCGCCAGCGCCAATTCGGAAGTCTTGCTCTCCGACGGCTTGGCTGAACTCGGGGCGACGAAGGCGCTGCCTCCGCAGGGCTTTCGCGGCGTGTTTGGAGTCGAGGGAGGAGCCTTCTTGGAGGTCGGCGACGTGTTGTCGGTGCTGCCGGGCTTGACGCCTCCGCAGGTGGGCTGCGAAGCTCCGCCCTGCTGCTTCTTTGATTGCGTGCGCGATCGTTGATCGCTGGCGAGGGCGTAAGCCGCCGAAGGGCTCGGCCCGGATGCCAAGGACAGAATCGCCACTACGGGCAGGACCGTCCCGAGAAGGGTTATCCTCGGATATAGCATGGCGTGGACTATAACCTTCCGCCGCCA
>CAYYBO010000135.1:0-886 GCA_964470125.1 uncultured Planctomycetaceae bacterium | reverse complement strand
GCCAGTAATTCAACCGCCGGAAGATTCCTGGAGTATTCGCCTCAGATCGGCCCGGCTGCAAGCTTGGGCCGGGCCTCCATGCCTGCCCGGGCCGCGCGCCATCCTGGAATCGAGCATCCGGGGCTCCCGCCGCCTGTGCGGCAGGGCGAGCCGGGGGAGCCGCATCCGTTGCGCAGGCGGCTGGCTTGCGACTGCGACGGCAGGCTACTTACGTCTCCTGAGGCCCAGCATCAGCGAGCCAAGAACCAGCAGCGCGGCCGTGGCCGGCTCTGGAACCTCCACGAAGGCCACGGATAGCCCCAACTCGAAGACGTAGCCGGGCTGCACGGGAGTAACTCCGGTTTGGAATCCGTTGTGGACCTTCGTGTTCTGCCCAGGATTGTCAATCTTCCCCCAAGTCCATGAAGAAGCCACCCCGGGGGTGCTGCTGAAGGTGTAGTGGTCGGCGTCCCCGTCAAGATAAGCCGTGGCCGGTACCTGGATGTCATAGATGCCGTTGCCGTTCCAACTGTAGGGATGAGCCTGTGCCGACTCATAGAAGTGGCCGTTGTAGTCTCGCATGAAGGACGTGTAGAAGTACGGGTTGTTCTCCAGTCGCGGCTCGGCGTTGACGCCGTTGTTGAAGATCATGTTGGTCACCGAAACCTCGATCTGATCAAGGCTGTTTGGATCGAACAGGGAGACAGCACCCGGAAGATCTATGTTCTGGAGGCTCAGCGGCACGTCGATGTAGAAGTGCAGCAGGCGATACAGGGCTGCGTCCTGCAAGGGCTCGGATACCAGCTTGAGGATGATTGGAGAGGGCTGCCCTGACGCGGTTTGGGTGATAAGTTGGACGAAATCCTCCGCATCGCCGATATGGTTACCATCATGCGGGACGGCCAAT
>CAYYBO010000134.1:0-10342 GCA_964470125.1 uncultured Planctomycetaceae bacterium | reverse complement strand
GCGCACTAAGTTGGCAGCGGCTCGGGTCATTGAGCCCACGCATGTCGAGGCCCACAACGGCCTGGGGATTGTGCTGGACAAGCAGGGCCGGCCCGAAGAGGCCTTGGCCCAATTCCGCCTCGCCCTGGAATTGAGGCCCGGCTACATGCAGGCGCACCTCAACCTGGCGCTGCTCATGAGGAAGTTCGGGAACGACCAGGAAATGGTCGAGCACCTCCGTCAGGCGCTGTTTCAGAAGCCGGACATGGCTGACGCACGGATCGACCTGGGGTTGGCCCTCGTGCGATTGAACCGGCCCGCGGAGGCGATGCCGGAAATCAGCGAGGCTCTTCGGCTGAACCCGGCGTCGGCCGAAGCCCACAATGCCCTGGGCAACGCGCTGCTGGCCCTCGGCCAAGTGGAGGCTGCGGCGGCCTCATACGAGGAGGCCATCCGGCTTCAGCCGGACTACGCCGACGCCCACAGCAACCTCGGCTTGGCTCTTGTCAGACGGGGCGACCTGGATGGAGCGGTGGAGCGGCTCACACGAGCCCTGGCGATCCGGCCGGCCTTTGCGGAGGCCCACCACGCCCTGGGTGGCGCTCTGGCGTCTCAAGGAAAGCTGGACGAAGCCATCGTACACATGCGAAAAGCGGTCGAGCTGGCGCCGAACAACGTGGACGCCTATCGCAACCTCGGCTTGGCCCTGGCCAGGACCGGCCAGGCGTCGGAAGCAGTGCCGGCCTATCGCAGCGTCTTGCAGCTTCAACCTCGCGACACGGCCGCCCGCTGCAAGCTTGCTGAACTGCTCAACCGCCTGGGAGATCGACAGGCGGCAATCGCCGAGTATCAGCAAGTCCTCCAGGTGGACCCCGCCAACGCGGTCGCCGCCAGGGCCATCGCCGATCTCTCCACTGCCGAGCAGGCGGCGCCTTCTCGATGAGCCCCGGCCTTCCAGTCCGGGCGGCGCCAAGCGAACGAGGACAGCCCAAATGCGATTCAGCGACCGCCCGAGCGAGATCTCTGGGGTTGGCTGCGAGACGCTATTCTCAGGCGCTCTCGCGGGTGACGACCTCGTAGTTCTCCCGTTCCCCTTTGCCGCGGAGAGGGTAGTCCTTGCGCAAGGGGTGGGCTTCGAAGCCGTCCCAAGTAAGAATCCGCCGAAGGTCCGGGTGCCCCTCGAAGACGACGCCGAACATATCGAAGACCTCTCGCTCCAACCAGTCAGCACCCGGCCATATTGAGACGACGGAGGGGACTCGCGGATCGGGGTCGTTCACGAAGCATTTGACCCACAAACGGTGATTGTGCCTAAGCGATAAGAGGGAGTATATGACGCCGTAGCGGTCGGTTGCCCCTGGGAAGTTGAGGTAGTCTACGCAGGTCAAATCGCAAAGCTGCTCGAAGCTCGTGCGCGGATCATCGCGGAGGAAGCGCAGGACTTCGACAAGCCGCTCCGGCTCGATCCGGACGTACCATTGATCGCCGGGCGGACCGCTGCTGACAAGCAAGGGCCGCGGCTCAAAAGACAGTCCCGCGAACCGCGACCGCATCGCCTCGACTATTACCTGTGCGGATGCCATGACTACTTGGCCGCTCCTGTTTCAGTGGTTTCGTTGAGGGTCAGTTGCACTGCGGGCTCAGCGGTCAGGCGCAGACCCTTGCCTCGCTCGGCGCTGGGCTTGACGCCCTCGCGCTCGACGATCCGCTGGATGGCCATGATCCCCTCGATCAGCGTCTCCGGCCGCGGCGGGCAGCCTGGCACGTACACGTCCACCGGCAGAAACTGGTCCACGCCCTGCACCACGGCGTAGGTGTCGAACACGCCCCCTGTCGATGCACAGGCGCCCATGCTGACCACCCATTTCGGCTCGCACATCTGTTTGTAGATGCGCTGGAGCACGGGCATCATCTTGATCGCCACGCGCCCGGCGCAGACCAGCAAGTCACTCTGCCGCGGGCTAAAGCGCATGACTTCCGCTCCAAAACGGGCCAGATCGAACCGGCTGGCCCCGGTGGCCATCAACTCGATGCCGCAACAGGCCGTGGCAAAGGGCAGCGGCCACAGCGAGTTCTTTCGCGACCAGTTCACACCGTGCTTGCGGAAGAAGCCCACAAGATCGGCCAAGCACGTGGTCAACACGTCGTCGCCGGTCGTAGTGTGCGGATTGTGTTCGTACTTCTGCATGCGGTCGCCCCGTGCAATCCTCACAAGTCGGCGAGCCGAAATCACCCGTCGGCCACAGGGGGACGAAGCTGCGGGCGGTCGGCGGCCGACGGGGACTTCGGCTGTTAGGCCGGTCCCGGCTGCAAGATGCTGCGTTTAATCATAGCGCAATACTCCCTTGCCCCAGTCATAGGCGAAGCCGATGAGCAGCAGTCCAAAGAAGATCGCCGCCTCCACAAACAGGAAGCCTACCAGGGCCGCGTCGCCCGCGTTTCTCGCCTCGACGAACACGAGCGCCCAGGGGTACAGAAAGACCAGCTCAACGTCGAACAGAAGGAAGAGCATGGCCATGAGGTAGAAGCGGGCGTTGAATCGACGCCGTGCGTCGCCGACCGTCTCCATGCCGGACTCGTAGGTCGCGTCTTTCTCCGGCCCCTTGCGCTTCGGCTTAGGGAGGACGTGGGTAATCAGCATGATGATCGCGGCCAATCCCATGGCGGCGACCACGAGCACCCCGATCGGACCGTACACGCGGCCAAGGCCCGGAGACATCGAGAGTACCGAGAACGCACAATCCATGATCTTGACACCGCCCTCGAGCGCCGGCGAATCACTCGGCGTTTTGCCGGCGTATCAACGGATGATAGCACGCCGACTGCCATAATACACCTGCTATTATCGGCGGCTGTTAGAGTCACATCCGGGGCCCTTGTTATTGGCAAACCGCCTGATGACGGTTTTTCGCGGAGATGTCTAAGCGTAATCCAGCGGCAAGCCGATGGACCCGGCGATAGTGTTCCAGGGGCGCAGCAAGAGAGACTTGCGTCCGGCTGGCGCCGACAAGGGTCCGGCTCAACGTGAGCGGGATGGACACCTGCTGGTCTCCCATCGCCCACCAAGCTCGGACCCGGCCTGTGGCCCCCAGCCGCTGCCCGACGAAGCGTCGTGCTTCATCTCTTCTCCCCCTACAGTCCTCGCCGAAGGGAGCTGAAAAAGCCATGTCGCTACGAGGCAAACTACTGGGTTCGAAACTCTGTTTGGCCGTGATACCGGCGGCGGTCGTTACCACCCTCATCATGTGGCAGATGACTCGGGCGTTTGACTCCACGCTCAACCAGGCCGAGAAAGGCCTGACGGACTGCGCGGACTATGCCCGCGAATCCTCGGTGGAAAGCGAGGAAGCCAATCTGGCACGAGTCGCTCAGAGCATTTACTACATGTGCCAGGTGCAGCAGGAGCTCGTCCAACAGAAGGTAGACAGCGATCTCGCCGTTGCCAAGGACGTGCTCGCCCGGACGGGGGCGGTCTCCTTCGACAAAGAGGAAGTCTCCTGGCAGGCGGTCAACCAGTTCTCCCAGGCGGCGAAGACCGTCTCCTTGCCCAAGATGCTGATCGGCGGAGCCTGGCTTGGGCAGACCAGGGAGCTAAACGCCTCCGTGCCCGTGGTTGATGAACTGGCCCAGTTGACCGGCAGTACCTGCACCCTTTTCCAGCGAATGAATGAAGAGGGGGATTTGCTGCGGGTCGCCACCAACGTGGCCCGAGCCGACGGCCAACGGGCTATTGGGACCTACATCCCGGTCGTCAATCCCGACGGTACGCCTAACCCGGTGGCGGCCGCCGTGACGAAAGGCCAGGCCTACCACGGTCGTGCTTTCGTGGTCAACGATTGGTACACGACGGTCTACGAACCCATCCGCGACGCCCAAGGCCGGGTTGCCGCGGTGTTATACGTCGGCGTCAAGGAAGAATGCGG
This sequence comes from uncultured Planctomycetaceae bacterium, assembly GCA_964470125.1. Classification (GTDB taxonomy): domain Bacteria; phylum Planctomycetota; class Phycisphaerae; order UBA1845; family UTPLA1; genus DATKKX01. Next base: position 6,440 of record CAYYBO010000134.1, on the reverse strand, counting down.
CCAGACGCTCCGCAAGCAGATCATGTCCATCAGGGTCGGCAAGACGGGATACGCTTATGTTCTTAACGCCAAAGGCGATGCCCGCGGGCGATACGTCATTTCCTTGGATGGAAAACGCGACGGCGAAAACATCTGGGAGGCGAAGGACGCCTCCGGCAAGCTCTTCATCCAGGAGATTTGTCAAAAGGCGCTCAACCTGAAAGGCGACGAAATCGACGACACCCGCTATCCCTGGAAGAACGCCGAAGATCCGGCTCCTCGCGACAAGATAGTCAAGCTGGCCTATTTCGCCCCTTGGGACTGGGTGATCGGCGTCGGCTCCTACGAAGATGAAATCTTCGAGGCGGCCAACAGGATGTCGCAGAAGGCGGCGGAGACCATCAAGGCAAGCACAGAGACGCGACAGGAAGCCATCCGGGCCGTCGCGATCCTGACCACCGTCGTGGGCAGCGTCACTCTCTTCCTCGCGATCACCACGGCCTTGCTTGTCACCCGCAGCATTACCAAGCCGATCAACCGCATCATCACCGACCTCGCCGAAGGCGCCGACCAGGTCAACGACGCCGCCGCTCAGGTCTCCAGCGCCAGCCAGCAGCTTGCCAGCGGGGCCAGTGAGCAGGCCTCCAGCCTGGAGGAGACTTCCAGCGCCCTCGAGGAGATGGCGGCCATGACCCGCACCAGCGCGGGCAACGCCCAACAGGCCAACGGTCTGGCCAACCATGCTCGTGAGGCCGCTCAGAACGGCGATCAGACCATGGCCCAGCTCAACCAGGCCATGACCGGCATCAACGAATCCAGCGAGAAGATCAGCAAGATCATCAAGGTCATCGAGGAGATCGCCTTCCAGACCAATCTGCTGGCGTTGAACGCGGCCGTCGAGGCGGCTCGGGCCGGAGAGCACGGCAAGGGCTTCGCGGTGGTGGCCGACGAGGTCCGTAACCTGGCCATGCGCGCCGCTCAGGCTGCGAAGGAAACCACCGGCCTTATCGAGGATGCGGTGCGCCGATCGCAGCAGGGCACGCAGGTGGCCGGCGAAGTCGGCGAGGTGCTCGGCGAGATCGTCTCCGGCGTCGGCAAGGTGTCGGAGTTGATCGGCGAGATCAGCCAGGCGGGTCAGGAGCAGGCCCAGGGCGTGGACCAGGTCAACACCGCGGTCTCGCAGATGGACAAGGTCACGCAGCAGAACGCGGCCACGGCCGAGGAGTCGGCGGCCGCCGCGGAGGAGCTGTCCGCCCAGGCGATGGCCGTCAAGAACATGGTGGATCAACTGACCGGCTTGGTCCACGGAGCGTCGGGCCGACATGACGCCGTCGGCGTGCAGCCCGGCAAAAGCGCGCCGCGGAGCGAAGCCGAACGCGAGACGGCGGCTTCTCCTGTTTGAAGTAGACCAGGCCCAGGAAGAGAAGCGAACCGCCGACGGCCGCGCCGCTCGGGCCGGCAATCCGAAAGAATCAGCCGGTCCGTCGGGATTCCCGGGAGAAGACGGCGGATTCAACGACTTCGCCTGAAAGGCAAGCGAGGGCGGTCCTCACCACGGGACCTGCCCTCGCTTGCAGTTCAGGCGGAGCGGGCGCGGCGCGGCCGCGGCCCATGAACTCAGCCGTCGTGGATCATACTCACGCCGACCCCTGAAGCATCAGAGGCAGCTCCAGCCCTTGTTCCTCCAGCAACTCTCGTCGGGACAGTATCTCCCGCGTCTTGCCGTCGGCCACAACCTTGCCGTGGGCAAGCAGCACGGTCCGCTCGCACAGATCCCAGGCCAAATCCAAATCGTGCGTGGCGATCAACTGCGTGCCGGTCAGTCTCGCCAGGACTCCCATCACTCGCCGTCGGTTACGAGGATCAAGCGACGCGCTCGGCTCGTCCAATAGCAGCACCTCTGCTGAGTAGCTTAAGACGGTTGCCAAAGCGACCAGCGTTTTCTCCCCGGCAGACAGCTTCTGGGGCACGCGGCGTTCATAATCCTTCAAACCGACGAGGGCAAGGGCCTCGCGGACCCGTCGAACGACTTCGTCGGCGGAAAGTCCCAGGTGCAGCGGGCCGAAGGCCACGTCATCGAGCACCGTGGGGCAGAATAGTTGGTCGTCGGCGTCCTGGAACACGTATCCCACACGCCGCCGAACCTCGTTAAGGTGCTTGCCGGCCACCGGCAGACCCATCACCGAGACCTGCCCGGCGGTCGGCTTGAGCAGACCGATGAGTTGCCGTAACAGCGTGCTCTTGCCCGAACCATTTGGCCCCACCAGGGCCACGCGCTCGCCCGCCCGGATGGACAGACTGACTTCCTGCAGGGCTTCCACGCCGTCGGGGTATCTGAAGCAGACGCCCCTCAGGAGCACTGCATCCGGCGGCGAGGAAGAGGCTGGTGTCCGATCCGTCGTCATCCCCGCACCATGAGCCGCAGAAGAAGAACCAGGCCTATGAAGGCCGCCCCCGCCAGGAGATCCTTTGCATGCCAGTGCAGGTGATGCAGGTCTCGACCGCGGCCGGTAAAGCCGCGAGCGACCATCGCATCAGCGACCCGTTGGGCGCGGTCGTGGGCCCGGATGAATAGCGCCCCCACCACGTTCGCCCCGGAGCGCACCGCCCCGGGCCCGCGCGAGGCGATGGTCCGCGCCGCCCGCGCGTCGGTCAATCGGTGCAACTCCGGCCGCAGCACGTCGAGGTAGCGAAGCATGAAGCCAAGGGCGTTGACTACGGTGTCCGGCACGGCCAGTCCGCGCAGGCCCGCCAATAGCCTCGATTCCGAGGTGCTCGCCCAAAACAGGGCCATGGCCGCCACGCACAGAGTAGCCGCGGTGCCCACACGTTGAGCCGTCAAAAGCCCCTCGCGGCTGACCTCCAACCACCCCCAGCGCCATACAACCTGCCCTGCCTTGAGGAATGGAAGCAAGGCAACGAGAAGAATCACAATGGGGAGAGCGGCGGCAAACCGGCGGGCAAACTTGCCCCACAACGACATGTTGGCCGCCAGGAGCAGAACCACAACCAAACCATAGCCGCCGCCGGTCTTCACCTGCCCGGCCGGCACCGTCACCACGCAAGCCGCCCAGATCAAAAGACAAATGATCTTGATCCGCGGGTCGATCCGTCCCAGAAAGTCCCGTGGCTGTGCGGCCAGAGTCAGCGGTTTTTCGTGCAACTAATCACTCCCGCCGCCGGCCGACGCCTGCGCCCTGCTCAACGCAGCCTCCAGGCGACTGGGCCGGGTGAAGATCCTACCGACCCCGAAGGAGATGATGAACATGACCATTGTGCCGATCACGCCCGCGAGGCTCGTGCCGATCAGCCCCTCAATGCCCGGCACGGTGTAGTCCGGCAGCAGCGCCAGCAGTGGGGGCTCCGCTCCCGCGAGCGGCGCCGCGGCCGCCGGCATCCGCTCTTCCCGCTGTTGTCCCCTCTTGTTCACCAGAATGGTCAAAGGCTCCCCCGCCGCAGTGCCGAATGACTTGCCCGCCTCGTCGAATCGCAACGCCGCGGCAACCCCGGCCAAGTCAGGTGTCGGCAGGCCGTTGATCGCCAGGATCGTGTCGCCGGTCTCCACCGGTCCGGCTTGCTGGTCGTAGCGATGAACCGCCGTCACGCCGTCCGCGGACATGCTCAAACGCACGCCGATGGGGTAGGCCGGAAAAGTCAACAGTTCGCCGTTCTCGCTTCGCTCGCATTCCTCGAACAAGAAACCCTTGGCCATCCCTACCGACTCAAGCCCGTCCGGATGGTCCCAGAGCATCGGCAGAAGCGACAAGGCCCCGCCGACCACGAGTGAAACGCCGAGGGCGCCGCCGAGCACCAGCCGCCGCGACGCGCCGATCGGCCTCAAGTGCCGATCATGGATCAGGTCCGGGCGCGTCTTGAGGAGAAAGGCCACCACGCCCGCCGTGATCATCGCCTCGCCGACGCCGATGGCCATGTGCGTCACCACCATCACCGTGAACGTGCGCGAAAGGCTGGCGGTGCCCGAGACGGCCAGTTGAATGCTCACGAACACGCTGGCCAGTACGACGGCCAGCCAGGATGCAAAGAAGGCGGCGGCAACCACCCGGCCCGGCTGGGCGGCCGCTTGCCCCGCCGCCAGGCGATAGACGAAATACGCCAGACACGAGCCGACGACGCCCATGTTGAAGATGTTGGGTCCCAGGGCGGTTATTCCGCCGTCGCCAAGCGTCGCCTGGAAGATGACCACCACGGCCATGACCACGGTGCCGGCCCACGGCCCCAGCAGGATCGCCGCCAGCGCTCCGCCCAACAGGTGGCCGGTCGTGCCCGAGGCGATCGGGAAGTTGACCATCTGGGCGGCGAAGATGAACGCGGCCATCACGCCCATGGTCGGCGCCAAGCGGTGATCCGACCGCCGCAGTAGCTTCGCCAACGAACCCGCCAGGAGGAACCCCACAGCAACCGCGAAAACGATGTTGACCGGCATGCTGAAAAGACCGTCCGGCGCGTGCATGGCCAAGACAGGACTTTGCATCACCGCGCAAGCTGCTGGCTGCATGTGTTCTCCTCTCGATTCGACGGAGCAGGCTGCGCGCCGGGCGGACAAAAGCAGCCCGTCCAACCCGCAAGCCCGCAGTATAACTCAACGATTCCGCCGCGGAAGAACCCTGCCGGCTCTGTCCAAACGGCCAGTCCTTGTCCGCCAAACCCGTTCCCGGTACGCTTCCCGCGCATGCTCGCCAAAGTCCAAAGCATCACCCTCTCCGGCATCGAAGCCATCGCCTGCGAAGTCGAGGTCAACATCGCCTCTCGCGGCTTCGCCACCACCGCCATTGTCGGCATGCCCGACGCCGCCGTGAAAGAGAGCCTCGAACGCATCCGCACCGCCATCGCCAATTGCGGTTTCATCCCCCCCGCCAAGCGCACCGTCATCAACCTCGCCCCCGCCGACATCCGCAAGGAGGGCCCCGCCCTCGATCTGCCCATCGCCCTCGGCATGCTCTTCGCCGCCGACGGCGCCGTGCCCCAGGACATTTCAAAATACATGATCGCCGGTGAGCTGGCCCTCGACGGCCGCGTCCGCCACATCAAGGGCGCCCTATCAATGGCCATGCTCGCTAAGACCGACGGATATCGCGGCGTCATCGTCCCTCGGGAAAACGCCAACGAAGCCGCCGTCGTCGACGGCATCGAGGTCGTCGGCGTCGGTTCGCTCGGCGAAGCGGTCGGTTTTCTCACCGAGCAGCTTCCCATCGAACCCACCGTCATCGACCTCGATTCCGTCTTCGAGCAAGCCGCCAAGTACGACCTCGACTTCGCCGACGTCCGCGGCCAGGAGTTCTGCAAGCGAGCCCTGACCATCGCCGCCGCCGGCAGCCACAACGTCCTGCTCATCGGCCCGCCAGGTTGCGGCAAGACCCTCATGGCCAAGTGCCTGCCGACCATCCTCCCGCCGCTCACGCTGAACGAATCCCTGGAGACGACCCGCATCTGGTCCGCCGCCGGTCGCCTCTCCGCGGGGACCTCGCTCTTGGCCACCCGGCCCGTCCGTGCCCCCCATCATTCCGCCAGCGGTCCGGCCCTGGTGGGCGGCGGCAGCATCCCGCAGGCCGGGGAGGTCTCCCTTTCTCACCACGGCGTGCTCTTCCTCGATGAATTTCCAGAGTTCCCCCGCACCATCCTGGAGACCCTCCGCCAACCGCTGGAGGACGGCCACGTCACCATTGCCCGCTCGCACAGCGCCGTTCGCTTCCCCGCGGAGTTCATGCTCGTCGCCGCCATGAACCCTTGCCCCTGCGGCTACTACTCCGACCCTCGGCGGGCCTGCAAGTGCTCACCGCCTCAGATCGAGCGATACCTCTCGCGGATCAGCGGCCCGCTCATCGACCGCATCGACATCCACGTCAACGTCCCCGCCGTCCCCTTCGACGACCTCCGCCGTCAGCGCGTCGGCACCGACTCGGCCACCATGCGCAAGCAGGTCGTCGCCGCCCGCCACCGTCAACGGACACGCTTCGGCGAAGACAACAACCTGCTCAACGGCCGCATGGGTCCGCGCCTGGTCCGCAAACACTGCCCCCTTGGCAGTGAAGGCGAACTACTGCTCAGGCAAGCCATGAGCGAAATGGGCCTCTCCGCTCGTGCCCACGATAAGGTCCTCCGCCTGGCTCGAACCATCGCCGACATCGACGACGCCGCCGACATATCCCCCGACCACCTCGCCGAAGCCATCCAATACCGCCGCCTCGACCGGCAACACTAGGATCGCTACACAAGAGGAGCCCCGGACTTCCAGTCCGGGCGGCGGCCCCGTCGACCAGACATGGATCGACTTGCCGACCACGGTCTGGTCGAAGCGGCCCGTCGCCTCGCACGGCGGATCGCTACTCCTTGAGCGATATTCGGCCGCATCGCTTCTTCCCGTCCCCGTCACCCGACCGTGAGCAAACTAGGGCATTTCACGATTGCTCGTAGCGTCGGCCCCCTATTTGTCTCCAAGACAA
>CAYYBO010000133.1:0-10361 GCA_964470125.1 uncultured Planctomycetaceae bacterium | reverse complement strand
CCCGCGAAGAGCGCGAGCGGGCGCTGGCGGATGAGGGCTGGAATACCTTCCTCCTCCGGTCGGAGGACGTCTATATCGATTTGCTGACGGACTCGGGCACCAATGCCATGAGCGATCGGCAATGGGCGGCGATGATGACCGGCGATGAAGCCTATGCCGGCGCCAAGGACTTCTACCAGCTCGAGTCCACGGTGCGGGAAGTGTACGGCTTCAAACACATGATTCCCACCCACCAGGGCCGGGGGGCCGAGCACATCCTCTCGCAGATGCTGATCAAGAAAGGCGATGTGGTGCCGGGGAATATGTACTTCACCACCACCAAGTTTCACCAGGAATATGCCGGAGGCATGTTCGTTGATATCATCATTGACGAAGCCAATGATCCCACTTCGCCGCACCCCTTCAAGGGGAACGTGGACCTGAAGAAACTGGCCGCGGCGGTGCAGCAATACGGCGCCGAGAAGATCCCGTACATCAGCCTGGAAACGAACGTGAACATGGCGGGCGGCCAGCCGGTCTCCCTGGAGAACATGCGCGCCCTGCACGCCTACTGCAGGGAGCACGGCATCCTGATCATGCTCGACGCGACGAGAGCGGTGGAAAACGCCTACTTCATCAAGCGTCGCGAGCCGGGGTACGCGGACAAGTCCATCCCCGAGATTCTGCGCGAAATCTGCAGCTACAGCGACGGGGCGACCGTGTCCGCCAAGAAGGATGGGCTGGTCAATATCGGCGGCTTCCTGGCGCTCAACGATGACGAGCTGGCCCAGAAAGCCCGAAACATGGTCGTTCTCTTCGAGGGCCTGCACACCTACGGCGGCATGGCCGGGCGCGACATGGGCGCCCTGGCCGTCGGAATCAGGGAAGCCATCGACTATGATTACATCCGGGCCCGGGTGGAACAGGTCGGCTATCTTGGAAAGAAACTGGTCGGGTACGGCGTACCGGTGGTTGTGCCCTTCGGCGGCCACGCGATCTACCTGGATGCCAAGCGAATCCTCCCGCACATTGACCAGGATGAGTTCCCCGCACAGCGCTTGGCCGGCGAGATCTACCTGGAAAACGGCATTCGCTCCATGGAGCGCGGTAACGTCTCCAAAGGGCGCAAACCGGACGGGACTAATCACCGGCCGCACCTGGAACTGGTGCGTCTGACCATCCCCCGTCGCGTTTACACGCAATCACACCTGGATGTGGTGTCCGAATCGGTGGCGCGGATCTGCCGGCGTGCGGACAAGATTCGCGGTTTGAAGTTCACTTACGAGCCCAAGGACTTGCGCTTCTTTCAGGCGAGATTCAGACCGATCGAACAGCCTGCCTGACCGATGGGGAGGACCGAGCCGAGGGCGGAAAGGGCGTCAGGATAAATCACCAAGGACTGGCGTCGGGCTCTCTCGGCCCGGCCGGTTTCGCGGGAGGACGAGCCCTGCGGTGTCAAGGTCGTGGCATGCGGGGGCCGTTCGCGTGGGCGACGGCCGCGGCTGCCGAATGTCAGCCTTGCAGGGATGGGCAGACGACGGGGCGGGCGGGATTCTCGTTCGAGCGGGAACGCAAACCTGGAGGTTTGCGCTACCCGGTTGCATCGGCCACCCTTGGCATCCGCCACGGCGGACGTAAAGGGTGGGCGGGCGGTGCCATTCGGGCGGTGTCGACATCCGTCGTCGGCCGCGGGGGGCCGACGCTACGGGCGGCGGTCGCAAGCCGCGCGGGGGCGCGGATTCCGTACACGGCAGTTGCGCGTGCGAGGGCGCGGAAGACGGTCGACGGGGACGTCGGCCGCTACGTTTTCGGCGGTTCGGCTTGGCTCGGTCGACGGGGACGTCGGCCGCTACGTTTTCGGCGGTTCGGCTTGGCCCGGTCGACGGGGACGTCGGCCGCTACTAGACGTAACTTTGCAGCGTCTTCATGTAGTTGGCACGCTCGAAGGCGGCGGGCTCGCGGCAGGAACGCTGGCTCATGCTGCCCTTCATCTGCTCGACGGACTCATAGTCTTTCTCTTCCATCCAGGTCTGCATGGCCTTGAGGATTACCGACAACTCCTTCGGACCTTTGCGGAGCAGGGCCGAGCAGATTTGCACCGCGTCCGCCCCGACCATCATCATCTTGATGACGTCGTGGCCGCTGGCGATGCCGGAGGCGCCCGCCAGACTGGCCTTCAATTGCCCATAGAGGATGGCGATCCATCGCAGGGGCAGCCGCATGGCGTGCGGGGTGCTCAAGACCACGTTGGGCACCACTTCCAGTGCATCGAGGTCGATGTCCGGCTGGTAGAAGCGGTTGAAGAGCACCAGGCCATCCGCGCCGGCTTGGTCAAGTCGCTGGGCCATCGAGGCCATGGAGCTGAAGAAGGGGCTGAGCTTCATGGCCACGGGAATCCGCACCTTGCTTTTCACCGCTTCCAGAACGCTCAGATAAAGCCGCTCGACGTCCTCGCTGGACAAACGCGGATCGGTGGGGATGAAGTAGACGTTCAGTTCCAGGGCGTCCGCCCCGGCCTGCTCCATCAGGCGGGCGTGGTCGATCCAGCCGCCGGTGGAGACGCCGTTGAGGCTGGCGATGATCGGTATCTTTACCGCCTGCTTGGCCTTGCGGATGTGTTCGAGATACTCGTCCGGGCCGAGCTTGTACTCGCCGGCGTCCGGAAAGTAGGTCGTCGCCTCGGCGAAGCTCTCCGTTCCGTGGGTCAGGTAGTGATCGAGCTCGGCGGCCTCGTAGCTGAGCTGTTCCTCGAAGAGGGAGTGCAGGACCACCGCGGCAACACCGGCGTCCTCAAGCTGGCGGATTGTTCCAATGTCCTTCGAGAGCGGCCCGGCCGCGGACACCAACGGATTCTTGAGGTCCAACCCCAGATAGGTCGTTTTCAGGTTCATCGGTTCTACATCCTTCACAATGTGGCTCGGGCGTCTCGCCCATGGCTTCGCCGGCGAAAGACCGGCGCCACATACCTGGTCTAGTGCTCTCTAGAGCTTCCAACACAACCACCATGCGGTTCTCTGCTCGGGCTCTGGCGGCCGCCCGGACTGAAGTCCGGGGCTCGTATTGCTAGACGCTCTTTGTCATGGCACACTCGATCACTCTCCGCCGTTACCGCCCTTCGGGCCGCCGCCGTTGCCGCCTTCTTCGCCGGCAACGCGGACCGCAGCGAGTTGCTCATACATCGTCCATCGCGTGGTTGCGTCCCGTTGGGCCAAGACCAACAGCCGCTTGGCCTCATCGGGGTCGCTCTTGGTCAGCATCTTGAAGCGGTTCTGTTTGTAGGCAAACTCCTCATAGGGGATCGTCGGTTTCTTCGAATCAAGCTGAAGCGGGTTTTTGCCTTCCGCGGCCAACGCCGGATTGTACCGGAACAGCAGGAAGTGTCCGCTCTGCACCGCCTCTCGCTGCGTGTCGAAGCCCAGCCGCATATTGATGCCCTGGGCGATGCAGTGACTATAGGCGATGATCAGCGACGGGCCGTCATAGGCCTCGGCCTCCAGGAAGGCCCGCACGGTCTGCTGGTCGTTGGCCCCCATGGCGACGGTGGCGACGTACACCGAGCCGTAGGTCATGGCCATCATGGCCAAGTCTTTCGGGGCCTGGGCCTTGCCGCCGGCGGCGAACTTGGCCACGGCCCCGCGAGGCGTCGCCTTGGAGCACTGTCCGCCGGTGTTGGAGTAGACCTCCGTGTCCAGCACCAGCACGTTGACGTTTCGCCCGCAGGCCAGCACGTGGTCCAGCCCGCCGTAGCCGATGTCGTAGGCCCAGCCGTCGCCGCCGACGATCCAGACGCTCTTCTTGACCAGGGTGTCGGCGATCTCCAGCAGCCAGCGGGCCTCGGGGTTGTCCTTCATCGACTGGAGCTTGCCCTTCAGGGCCGCCACGCGGGCTCGCTGATCTTCAATGCCGGCCTCGTCCGATTGGTTGGCGTGCAGGAGGCCGTCGGCCAAGTCGCGGCCGATCGTGTCGGCCATCTTGGCCACTATCTCGCGGGCGAACTCGTTGTGTTTGTCGATAGTCAGACGATAGCCGAAGCCGAATTCGGCGTTGTCCTCGAACAGCGAGTTGCACCAGGCCGGGCCGCGGCCTTGGGTATTGATGACCCACGGGGCGGTCGGCAGGTTCCCGCCATAGATCGAGGAACAGCCGGTGGCATTGGACATGATCGCCCGATCGCCGAACAACTGGGTGAGCAGCTTGATGTAGGGCGTCTCGCCGCAACCGGCGCAGGCCCCGGAATACTCGAACAACGGCTGGAGGAACTGCGACCCCTTGACGCTGTTGATCTTCAGTTTGCGGCGGTCGATCTCCGGCAGCGAGAGGAAGAACTTGTAGCATTCCCGCTCGCTTTCCCGCAGCGGCGGCTGGAAGGCAAGGTTGATCGCCTTCAGCTTCGTCTCCTTCTTGTTCTTCGCCGGGCAGACCTCCACGCAAACGCCGCAGCCGGTGCAGTCCTCCGGGGCGACCTGAACGGTCATCGCCATCCCCTCGAACTCCTTGCCGCGGGCCTGGGCGTGCTTGAAGGTCTTGGGGGCTTTGTCCACGAGGTTCTGCGGATAGGCCTTCAATCGAATCGCCGCGTGCGGGCAGACAATCGCGCACTTGGCGCAATGGTTTCATTCCTCCGCGTCCCATTCGGGTATTTCCAAGGCGATGTTGCGCTTCTCCCACTGCGTGGTGTGCGTGGGGAAGGTGCCGTCGCACGGCAGCTTGCTGGTCGGCAGGTCGTCGCCCTCGAAGACGACCATCGGGCCGAGGACTTTCTTCACGAACTCCGGCGCTTCCTCCGGCACGGCCGGCCGCATTTCGATGTTGCTGGTCGGGTGCCCCGGCACGGGGATCTCGTAGAGGTTCTCCAGCGTCTTGTCCACGGCCGCCCAGTTTTTCTTGACGACGTCCTCGCCCTTCTTGCCGTACTCCTTCTTGATGGATTGCTTGATCGCCTCGATGGCCTGGTCCTTCGGGAGAACGCCGGAAATGGCGAAGAAGCAGGTCTGCATGATGGTGTTCACGCGGCCACCCATTCCGGCCTCCTTGGCCACGTGGTAGCCGTCGATGGCGTAGACCCTCACCTTCTTGTCGATGATGTCCTGCTGGACCTTGCGAGGCAGGCGGTCCCAGGTCTCCTCCCTGGGAAACGGACTGTTGATCAGGAACACCGCTCCTTTCACGGCGTTCTTGAGCATGTCGTACTTTTCGAGGAAGGCCCAGGTGTGACAGGCGACGAAGTTGGCGGCGGTGACCAGATAGGTCGAGCGGATGGGCCGCGGACCGAAACGCAGGTGCGAAACGGTCATCGAGCCGGCCTTCTTTGAGTCGTAGACGAAGTAGCCCTGGGCGTAGTTATCCGTGTCCTCGCCGATGATTTTGATGGAGTTCTTGTTGGCGCCGACGGTACCGTCCGAGCCCAGGCCAAAGAACATCGCTCGCACGACATCCTTGTCCTCGGTCATAAACGCCGGGTCGTAGTCCAGGCTGGTCTTGGTCACGTCTTCCTTGATGCCGATGGTAAACTGGTTCTTGGGGTCAGCCGCCGCCAGGTTGTCGAAGACGGCCTTGACCATCGCCGGGGAAAACTCCTTGCTGGAAAGCCCGTAGCGACCGCCGACAACTCGCCTGATCGCCGGTGGGCGGCAGCCGCCGGCGCAGGCCTCGCCCAAGGCGGTGACCACGTCCTTGTAAAGCGGCTCGCCGGCTGCGCCGGGTTCCTTGGTCCGGTCCAGCACGGCGATGGACTTAACTGTCTGGGGCAAAGCCGCGAACATGGCATCGCTGACGAAGGGCCGATACAAGCGGACCTTGAGCACGCCGACTTTCTCGCCGCGGTGGTTCAGGAAGTCCGCCGCTTCGTGGGCGGCCTCGGCACCGGAACCCATGATGATGATGACGCGCTCCGCATCCGGCGCGCCCACGTAATCAAACAAGTGATACTGTCGGCCGGTCAGCTTGGCGAAGCGGTCCATCACCGTTTGCACGATGGACGGACACTCGTTGTAGAATGGATTGACGGTCTCGCGGGCCTGGAAGAAGACGTCCGGGTTCTGAGCGGAGCCGCGAAGCATGGGGCGATCGGGCGTTAGCGCACGACGACGATGGGCCTGGACGGCCTCCTCGTTGATCATGGCCCGCAGGTCGTCCTGGGTGAGCTCCTCGACCTTCATCACTTCGTGGGAGCTGCGGAAGCCGTCGAAGAAGTGCATGAAGGGAACGCGGCTCTCCAGGGTGGAGGCATGGGCCACCATGGCCATGTCCATGATCTCTTGCACCGAGCCGGAGGCCAGCATGGCGAAGCCCGTCGAGCGACAAGCCATGACGTCGCTCTGGTCGCCGAAGATGCTCAGGGCATGGGTGGCCACGGTCCTTGCGGTGACATGAAAGACGGTGGGCAGCAGCTCCCCGGCCATCTTGAACATCGTCGGAATCATCAACAAGAGGCCCTGCGACGCGGTGAAGGTCGTGGTCAGGGCGCCGGTCGTGGCCGCGCCGTGTACGGCGGCGCAGGCCCCGCCCTCGCTCTGCATCTCGACGACATGGGGGATTGTGCCCCAGATGTTGCGCTGCCCCAGGGCGGACCACTCGTCGGCCCATTCGCCCATCGGGGAGGAAGGGGTAATCGGGTAGATGGCAATTACTTCGCTCACCTTGTGAGCGACATGGGCGGCGGCTTGATTGCCGTCAATCGTCACCATGCGGCGTTTATTCATGGTCTTCATTCTCCAGACGACTCGTTTCGCGCTCGTCCGGGGGTGCCTCCGCACCGAAGCCGGGCGTCAGGTAAAGCCATAGTAAGGGCGAAAACACGTGCTGGCAAAGACGGAGAGGTGTCGCCTCTCCTGCGTCCCGCACGCGTTGTCGCCGGGAGTTCAGAAGGTGGCAAGCGCCGTTCCAACAAGCGGCGGACGCGCAGAGGAGGCAACACTGGCCGCCTGCCGTTGCGTTGGGCGACCAAGAGGCGTCTTGTCGCCGTCGCGAAGGTCTTTTATCGAGACTCGGTGAGGACTTCTGCACGCAATCTGGTGGAGAATCCGCCCCTGGTGGTCCGGCTCGGTGAGAGGACTTTCCCCAACCCTGGAATGTTGTCTGCGTTCTGTCGACCGGCTTGGCCTGGACGGGCCCAGGGTGTTCAGGACATGCTTCCTTCGTCGTCTGCCGGCTCCAGTTGATCAAGCCAGTATGCCTCGTCGTCGCGTTTGCAGATCAAGAACCGTCCGCGGTTTTCGAGGTCTCGGGCGCGATGATAGCGAAGGTAGATGTGCCGTCGGTCAACCCCTGTAATCTCTACTTTTCCGGTCGCGTGCGACATGACGAACCTGGCTCGCAAGGCAAGACCCGAGCCGATGCGGAGAGCTTCTTGAAACGTGTCCCAGCCGCGGACGATCGGCACCGCGTAGGGTTGGTTTCCGGCGGTCGGCCGTCCCTGGAAGACATAGTAGGGCGGACAGCCGATCCAGGAGAGAAGCCGGAACAGATCTGAAAGGACGCCCGGGTGGTCGTTGACGCCCTTGACCAGCGGACATTGATTAACGCAAACCACGCCGGCGCGGAGGAGGGCGTCGATGGCGTCGATGGCCGGCCGGGTCAATTCTCGTGGATGGTCGAAATGGGCCATCACGTAGATCCGTCGGCGCGGCGTCGAGTTGCGGCTGAGCACCTCCAGCAACTCGGAGTCGCCCAGGATTCGCCAGGGATTGAACGCCGGTATCTTGGTCCCGATTCGAATGATCTCGACGTGGGGAATCGCCCGCAATCCTTCGATCGTTTCCCGCAGCCTGCGAGTGCTGAGCAGCAGGGGGTCGCCTCCGGTGAGCAGGACGTTGGTGACCTCGGGGTGTTCGGCGATGTATCGGATTCCGCCCGAGACGTCCTTGGCGACTTCATCGTTGCCGTTCATGAACAGACGTTTTCAGAAGCAATACCGGCAGAAGCCCGCGCAGACCGAGTTGCAAAGAAGCAGAACGGTGTCCGGATACTTGTGCTGGACGCCCGGCTCGACCGTGACGTCGCTCTCCACGCTGGCGTCCAGGTCTCCCCAGCCTTCGAGCTCCTCCATTCGTGGGATGATGAGTTGGCGGATCGGATCGTTGGGATCATTCCAGTCGATCAACTGGAGGTAGTAGTCGTTGGCACGGAAGGCGTACTGGGCGGCAACCGACCGCAGCGATTCGCGCTCGGCCGAGCTCAGGCGATGGACTCGATGTATACCGGTGATGTACCTGGGGTTATACCGGCAGGAGAACGGAGCGACTTCCAGTATGTCGGAGGTACGCATTGCCCGTCTCCAAGCGCGCGCAGTCCACAACGAATTGCACAGCGAATCGCCACTGAAACCCCTAGGATGGCGGCCCGACCACCCGAAATGCCTGCTGGCGCACTTGCGACAGCACCCATGAGTCGAGTCTTCACCAAAACTATAGCTTGTGGGCACTCCCCCGTCAAACGATTTCGGCGGCCCGGGCCATTTAATTCGAACCTCTTTAGGCAACCGGATTGGGGCTTGGCGGGAGCGGCGGGGGAAGCCCGGATTCCAGACGCGCGGTCTTGCGCCCCTGCGCCGCGCGGGGCATGCCCAAGGCGGCCCAGCGGCAACCGATAATCGGCTTCGACGAAGGCTCCGTCGTTCGACTGATCCACAGCACTTGGAGACGCGAGCGGGAACAACGGCTATCTCGGCCGCGACGACGTGCGAACATGCTGCCGGCGGGCGAGGATCCACTCCGCCAAGCGGTCGAGGCCGGTGGGGCGGCGCGTGTCCGTCCGGATGATCTCACAACCGGAGTTGACGCGGCGGACGTCGGCTTCGGCCTGGGCGATGTCGAAATCCGTATGCGGCAGCAGGTCGCATTTGGTCAGCAGAACCAAGGCCGCGTCCTTGAATAACAACGGATACTTTGACGGCTTGTCCGCCCCTTCGCTGACGCTCAGCACGCTGATGCGAGCGTGCTCGCCTAGGTCGTAATTCGCGGGGCAAATCGGGTTGCCCACGTTCTCGATGACCAATAGATCGATGTCGCCCAGCGGGACCCGATCGAGACCGTGTTGAACCAGTGTGGCTGTCAGGTGGCAACCGCCATCGGTGAGAAGCTGGGCGACGGGCACATTGAGCTTGGCGATCCGCTCGGCGTCGCGGGTGGTGGCCAAATCTCCTTCGAGCACGGCCACGCGGAGCGATCCGGAAAGGAGCGGCAGCACGGCCTCCAGGATCGAGGTTTTGCCGCTGCCGGCGCCGCCGAGCAGGTTCAAGCACGTGACGCCGCGCTCGTCAAACCGCCGCCGGTTGTCACGCGCCGCATTCTCGTTCTTCTCGAACACGTTCCGCAGAACGGTTATCTCCATCGGGCAACTCCAATTCGAGGGAGAGCAATTCGAGCTCGTCGCCGCCGGTCGGGGCCTCACCGTCCGCGCCGCAGGTCGGGCATCGCCAATCCCAGTTGTGTATCGGAAAGCGGGCATCGCAGCTTAGGCATAAAGCCTGCATGTAGGCCTTCTCGACGGTCAATTCGCAGGTCGCGCAAATCGTGCCTTCACGGGCGATGGCGAAGGCCTCCCCCAACAGCCAGTCATCCACCTGCCGAAGCACGCCCACCCGACATCGCATCGTCAGCACGCGGCTGGCGCCGTGCCTAGCCGCTTCAGCCACCGCAGCTTCCACCAGCGACTGGGCTACTGAGAACTCATGCACCCTCGCACCTCCCGCGGGTCAACCAATCGCGTACGTCCTCGCGGATCGCGTCGGTCATCGCCCCGATGGCCGCGGCCACCGGCGCCGACAACTCCTCCCCATACCCGGTATCGGCAGCGGCAACGGCGTAGACCCACACCTCGGCGGGCAGAGTATCCAGTCCGGCGCAAAGCTGGATTGCCGCTTCGACGCCGGGGCCGTGGATATCATACGAGCCGGCGCACCCTGGCTCAGAGCATGCGCCGGTGTTCGTGTGGCACCGGCCGATAGCCGGTGCATGAATCCCGCCCCGCATCAAGCCCCGGGGACCGTTGGACTGTTCCTCCGTGACGTCTTCCCGCGAATCGGCTTCGTCGCCCTTCCGGGGCTCAAACGTGGTGTGATCGTCGCGGACCCAGGGCTTGCGCTCTGGGCTAACATCTGCCGCCCCTGACGGGGCTGGGTTCACTATTGCTCCTATCGGGGCTGGGTTCTCCATCGCCTCTGACAGAGCTGGATTCGCCGTGTCAGGGGGACAGGCGGCGGGACGAGACCTCTCTGAGTAATCAAAACGCCGCCATGTTCCCGGGGGGTGGTTCTTCCCGGCCGTGGCGGCGTCTGCTATCACCAGTAATCCGATATCGGCCTGACCTTCGAGCCACGCCGGAATGTCGACGGCGGGCGACTCCGTCAGCGACACTTCCGCGCCGTGGGGAAGCCGTTCTGC
>CAYYBO010000132.1:6153-10366 GCA_964470125.1 uncultured Planctomycetaceae bacterium | reverse complement strand
GGCCTTCATGATGGACGCGGAGCGGACGCTCTACAAGCTGGGCATCCCCATCAATACGCGCCACAACGAAGTGGCCCCCGGGCAGTTCGAGATTGCGCCCGTTTTCGAGGACGTCAACATCGCCACCGACCACAACATGCTCATCATGGAGGTGCTCAAGGACGCGGCCCTCAAGCACGGCCTGAAATGCCTGCTTCACGAGAAGCCGTTCGCGGGCATCAATGGATCGGGCAAGCACAACAACTGGTCGATGTGCGATGACGCCGGGAACAACCTGCTTGACCCCGGCAACACGCCCCACGAGAACGCCCAGTTCCTCGTGTTCCTCACGGCGGTCATCCGGGCGGTGTCCACCCACGCCAGGCTGCTTCGGGCGGCGGTGGCCACGCCGGGCAACGATCATCGCCTGGGGGCCAACGAAGCTCCGCCGGCGATCATCAGCATATACCTGGGAGACAAGTTGACCGAGATCGTCCAGGCTCTGATCGCCGGCAAGCGCGAGGCGGGGCGGACCAGCGGCGTGCTGCAGATCGGGATTACCAGCCTGCCGCCGCTGCCGCGGGACGACTCCGATCGGAACCGCACCTCGCCGTTTGCCTTCACCGGCAACAAGTTCGAGTTCCGCGCCGTGGGCGGGGGCCAGTCCATCGCCTTTCCCAACACCGTATTGAACACCATCGTCGCCGAAGCCCTGGGCGGAATCGCCGATGAGATCGAGCAGGAGCTGGCCGAGGCGGCCAGATTCGAGACCGCGGTGCAAGGGGTCGTGCAGCGCAACCTCAAGAAGCACGAGGCTGTCCTGTTCAACGGCGACAACTATACGGAGGCTTGGCGGATAGAGGCGGCCCGGCGAGGCCTGCCCAACATCAAGACCGGCGTAGACGCATTCGAGGCCCTTGCCGAGGAGGAGGCCGTCGCCCTGTTCACGCGGCACCGCGTCTACAACCCGACGGAGCTGAACGCTCGATACAAGATCAGTCTCGAGGGCTACATCAAGACGATCAACGTTGAGGCACAGTTGACCGCCGAGATCGCCCGAACGCTGATCCTGCCGGCGGCGTTGAACGCCCAAGCGAACGTGGCCAACTGCTTGACCTCCACTCGACAGGCCTCCAGCGTGTGCGACGCCTCGGCAGCGGAGAAGCTCCTCAGCCGCACTTGCGATCTCACCGCCAGACTCAAGAACGCCGTCGACAATCTGGACGATATCCGCTCCAAGGCCGATCATCACGGCGAGGACCTCCGGACCCATGCGCTGCTCTACCGCGACAAAGTCATCCCCGCGATGAATGAAGTACGAGCCGCGGCCGACGCCCTTGAAGCCGTCGTCGACGACCAGTACTGGCCGATCCCCAAGTACCGCGAGCTGCTGTTCATGTATTGAGCGGGGAATCACGGGCTTCAGCCCGCGCCGCGAGAGGCGGCTCAGCGGACGGGCCGGCCGTGCCCGTTGCCCGAACCTGGGCGGTCACGGAAGAACCAGTGCAGCGATTGCAGCAGGCTCTTCGGGCGATAAAGGCACTCCACCTCGCCGCGACAGTTATACCAGCAGGCCGTGCAGGTGTTCTCCGCCCTGGCGGCTTGAAGGCCTTCGATGATCCGGCGCGGTGAGTGTCGGTAGAGATTGGCTACCGGGCGGTGCCGTTCCTCGACACAGATGGAGATGTCGCCCCCGGAATCTATGTTGAAAAACGCCTGCCCCGCGCGGCAGTCAGGAACGCCCCCGTTGAAGTACCGGTCGAAGTTGGCCAGGAAGAGCGGATTGCTGATGAAGGCCGGGTGCTCGCGTTTGAGGGCCAGCAGCTTGGGCGAGACGGGGCCGTTGGAATGGCGGAAGTGGTCGCTGCCGGTCTTGCGATCGCTGTAGGGCTGCAACATGAACCAGACGCCCAGCCGCTCGGCCAATCGGATCAACTCCTCGATTTGATCGAGGTTGTCGTGCAGCAGCACGCACATCAGATTGACTCGCTGCCAAGGACGCCGCCTGACCTTGCCGAGCACCTCCAGGGCCGCCACGGCCCGCTCGTGGGCCTGCTTGGTCCCGCGAGCCTTGTCGTGTTTCCTGGCCTCGGCGTAATCGAGGCTGACGCTGACGCCCCAGGCCCCAGCGGCGAAGAGTTCCTCAGCCAGCTCGCGGGTCATCAGCGAGCCGTTTGTCGTAACGAATGTCAGGTGCCATCGGGCGACAGCTCGAACGATGTCGGGCAGGTCCGGCCGGAGCAGCGGTTCGCCGCCCGCCAGGGAAACGAGCAACGAGCCGAACGAAGCCAGCCTCCGCGAACCCTCCTCGAATTGCTCGACGGTCTGCTCCGGCTGGGCCCCCATCGGATCCCGCCAATAGTGGCAGAAGCCGCAGTGGTAGTTGCACCGGTAGGTCACCTGCCACGCGCACCAGACGGGATACCGCGAGGTCCAGGCCCGCAGGAGCCGTAATTTCTTGAGCGTGGAACTGATCGGTTTTCTCAGACGCCCCCCGCCGTTGGCGTCGTTTCCGGGCGGCGCCTCGGATTGATGCTTGGTCGAGAACAATGCAGCCTCTTTCGCATCGTGATCTCGCCGACATTCGGCGGCGGCCGTCGCCTTGCATTGCGGCGACAACTGGCGACAATCTCCAAAGAGCAAAGTAATCTACTGCTACGCCCGGCGGCCCGCAAGGTCGAGCGGCGAACTCGAACCGCCCCGGGCCCGAGGTCCTGCGGCAGCGAGGGCCGGGAGAATCGGTTCGAAAAGTCAGATGCGGCCGATGAGCGGCTCGCCGTGGATTGGAGCATCAAGCCATGCGAACTTTGCCGGCACTAGTGTGTGCGATCGCGCTGGCCTCGCAAACGGACCTTCGCGCCGCCGGCGATCCGGAGGTCATCCCAACGCCGCTGGGGAGCGCGGTCCTCAAGCGGGGCAGTAATGAAGTCTCATATCGGCTGCCGATGGGCCAGCGCGGACCGCTGCCCCAGGCGATGGTCTTTATCGCCAGCCGGCCGGCTGCGCCAGAGCCGCAGGGCGCCCCGAGTTCCGCCCCCGCCGATGAGGCTGAAGGAGCCGCGCCCCGGAAGCAGGTACCGGCGTCCGCGAGGTTCACTTGTGCCGGCAGACAACTTCCGCCTTGGGAGCTTTCAGAAGAAGCGACGGCATATGTGCTCAATCTGCAGACGCTCCGGTCTAATCCGGAGTACGGCAAAGGGCGAGTGGCTCTTACCATCGAGCTGCAGAGCGAGGCCGAGCGCCTGGAGATGATCGCCCTGGGGATGCCGGATCCGCTTCTGGTCAACGACTCGCACGACGGGCCGCTGGCCGACTTCGCCGAACTTGCGGCCGACGGTGAAGTCAAAGCCTATTTCAACGCTTTGATCAGAGAAATCGATCGACGATCGACGGAGGCGAGGGCCGAATACGAGAAGCTGAAGAACAGCAAGAACGAGCAAGTCGGGCGTCTGGCCCGGCGGGGGCTTCGAATGCTCTCGTACGACCAGCGGCCGTTCAAGCTCTCCGGCAACTTCATGGAGCATTACCGCTGGGGCCTGTATCTCGAACAATGCGGCTTGTTCGGCCCCGCTTTCCTGGAGTTCGAGGAATGCCGGATCATCACCCCGGGCAGCGCCGACGCTCAATTCCGCGCCGCGGAGATGTTGGACCGCCAGGGCGTCGAACCGATCGAAGTGCTCTATTATCTCGAACGAAGCTGGGAGGGCCGACGGGGGGCGAACCCGGTCGATTGGTTCATTCTCTTCGTCGTGCAGAAGTCCCGCGCGGGCAAGACGCTGGACGACGACGAAATCAGCCGCATTCGTCACAACTGGCTGTACGTGGAGAAACTGATCCTCGCGGCCAGCAGCGGCAACCTCCGCATCTGGACGTCTTTCCTTATGGTCGAGGATGAACGACAGCAGCCATACAGGCAGTATACCGAGCTGGTCCGCGGGCCCGCCGATGACATCATTCAGCGACGAGGCTGGTTTGACGGCGTCATCAGCGTCACGCCGCGAGTGCAGAGCGAGGAAGGCCGGTCCGCGGAGACGATCGGCGCCGACGTCGGCCCGCAGGGCGCCGCCTTGTCCGCCCTGTTCCATGATTCGCTTTGGCCGGAGTACCTCAAGGCGGTCAACCAGCAGCTTGCCTGGGCCCTTTCGGCGGCGGAGGTGTCGCCGATCCCGCCGCTCGTTGAAGAGGCGATGGGCTGCGGCATCCCCCCGATCCCTCACGAGGGATTCGGCCTGCG
>CAYYBO010000132.1:1225-6143 GCA_964470125.1 uncultured Planctomycetaceae bacterium | reverse complement strand
GCCAAGATCGCCGATCTCCCCTCGGGCGGACTCTACGCACAACTGTGGAAGATCGAAGGGCCCTACGCGGTGGAGGCCCAATCGCCGCCGGAAGGCTCCCCTGGTCGGCACGTGCTGGACGCAATCTCCCCGGGGCCGGACGTGAAGACGGTGCAGTGGGTCAACGAGGCGGACTTCGTCGACCTCGCCGCCATCTTCCCCAACGCGGGCTGGGCCAGGGCGCAGGCCACCTGCTGGGTCTTCTCGCCTCGCGACCAGGAGGTCCGCATGTGGCTGGGCCGCAACGACGGAATCGCCGCCTGGCTCAACGGGCGGTGCGTGCATGCGGGGCGGCGTTATGCCGGCGGAAACTTCGAAGACCGAAACCTGACCGACACCGTGCCTGCGTGGGGCCGGTTGAAGCGAGGATGGAACGAAGTCCGCGTGGTCGTCGAATCCTGGCCGGCGCCGCGCGACAGGGGTTGGGGCTTCTCTCTTCGGTTTTCCACCTATGCCGGCCGGCCGCTGCCCGGCTTGGCCTTTGTCAATGAACGACCTAATGCGGACCTGGCTCCGCCATACGCCGCCCCGCAGGCAGGCCCGCACTATGCCTGGTCCGCCGTCCAGGACGATTGGTACGAGCTGCTGCCCCGGTTGAAGCCTGCCGACCTGCAGAACATCACCGGCATCACCGGCTTGACGGTGGAAGCCAATATCGGAAAGGGCGAGGGATTCTTTGCCGTCACCGCTCCCGGTCGGTCGGCGGCGCCCGGCTGGCGAGTGCTCTCCGCGCCGTGGGATGGTTCTCGCGATCGAGACTTCGTGCTCAACAACGTTCTGGATTGGTCCCGCGAGAGCGTGGCCGCCTGCCGCTACAACAAGCAAGGCAAGTCTCGCGACTTACTGTTCATTCGGCCGGAGGCCATCGAGGCCTATCTGCTGTTGCTCAACGAGCCTGCGGCCGCGGAAGGTGTTTTCGGCAAGACGCGCCCGGCCGATCGCGTGCTGGGCTACGTGGTCGTCCCCGGCGCCGCTTGTGAAGTGCCCTTGCTGGTAGTGGATAGCTTGTTGAGCGCAAGCGACGACTGGCCGATCGACGAGCAGGACGTGTTGACGCCGATCTCGGCGGAATACGTTCCCAATCGGCCGCAAGAGAAGCAGGCGGGGCCTCCGATCACGGACATCGAAGCGATCTCACCGGACCAGCCCCAACCTTGATTGCGGCGCCGCATGCAGGGCCGCCGAAGATGCAGGCGGCCGTCATGGCGAGCCCGACAGGCTCGGCGCCGCCGCCGGCCCTCACTTGTTCGTCCGCGTCCTCGTGCAGCAAGGGACCTCGGTGAACCCTCCGCGAGCCAGAGCGGTGGTCAAGGTTCTTGTCAGTTGCTCATTGTCGAACGGTTCGGAGAGGGGATACACCAAGCCCACCTCCGCGCACTGCTCGTGCAAGCCGGGGTTTCCATTCTGATGCAGCAGGACTATCGGAATCCGGCCGGCATCCTTGTTTGCCCGCAATTCACGGGCGGTCTGGAAGCCGTCTGCGCCGCCGGCCGTCCGGGAGCGCACAATGATCGCATCCACCCGGCGAGCGCTTGTGATTCTCAGCGCGTCTTCGGCCGTCAAGACCGACAAGACGTGGTAGCCGGCCGCTGAAAGGCAAGCCATAAGGAGGTCCAGCGCCCGGGCATCTTGATCCAGGGCGAGCACCGTCTTCGCTTCCGGGTTTCTTGCTACCATTGCCGTGCTCCTCTCTCACTTGGCGAAAAACCGGCTGTTTCATCATAGTTCCGGCGGCTGTCTCGTGTCTGCGTCACTTGGCGTTTCCCGAAGGCGTTACGTCCATCGCCTGCCGCGCTCGTGCGATGGCGCCGGCCGGCCATGGGAGGCTCCAGCGAGGTTTTCATCGTCCAAGAACGAGACCTGTTTGACACGAAAGCCGAACGGCATCGTTGCCACCCGGCTGCGCGCCTTTTCGGTGAAGCAGGCGAGGCATATCGCGACTCCGGCGGCGGCGATTATGGGAATAGTTGTGGCGATGCGGACCACGCCGGCCCAAAGTGTTCCCGTCGGCCTGAAGAACGGGCGAGGAGGGTGAGGATTCGCGAGGGAGGGCAGCGCCGCGGCGGGCTCGTCAGCGCGTTTGAGGGGCGATCCCCCGACGACGAGCAAAGGCCGAGAGCGACTTGGAGGGTCCGTTATGTGGAACAGAGAAACCGTTCGTCTGATCCGTAAAGCGGCCGCTGCCGCGCTCGGCCGCTTTTCCGTGTGGGCGTGCTATGGTGCGTCGGCAGCGCGGGCGACAACCTGTCCGCTGCGATCCGGGGCGAGCGGCGCAGACTTCGACTTGGTTGCATCCTGGCGAGGCTGATCCCGTTCCATCGGCGGCGTCTGCTGCCGCCTGACCGGTTCGCCTTCCAGCGACGGCCGAACCATGCTCGCCGGCGTCAGCAGTTTGGGAATGAAGTAGCTCCGCGGATTCAGCGAAGCCGCTCGCTTCAGATAACGGTAAGCCGTGGAAGGCCCCTCGCTGTAGTAAGTCACGTAGCCCAACAGCGTCACGGCCCCGGCACTCTCCGGATGGTGCGCGACGTAGGCTCTCAACGCCTCTACGTGCCCCTCGAATAGGGCCTTGTCGCCGTATTCATCCCGGATGTCATACGAGTTGTACGCCAGGCTGGGGGCCAACTCGAAGGCCCGCTCGATCAGCGGCACGGCTTCCTCGTATCGCCCGAGGGCGAACAGGGCATGGCCGGCGTGCAGGCGGGAGGCCCCGTCGGCGTGGTTCTTCTCCGCCGCCCCGAGCATGTTGATCGCCGCCTGTTCGTAACGCCCGGCCCGGAACAGGATAATCGCCTCGTCAAACTGAACCGCCCATTGATTGAGCAGCCGTCCCGCCCGTTGGGCGGCGATATACTCGATGTAGTCGTGGTCGGCGTCATAGCGGCCTTGCTCGTAGCCGGCTGCCCAGCCTCCGCCCCACGGCGCCCAGTCGTAACCCGGAGGATACGCCCGGCCGGAACCGCACGCCCGAGGCCCCGGCACCCAATAACCCCAGTTGCCCCGACTGCCCCTGTGGCGCGGCGGCGGAACGACCCCTCTACTCTGCCAGCCCGGCTGCACATACGCCGGCGCCGGATACGACCGGTACGTCGGGCTGTAGTAGTCCGGGCTGTACGGGCCGGGGATTACGTACACGCCCGGCCGCTGCATGTACAGCTCAGGCGCTTCATCGCCGTGCTGCGAGCCGCTGCTTCTTGGGTGAAGGTCTTGCGACGGCGGCGGGCTGCGATCGGCTGCCCCGTCTTGTTGGCGAGCCTTCGGCGCGGACCCCCGCGAGGTCTCCGTCGACTGCTGGGCCGAGGCCGTGGTATCCAGAGCGAACGCGGCGGCGAGCAGAAATGCCACAAGTGCCTTCGTGGTCATGACCGACCTCCTGACGGGCTATCACCCAAGCGGGCGCGGTTCGGGCGCCGGCCCTGCCACGCCAAGAGGCTAGACACGCCGCCGGCCGGGAGGATAGAGAGCTCCCGCAGCGTCTATGAATATATCCGAGTTGTAATAGCAAGATAATCGCCAGGCATCCTCTTGGGCTTGGCGCGGCGGCCCGAGCGCCGCGGCCGCGTGGCGGGAACCGGCCCCTGTGGGGCCGGTGAAGCGACGTCAAACAGGCTCGCGGCTGTTGACGCGGCGTTTTCGGAGTTGCCCCGCCCCGTGCCGCCCGGCATCGCCAGGACAAGCGGGGCTCTGTCACGGACGGAACTTCGGGTATTGTGGGCCTCTGGCCCGGTCGTGGTGCAGGCTGCGAGGTCGGCGCCGGCCGCTCCGAAAGCGCGGCTGTGCTGACGCACTCCGGGAGCTGGATGGGTCCAATGCCACAGATGCCGCCGGGAGATCCCAGAGGCCTCTTTGAGGAAGCGGAGGGGCCCGCGGATGTTGGGCCGCGACGGATTGACGGCGTCGTCGTCCGCGAAGTGCGGTGCCGGACCATTCTCAATCGCTGCGACATCGGCGACTACTCCTTCAACTGCTACGTCGGCTGCCGGCACGCCTGCGGCTATTGCTACGCCCGCTTCATGCAACGTTTCCGCCCGCACGAAGAGCCTTGGGGTGAGTTCGTGGATGTCAAGATCAACGCCCCCGACGCCTTGGCGAGGCAACTCCGCCGCACGCCGCCAGGCTCGGTCTTCACTTGCAGCGCCTGCGACGGTTGGCAGGAGGCGGAGCGACACTATGAACTGACCAGGCGCTGCTGCCGGGAGCTTTTGCAGGCCGGCTTTCGACTGACCATTCTGACCAAGAGCGACCTGGTTCTGCGAGACCTCGACATCTTCACGGGCCAGGATGTTTGTCTCGGCGTCACCATCACGACGCCCGACGAGGAGACCGCCCGACTTTGGGAACCGCGGGCCTCATCGGTCGCCGCCCGCCTTCGCGTGCTCCACATGGCCAAGGCGGCAGGGCTGGAGACCAGCGTGATGTTCGGCCCGCTGTTGCCGGGCATCAGCGACACGCCGGAGGTGTTGGACCGCCTGTTCGAGCTGGCCGGCGATGCCAAAGTCGGCCGCATCTGGACCGACGCGTTGAACGCTCGTCCGCGGGTTTGGCCCAGCGTGCAGGCGCTTGTGCAACGCCACTGGCCCAGTCTGCTCGGTCGATACCGCGGGCTCCTCTTTGACCCACGCTGCCGCCGGGCCTACCGCGCCGAACTGCGATAGAGAATCCGCCGGACCGCCAAGTCTCATGGGCTGCTTGGCCGCCTGGCGTAGCGCTATGGTTCAGAATCGCCCAACAACCCCGAGCAGTGTCGGCAGCGTAGTCGTGTTTCTCCCACTTGACGGCACGGCTGGGGCACCAGGTCTTGAGGCGCTGCGAATCGAGCGGTCTATTGGGGCGCGGGCCGCTACTGCTTCTTCTCGACCTTGGCCCAGGTGTCTTTCAG
>CAYYBO010000132.1:0-1215 GCA_964470125.1 uncultured Planctomycetaceae bacterium | reverse complement strand
CAGCGTCACCGTGCGGTTGAAGACCAGGCTTCGGCCGCGGGAGGCCGATGCTACGGGACGGCAGACCGGGAGATCGGCCGCTACGTCGACCGCTCTCTGACGGTCGCGGTTCGGATCGGTGGCATCGCTATCGGCGTCGACGCAGAAGTAGCCGAGCCGCTCGAACTGGTAGCGGGCGCCGACGGCGGCGGCCGCGACACTGGGCTCCAGGCGGGCGGACTTGACGAGCTCCAGCGAGTTGGGATTCAGGTTGGTCTTGAAGTCAACGCCTTCAGGTACGTCGTCGGGGTTCGGCACGCTGAACAGGTGATCGTACAACCGCACCTCGGCCTCGACGGCCTGCGGGGCCGAGACCCAGTGCAGGGTGCTCTTGACCTTGCGGCCGTCGGGGGAGTCGCCGCCGCGGGTGGCCGGGTCGTAGGTGCAATGCACCTCGACGACGTTGCCCGCCGCGTCCTTCACGCAGCTCACGCACTTGACGAAGTAGGCGTAGCGCAGGCGGACCTCGTTGCCGGGGTAGAGCCGCCAGTACTTCGGCGGGGGCGTCTCGCGGAAATCGTCCTGCTCGATATAGAGCTCCCGGGAGAACGGCACCTTTCGCGTGCCGGCGTTGGGGTCCTCAGGGTTGTTGACGGCCTCCAGCTCCTCGGTCTGACCCGCGGGGTAGTTGTCGATGACCAGCTTCAGCGGCCGGAGAACGCCCATCACGCGGAGGGCGGTTTTGTTGAGCTCCTCGCGGATGCAGTGTTCCAGCAGGGCGATGTCGATGACGCTTTCGTTCTTGGCCACGCCGATGCGGGCGCAGAAGTTGCGAATCGCCTCGGACGGGTAGCCGCGGCGGCGCATGCCGGAGATGGTGGGCATTCGCGGATCGTCCCAACCGTTGACGTAGTTGCTCTTGACCAGCTCCAACAGCTTTCGCTTGCTCATGACCGTGTAGGTCAAGGCCAGGCGGGCGAACTCGATTTGCTGGGGGTGGTGGATCTTCTTGCCCCAGGGGCCGCTACCGTCGTCGGTCCGGCCCTCGTTGATCATGTCGATGAACCAGTCGTAGAGCGGACGATGGTTCTCGAACTCCAGCGTGCAGATGCTGTGGGTGATGCCTTCGAGGGAGTCTTCGAAGCCGTGGGCCCAGTCGTACATGGGATAGATGCACCACTGGTCGCCGGTGTTGTGGTGGGTGGCGTGCATGATGCGGTACATGACCGGGTCGCG
>CAYYBO010000131.1:0-10368 GCA_964470125.1 uncultured Planctomycetaceae bacterium | reverse complement strand
TGAATCGGAAGTTCGGCATGGCCTTGCGAAGCTGGGTTGGGGCAATCGTCCTGGAGACGGCAACCGTCCTGGTCGTCAACACGGCTTTCTCACAGGACAAGGGATCAGGCGGCAAGCAAGAGGGGACGAAGGTACAGGAGAAGGAGCGGAAGGATGAGTTGAAAGACGCCAAGTGGGAAGAGAAGGGCGCCGGCCACAAACAGCCATCCCCTGAGGAAATGGCGGAGATGATGAAGAGGTGGCAGGCGGTGGCCACGCCGGGGCCGCACCATAAGACGCTGGAGCACTTCGTCGGCACGTGGGACTTGACCATCAGGTCATGGATGGGCGGGCCGGACTCGCCACCGAGCGAGTCCAAAGGAATCTGCGAGACCAAGTGGGTTCTCGATGGACGCTTCATCGAGGACAAGGTCAAGAGCGACATGATGATGCCGGACGAGACCGGCGAGATGAAGAAGGTGGTCTTCCTCGGTCAGGGCCTGACCGGCTATGACAACTTCAAGAACATGTACGTGTCCACCTGGGCTGACAACATGGGCACGGCGCTCATACTGTCGAAGGGCTCCATGGATCCGACCGGCAAACTGTTGACCTGCTATGCGGAGATGGACGAGCCGATGCTGAACGTGCAGGACCGCATGATCAAGATGGTCACGCGGATCATCGACAAGAACAAACACGTCATGGAAATGCACGACCTCCACGCCGGGGACGGCTACAAGGTCATGGAGATCATCTATACGCGGAAGTAGACGGAACTCCGCAGGGGCCGGCTTGCCGCGTCGCCGGCGGGTGACGGCGGATTGCGGATTTTGGATTGTGGATTGCGGATTGAATCAACCCGGAGTGTTCCGGGGAGCCTCGTGTCAAGAACACGCTGGCGAGTGTTGGTGAATTGAGAGGAGTCAAACATGGGCGCACCATTGTGCCATTTCGAGTTGATGAGCGACAACCCGGAGAAGTGCAAGGCCTTCTACGCCAGCGTCTTCGGGTGGGAATTCGACGACACGTCGATGCCGGGCTATACGATGGTGAACCCCGGCAAGGAACCGGGCGGCGGCCTGATGCAACGCCCGCCACAAGCCCCGCACCCGGCGTTGAATGTCTACTTCATGGTCCAGGACATCCCCGCGACGCTGGCCAAGGTCCAGAAGGCCGGCGGGCAGGTGATTGTGCCCCAGACGCCGATTCCCAACGTCGGCGCCTTCGCTATGTTCGCGGACCCCGAGGGCATCGTCATCGGCGTCTTCAAGTCATAGCCCGATCTCGCATTGATGCGGATACGATCCGCGGGACTCGTTCTCTCCCCCGACCGTCCAGAGGGGCGGCGTCGGATTCGCATTGAGGGCTCATAACCGCGGCTTGGCTCCGGCCGCGACCGGAGAAGGGCCGGCTTGCGTGAAACCGGTGAACTTTCGAGCCGAGAATCCGCGTACACCGCGGAGGCTCTCATCGCGGCAGGCACGGGGCCGAAGAGCCGGCCCCGGCCGCGCCGTGCGGCCTTGATCATATCCGGCGACCTCTTTTCCCCTATCGGTGCCGGCCATTCTTTTGATATAATGATGTAACCGCAGGGCGACCGTCCCGGCTGACGGACGGTCTCGCCACACGAGGGGGCGGCACCTATTTGCGTGCTTCATGCCTGCGAGTCTTCCGGTGAGCCTAACGCATGAGGGGAATAGGCGATGCAGCGAAAGACGGTATCGGCTTGGGTGGCCGCGGCGATCGCGCTGACATGGGGAGCGTCAGCGAACGGGCAGCTCCGCGTTGTCGCCTGGAACGTGTCTAACTACGGCGGCGGTCGCACGGCGGACATCCAGACTTCGGTCTACGGCATCTTCGAGGGCCACAGCATGTCGCCGGACCTCATCATGACGCAGGAATTCACCAGCCAGGCAGGGGTGAACGCCTTCCTGAACGCCCTCAACACCGCCACGGGCAGCCCTGGCGATTGGGCGGCCGCGCCGTTCGTCAACGGCCCGGACACCGACAGCGCTTTCTTCTATCGCACGAGCAAGGTGGACTTCCTGGCGGCCACCATCATTTCCGCCGGGGCCACCAGCCCCCAGCCTCCGCGGAACACGATGCGCTATGACGTCCGCCTCAAGGGTTACACCTCCGACGGCGCCATTCTGGCCTCTTACAGCGTACACATGAAAGCGGGCAGCTCATCCGAAGATCAGGCCCGCCGGCTCGTCGAGGCTCAGCGCATCCGTGACAACGCCGAGGGCGTTGACACCAACGGCGCCGGCACCGGCCTACCCGCCGGCTGGAACTTCCTCGTCGGCGGAGACTTCAACGTGCAGACCTCCACCCAGGCCGCCTATCAGGAGCTGGTGGGCAGCCAGGCCAATAACGACGGCCGCTTCTTCGACCCCATCGCAACTCCGGGAAGCTGGAACAACAATTCCGCCTTCCGCATCGTTCACACCCAGGACCCCATCGGCGCCGGCGGAATGGACGACCGACACGACCAGATTCTCACTTGTGCCGCCTTGGTGGACGGCCAGGGCTTCGACTACATCGGGAATCCCGCAGTCGCCTACAGCACCACAACTTGGAATGACCCGAATCACTCCTATCGATCCTGGGGCAACGACGGGACCAGCTTCGACACCACGCTGACCATCACCGGCAATACCATGGTCGGGGCGACCATCGCCCAGGCCCTGGTCAACGTGGCCACCTCCGCCGGTCACCTGCCGGTCTTCCTGGACCTGCGGGTGCCGCCGCATGTCGCCTCCGAGACGGTGATTGACTTCGGCCAGGTTCCGCAAGGCTCCCTCGCGGAGGAGACGCTGACTGTTGCGAATGCAGGCAACGTCGCCCTATGGACCACCGCCGGGATCGCCGACTTGTCGTATTCGCTGGATGCCTCCGCTGGTTTCACGGCCCCCGGCGGCGGCTTCGCCGCTGCTGCGGGCGCCGCCGGAAACGTCCACACCCTTGCAATGTCCACCGCCACGCTGGGCGTCAAGAGCGGAACCGTGACCATCGCCTCCAACGCGCCGGATGCGCCGGCACGAGTGGTGACGCTCATTGGCGAGGTCGTCGCCGACTGCGACAGTTGCGACGCCGACTGCGACAATGATCTCACAATGGCCGACATCTCGGCGTTCGTGGGCATGCTTCTCGATCCTTCCATCACCCCCTGTTCGACCTGCGCGGGCGACACCGACGATGATGGAAGCGTTGACGGCATGGACATCGCAGCCTTCATCGACTGCTTCCTCGCCGAGTAACCGAAGCAATCTCAACATCGAAGCCAGAACCGCGGCCGGCCGATGCGAGCCGGCCTTGGTCCCCCATTCCCAGAGCCGCCACCGCCATCCTTTCCATCCGGTCGCTCGATGGCTATAACGCCCTATGAGCCCGCGATCGTCTGCGGCGCACGGAGGTAATCAGCCATGCGAATCAGAAAGCTCGGCAACACCGGCATCCGCGTTTCGGAACTTTGCCTGGGGGCGATGAACTTCGGCATGCGTGATTGGGGAACCGGGCCGGAGGAAAGCCGCAAAATCATCAACACCTATCTCGACGCCGGCGGCAACTTCATCGATACCGCCGACGTGTACAGCAAGGGGAGCAGCGAGACAATCTGCGGCAAGGCTTTGAAGGGCCGGCGGGGCGGCGTCATCCTGGCCACCAAGGGGCACTTCCCGGTGACCGCCCGGTTCGGCGAGCCGCCGGAGCACGAAAACGCCTGGGGCTCGACCCGCCGCCATTTGACCCAGGCCCTGCACGACAGCCTCCGCCGACTCCAAACCGACTACATCGACCTCTATCAGGTCCACTGCTGGGACGACCATACGCCGGTTGAGGAGACGCTCAGCACGCTCAACGACTTCGTCCGGTCCGGAAAGGTGCGGTACATCGGCCTGTCCAACTACGACGTCTGGCAGATCGCCGAAGCCCGGCAGCTTTGCATCCGCTTCGGATGGGAGCCTTTCGTCACGGCCCAGATGCAGTACAGCATGGTGTGCCGCGACATTGAGACGGGCGTTGTTCCCGTATGCCGTCGCTATGGCATCGGCATTTTGCCCTGGAGCCCGCTGGGCGGCGGCGTGCTGACCGGCAAGTATTCACGGGACGGCCGCGGACCGAAGGGCTGCCGCTTCGGAGAGAAACCGGACCCGCAGAATTTCTGGCGGGAACGGTTCGTCAACGATCGGAATCTGCGAATCGCGGAGGCGGTCTCGTCCGCGGCCGATGCACAGAAGGCGACGCCCACGGCAGTCGCCCTGGCCTGGCTCCTGGGCCGGCCGATGGTCAGCAGCATCATCATCGGCCCGCGTTCGGTTCGGCAGTTGAAGGAAAACCTGGCCTCGTGCGAGGTGCAGTTGACGGCGGGACAACGCAAGCGGCTCGACGAGGTCAGCGCTGCAAGCGTGCCGTACCCCGCCGAGTTCATCGCCAAGACGCGGCGGAACATGCCGGAGGAAGCAGCGGAATAGGGAGCGGAGACGGCGAATTCCGGGGAGGACTTCAATGCGCGTGTTTCTCGCGGGCATCATGCAAGGCTCGCTTCAGGAACTGCGAATCGTTGACCAGGGTTGGCGCGAGGCCATCAAGGAATCGCTGGCCAGGCATCTGCCCGAGGCGGAGGTGTACTGCCACTACGAGGCCCATCCGGAATCCGTTGACTACCAGTGTCCCGAGATAGTCGGCACTCTGTTCGATGGATTTCGCCGGGCGGCGGAATGTGATTTGCTCGTCGCCTATGTTCCGTCGGCATCCATGGGCACGGCCATTGAGATGTACGAGGCGGCCAGGAACGGGGCCGTCGTGCTGACGATCAGCCCGCTCGTCGTGAACTGGGTCGTGCTGGCCTGCAGCAACAAGGTGTTTTCCGGCATGGCGGAGTTCGATGAGTTCCTCGCGACCGGGCAATTGTCAGAGTTGCTTCAGAGGAAGCGCAATGCGGCGCCCGAGACAGGCGGATTCTGAGAGAGAGGCGGATCATCTCCGAGTTTCAGCGAGGTCCATACACGCAGAGGAGCCACCGATGAGTGACTGTCCGCGGCTACGAGTGTTCGCGAGCTTCTTCTTGATCCCTGCCGGATTCTGTCTCTGCGGATGCACCGTGGTGCAGCGCAATGTGGTGGACGCCATCGTTGTGACGGCGGCGCCGTCGCTGGAAGATGGAGGGGTGAAGTTCGCGCTGGAATTGCGAAACGGCCGGGAGGAATTCTCGCTGAGCGAGGCCGACGCCTTCCTGGCCTCGGAGCGATCGGCGAGGCTGAGCCGTGACGTCCGATCTCAGATTCAGGAGCGATGTCGAGCCCTGCGCCGCACGATGGTCCAAGCTCGGCGGGAGCTGTCGGGCGGCTTCGCGATCATCAGGCTCGATCCGCAGAAGGCGTACGCCGATGGCAACATGGTCGTTTATGTCGAGGGCAAATCAGACATTCATGTGTTCTTCTCGGGCGCCGAGATCGGCCAGTTGCTCGCGCTCAAGGAATTCACCGACGATCTGGCCTCGGTCCGGTACACGCACCCGGCCTTCGACGCCGCACGCCTGGGCGCACTGCGTGACCACGTCGCCGCATTGGGTCTGAAGGTAGACAATGTGTCGTTTTCCGGTCGCGAGCTTGAACGGATGAAGACGGAGGCAGCCGCGCGGATTATCGAGCGATACCTGCGCGAAAGGGGCCTCGCACCACCCGGCGGCCCACCGCTCTTGATCTCCGGCCTGCTTGCGCCGGCGCGATCACCGAAGCTGACGGAAGCATTGAAGGACCCGTCCGCACTCGAACAGATCCTCAGGAGCAACGACCCGGACGTCTTGCGAGCTCTGATATACCTTGTTCGTCGCGAGGTCGTTGAATTGGAGCATCCTTGACCGACGAACTCCGCTTCGCCCACGTGTCAAACCGAGCCGCCCTCGAGCGCGGGGCTCGAAGTCGTTCGAGCCGTCGTGCAACCGCGTTCGCCGCGATCTGGCGCCCGCCTGCTACGCGCATCCCGACAGGGCCGCCGGTCAGCCTGTCATCCCAGCGCCGCCCGACAGCCAGTAGATGATGCTCTGCAGCGGGCCGACCACCAGCGAGAGAAACGGCGTCAGGAAGACACTGACCGCCGTACCAACGATGTCCCATAACATGTTCAGCAGGCTGCTGAGGTTCAGTGCGGGGTCAAACATGGTTCTCGCTCCAAAGAGGCCGAGGCTGGGCGAAGGGCCATTCTACCCATCTTGCGATCCGGGCCAACCGCCCGCCGGTAGCCCCAGCCTAATACTACATCGCTATGCACGTTCTTGCCCCAACAGGGCAAAGGACCGTAGCCACGGGTGGAGCCCGCAGCAGGCGGACGGAACCCGTGGCTACGATCATCGGCCCCTGCGGGGCCGGCCATTCGCCAAGCCCGGCGAGAGACTGCTTATAGCGTCGTAGTACCAGGCGGGCCGTCGCAGGCCGCGGAACTCGCGTATTGCCGAGCAGTAGCGCGACGGAAGGGACGGTCCGTCCTTGTAGGGAAGGCCCTCCCTCGATACCTTGGTCTCACCTCCGGGCAGCCTCGGCGAAGGCACGAACATTCTGAGTCGCCGGTGGAACGGTCCCGGGGGGCTGTTCCGTTTACATGAAGGTGGTCTCTGAGGACCGATGTTGCCGCTTCGGCGGCGGTTTGGCGGAAAGACCGAGAGGACGCATGATGAACCTGACAAGAGTGAGAATTGTGATGAGGAGAGTTGTTATGGTCGCCCTGGTGGTGGGGATCGCGGCGGCGGCAACGGCCCAGGACAAGGCGCAGGAAGGCGACGCCAAGCAGGTCCCGGAGCGAAGCCAGATCGAGAAGAAATACCTCTGGGCGGTCGAGAACATCTTCCCGGACAAGGCCGCTTGGGAGAAGGAGATGGCCGACGTCGAGAAGTCGATGGAGGGCATGGACAAGTTCAAGGGCACGCTTGGCAAGGGCGCCGCTGAACTGCTCGAAGCCCTTACATATCGCGACACTCTCGAACCTCGCCTGGAGAGAGTTTTCGTTTACGCCTCGCTGATCTCCGACCAGGACACGCGAGCGGACGAAGGTCAGGCGATGGAGTCCCGGGCCCGGTCGCTGCTGATCAAGTACGGCACGCAGTTGTCCTGGCTCGAGCCCGAGTTGATCGCCGTCGGCTTCGACAAGATCGAAGCGTGGAAGAAGGAGAACGACAATCTGGCCAAGTACCGACAGCACATAGACAACCTCTTCCGCCAGCAGAAGCACATCCTCTCGCAACGAGAGGAAGAGCTGTTGGCTATGGCCGGCGAGGTGGTCAGCACGCCCGGCACGGCTTACTCGCTGATGGCCAACGCGGACATCAAATTCCCTTCAATCAAGGATGACAAGGGCGTGACCGTCGAGCTCGACGACCATGCCTACTACTCGTTCATGCGCAACACCGACCGATCGGTCCGCAAAGCGGCCTACGAGGCGATCGTCGGCGAGTATGCCAAGCGCCGCAACACGGCGGCGGCCCTGCTCAACGGGTGCGTCCAGAGCCACTTGTTCAACGTGAGGGCCCGCAAGTATGAAAGCTGCCTGGCCGCGGCCCTGGACCGCAGCAACGTGCCGGTCTCGGTGTACAACACGCTGGTCAAGTCGGTGAACGACAACCTGCCGCTGCTGCACCGCTATCAGACGATTCGCAAGAACGCCATGAAGCTGGATGACGGCGTCCGGGCCTGGGACCTCTACGCCCCGCTAGTGACCGACCAGAAGTACGATGTCGAGTACGAGGAGGCGATCAAGCAGATCGGCGAGGCCCTGCAGCCGCTGGGCCCTGACTATCTCGCCCAGATGAACAAGGGCTTTGACTCGCGCTGGGTGGACGTCTTCCCCAACAAGGGCAAACGGAGCGGGGCCTACTCCAGCGGGACGTTTCTGACCCAGCCGTACATCCTGATGAACTGGCACGGCGGCTACGACGATATGTCCACGCTGGCCCACGAGATGGGTCACTCCATGCACTCGTTCCTCAGCCACAAGACGCAGCCCTACGTCTATGGCGACTACGACATCTTCTGCGCGGAAGTGGCCTCTACCTGCAATGAGATTCTCCTGCAGAACTACATTCTCAAGCGGACCACCGATCCGAAGGTCAAGCTCTATCTGCTGGTTGAGTTCCTGGAGCAGATTCGTGGGACCGTCTTCCGCCAGACCATGTTCAGCGAGTTCGAGCAGCGAATTCACGAGATGGCCGAGAAGGGCCAGCCCCTGACGGCCGACAGCATGTCCACCGAGTACAAGAAGATCATGATCAAGTACTACGGCCCGGACTACGTGCATGACGACTTGGTCGACAACTACTGGATCCGCATCCCGCACTTCTACTACAACTTCTACGTGTACAAGTACGCGACCAGTTACTGTGCCGCCTCGCAGATCGCTAAGCGCATCCAGGCGGGTCAACCTGGCGCCGTCGAGGCGTATCTGAACTTCCTTAAGTCCGGGCGGAGCAAGTACCCCGTCGAGCTGCTCAAGGACGCCGGCGTGGACATGACCACCGCCGAGCCGATGGAGGCGGCGATGAAGATATTCGAGGACCTGCTCGACCAGACCGAGGAGTTGACCAAGAAGATCTAGGCGAGATCTGATCCAAACACGGCGCCCTCCCCGCCTTTCTGCGCCGCAAGGCCGTGTCAAAGACGTGAGGGCGGTGCCGGCAAGCAAGCCTGTCATAAGCCCACGGCGAGTATGCCGTGGGCTTTTCTATCCCAATCGCGATCTGACGGGCCGTAGCCTTTGACGGCCTTGCCTGCCCGGTGAACTCGGCGCGACGGCACACCAGTGATCGAGTTCGTCCTGAGGAGCCTGCCTCCGGCCGCCGAGATCACGTTCTGCGATGGCGGACGAGCAGCACCGCGCCGAGCGTCAGCAGAGTCAGTGAGCCGGGTTCCGGTGTGAGCTCCCGGACGCCGGGCAGCGCGAACTCCGCCTCGCAGAAAATGCCCGTCGTCTCGGCAGCCTCCAGCGCCCCTCAGTCCAAACCGCTTTCGAGGCCGAGTCTCTGACTTGACACGATGCAGACTTGTGCCGCCGTTCCTCAAGGCAGGCGTCGGCCGCAAGGCCCGATTTCCTGTTCATTGTTGCGTCAGGATGACGGGAATGTCAACCTGTTTCGTGCGGCCGGGATGACGAGCCGCCGGCGGGCCCGAGGGCGGTGAGGCCCGCGCTACGCCGGCGGCGTCCGCCCTCTTGTTTCCTCGACACAGGCTGTTTGGGCGGTTGAAGTCGTGGGCTGGACGTTGAAGTACCGTGCCTCCGGATGGTGCGACACCAGGGCAGTCACGGACTGCTCCGGCTGGAGCTGGAATTGCTCGCTGAGCGTGACGCCGATGCGGGCGGGATCCAGGAGTCGGACGAGCTTGGCCTGGTCTTCGAGGTTGGGACAGGCAGGATAGCCAAAGCTGTAGCGACAGCCCTGATAGCCCTTCTGGAACAGCTTACGTTTGTCCATCGCGTCGGCGGCGGCGACGCCAAGCTCCATGCGAATCTGTTTGTGCAGGTACTCGGCGCCGGCTTCGGCCACCTCGACGCTGAGGCCGTGCAGGTAAAGGTAGTCCCGGTAGCGGTCTTCCTTGAAATACTCCGCGGCGACCTGCGAGGCCCTCGGACCGGCGGTGACCACGAAGAAGGCGGCGACGTCGATCTCGCCCGTCTCGCGCGGCCGCCAGAAGTCCGCCAGACACCAATGCGGCGGACGAACCTGCCTGGGGAAGGTGAAGCGCAGCAACTCCTCGGTCGTCGGGGCGGCGCCTGCGGTCGGCGGGAGGTAGATGACAAGATCGTCGCCGTCGCTGTTGCAGGGCCAGTAGCCGTAGAGGGCCTGCGGCTGCAGGATGCCCTCGCGATGGCACCGGTCGATGAGTCCGTTGTAGATCGGACGGACCTCGCGACGAACGAAGTCCTGGTACTCCAACTCGCCGCGTTTCTGCTTCTTGAACTGCCACTGCACCTGGAAGAGCATGATTTCGTTGATGTAGCCGAGCACCGCGTGCAGATCGATCCGTTGGATGACCCGTGAGCCCCAGAAAGGCGGCCTGGGAATGGGACCATCGACGGCGATCGTGCTTCGCCGCGACAAGGGCGCCAGGGCGGGCGCGGCGGCCGTCCGCGCCGCCGGGTGAATGACCTGTCGGGGCGGAGCGGCGATGGACTGCCCTTGGGAAAGACGGTTCATCAGGGCCAGGCCCTCGAAGGCGTCCTTGGCGTAGGCGACCTCGCCTTGATACAGGGGCCGCAAATCGTGCTCGACATAGCCGCGGGTGAGTGCCGCCCCGCCGAGTATGACAGGGACCTTGATCCCGCGTTCTTCAAGGACCTGGAGATCATCGCGCATGACCAGCGTGGACTTGACCAGCAGGCCGGACAGGCCGATGGCGTCGG
>CAYYBO010000130.1:2327-10380 GCA_964470125.1 uncultured Planctomycetaceae bacterium | reverse complement strand
AGCAGTACAAAAAGTCTGGAGTAATGATCGTTCACATCGACTACGGTCAGTTCATCCAGCCGTCCCCAACGGACGATTTCCAAGCGGGCGTGGAGTGGTAAAATGGAGCAGACAATCCTGAAGCTGATCGTCGAGATTGCGGTAGCGGTTCTGGGGGTGGCCACAGCTACGGTGGTGGCCATGTCTAAAATCAAAGAAGCCAAGATCAGGAAGAAGGATCCCACCTTCATGCCCAACCCCAAGCGGTGCGAGGAGGAGCGGGATCGTATCAACGCCCTCGAGGGGCAGAATAAGGTCTGGCTGACCAGGTTCGACCATGTGGACGACAGCCTGGCGGAGATCAAGGGCAGTCTAAAGACCCTGACAGATCTCCATCTGAAGGGGTAGCATGAAGATCAAAGCCTGGGTTATCGTTGTCATCGCCCTGGTGCTGGTGGCGACGGTAGCGTTCGGCATCCGGGCTTACGTCCACCAGAGGGTCCAGGTGGCCGTGGCCATGGAGCGCATCAAGGTGGCGGAGGCCCAGGTCGCGGACCTCGACGCCGAGATCAACAAAAGGAACGCCGTCATCGACGAGCGCGACGCTACGCTCGAGGCGGCCCGGCAGGCGGCCCTGGAGCGGGAGAGGTGGTTCCAGACTCAGCTGGCCCACGTCCAGACCGCAACTCCCGCCGAGCTGGTGGACCAGGGCTCCCAGATCCTCGGGGTCTCGGACATCAAGTCGGACGGGGTCACCGTTCAAATGTCGCTCGAGACTTACCGCAAGATCGTGTTCAGATTGGTTGAACACCAGGAGTATGTGAACGTGCGGGAGCCGGCCTGGAACGCGCGAGAGGCGCTGTACCAGGCGCAGATCTCTGACCAGAAGGGCGTCATCCTCGCCCACGAGAAGAAGGACGTCCTGAACGCCAACATCATCGCTGGCCTAAAGGACGTCATCACACATACGAAAAACATGGGCTTTTTCGAGAAGGCGGCCTGGACAGCCGGGGGCTTCGCCCTCGGGGTCCTGACCGAGAAGATCAGATGAAAAAGCTGATCCAGGTGGTGCTGGTTTTCCTGGCGCTACTCGCCGTGTCGATCCTGTGAGTCATCGCGGCCACGTTCTTCATCGTCAATTAGGAGGCCTGTCATGGCTGGAATCAAGATGCTGGAAAAAAGACCCGGGCACCTCGACTTCATCATCAACGAGCTGACGAAGCCCGAGATCAAGGCCCAGATGTTCGATGACTTCATTGGCGGGGCCGAGATCTCCCTGGCCCTGTTCGACCCGTTCACGATGGTCTATGGGATCTTCGAGAAGGGCCGGCCGATCCCGATCGGGGCGATCATCCTCGACGGCGTTCGCCCGTTCCGCGGGTGTGAAATCCACGCGGTCATCTTCAAGCCCGAGGACCGGAACGCCAAGAAGCTCCAGGGGGTTGTCGATCAGCTGAAGTACGACCTCCTCAATCGGTGGAACCTCCACTACGCCATGGCGAGGGTCCTGTCCACCAACAAGAGCGCCGGCCACCTGCTCGAGAAGTTCGGGATGAAGAAGATCTGCACGAAGGCCGGCAACATCTCCATCAACGGTCAGTACGTCGATGTGGACGAGTATTATATCGTGTTGAACGGCGACAAGCTGTTCGACGTGGGAGGCACCAATGGGCGCTAAGACCAAGATCACGCAGGCCCCGACGGTCACCCCGGAGCAGAAGGCCCTGCTCGACAGTCAGATGAGGGGTGTCTATAACATGATGCAGGGGTTCAACCTCGGCGCGGGCTGGGGCGGGCCGTCGTTCGAGTCCTACAACCCGGGCGTCGGCTACGGGGGCAAGGCGTTCGACATGAGCGCCCAGGGCGCCCCGATGGCCGCGGGCCCGACCCGGCGGCCCAGGACCTCGGTGTCCAGGCCGTCCCTGCAACAGCCGGCCAACCCGATGCTCGCGGCGCTCCAGGCCGTCGCTCAAGTCCCCGGCGCCACGGGCCAGCCCGGCAACGCCAGCGGGCTGGTGAGCCCCACGAGCCCGGCCGCCTACTCGAACAGGGAGAACCTGGTCTCTCCGGTGGTCAACCCGTTCCGCAGAAATCTTGGAGGGTAACATGGCTGACATCTTCTCTGGCACCAGAAGCCCCGTCGAGGACGCGATGTACCAGCCTGCCCGGGCCCCGAGGCGTCCCCTGACGGTCCCCAGCTACCAACCCAGGGCGTCGGTTGGCGTGACCCCGATGGCCCCCACCCCGAGCCAGGCCGCGATCCAGGCGGCCCCCGAGGCTGGTGCGTCCACTCCCCCGGGCGAGATCCCCAGCTACACGAACCCCAACGACAACCTGGCCATGTGGGGTTACACCGGCGAGATCCCGATCAACAACCTGGAACAGCAGGCGATCGACTTCGTCAACCAGATGTACAGCGCTGGTGGCGAGCTGGAGACGACCGGCCCGGCGCAGGACTACTACAACGCCGTCCTCCGTGGCGACTTCGGCCCGGAGAGCCAGGCCTACGTCGAGGCGCTGATCGACCCCATGCGGTCCCGCATGATGAGCGACTACAACGACGCCTCCAAGGCGATGGCCACCCGCTTCTCCGAGCAGGGCGGCTTCTTCGGCGGCCGGCACGGCATTGGCCAGGGGCGGCTCTTGGCCGAGACCAACAGGAACATGGCCGACCAGGAAGCCCAGCTCCGCTACCAGGCGTTCGTGGACGACATGAACCGCAGGGGCGGGGCGGCCAGCGGGCTCGGCAATCTCGCCCAGGTCAGGTCCGGTCTCTCTGGCGATATGCTGAACTACCTGCTGTCGGCCGGCAACGTCGTCACCGGGCGCGACGTCCTCAACCGCTCCGAGTACCAGAACGCCCTCGGCCGGTCCTACCAGGATTGGCTCCGGGCCAGGAGCGAACTCTTGATGCCGTTCTCGATGGCCGGCTCTCTCACCGGGACCCCGATGACCCAGCCGATCGTCACGCAACAGCAGTCTCCTTGGGGCGCCCTTCTCGGTGGCGTTGGCCAAGCGATCGGGCTCAGCGGCGGCGCCGGCCTCGGCAAGCTCTTGACGTAAGGAGGCCACCATGGCTGGCGCTATCGTAATCAATCAGGAATCCCCCTGGACCCAGCTCCTTGGCGGGATCGGGGAGGGGCTTGCCCAGGGCACCAGGATCGGCATGGAGATGAAGCAGAAGGAACTCGATCTCGAGAAGGAGATCCTGGCTGGCACGGCGAGCGGCAAGTACGACCCCCGGATCTGGGCCTCGAAGGCCGGCCGCGACTTCCTCAAGACGGCCAAGCTCGAGAAGCGCCCCGGGATCCAGAACCTCATCCGCTCGGGCGAGGCGCTTCTTCCGCAGGATCTCCCGTCCAGCGTCCCGGGGAAGACCGCGGCCACGCCCTCCGGTGACGTCGTCAACATCCCCACCCCGGACCAGTATCTACTGAAGCGCGGGGTCAGCGACCCGGCCAACGCCATGGACGCCAAGGCAGTCCAGGACCTCATCGAGGCGGAGGAGCTGGGCAAGAAGATGAAGCAGGCCCAGGAGGAGAGCGACATCATCTTCCAGCGGCAGGCCGCCATGGACGGGCTCCGCTGGGCCAGGATGCAGAACATCGGGAACCCGGCCGTCCTGATCGAGACGGTCAGGCAGTCGCTTCTCGAC
This sequence comes from uncultured Planctomycetaceae bacterium, assembly GCA_964470125.1. Taxonomy (GTDB): domain Bacteria; phylum Planctomycetota; class Phycisphaerae; order UBA1845; family UTPLA1; genus DATKKX01. The sequence continues at coordinate 6,746 of CAYYBO010000130.1, read as the reverse complement.
GCCAACGCCAACCTCGACGACTGGAACATCACGGCCAACAGCAAGGGGCAGATCTCTGTCACCTACAACAAGGCCGCCGGCGGGGGCAAGATCACGGCCAACAAGGCCATCGAGATGGCCGAGGGCTATGACAACGGGATCACCCAGGCCGCGGAGCGGCGCACGAGCCACATCTACCGCCTGGGTGCTATTTTGAGCGGCGACGTCTCGATGGCCACGGCCGACGTGGACCCCAACGACCAGGTGGCCATGGCCCTGAAGGCCGCCGCGGAGGCCATCAGCTCGTCCAAGGGCAACCAGAAGAAGATCCTGGAGCGGGCCTCCCGGGTGAACTCCCTGCTCAAGACGATCAACGACGAGATCACCGCCAGGAACGCGGCCCTCGAGGCCGCCGGCAAGCGGGCCGGGAAGGACGCCAAGCTGATCGAGGCCAACAAGCTGAAGCCCATCGTGTTCGAGGACATCTCGGGCGGGGTCTCCATGCAGGACTGGCTGAAGCAGAGGGCTCTCGAGGACAAGGACCCCAAGGACCTCATCAGCGAGATGAGATCCGAGCCCCTTGGCGGGGGAGTTCCCCCTGGCCGGCCGAGCGAGACCCGGGCCGGCACGGACGCCGATAGGCTCATGAGAGTCTATAAGGGGCTGAAAGATATAGTAGTTGCGGCCACCGCCTCCAACCCGGACTTGACTTCTGACATGATTAAGTCTAACATTCTAGGTATGAAGCGGGAAATCATGTCGGAATACGGGCTCAACGAACGGCTCTGGTCCATGCTGATGACCATGTCCAACAAGGTCATGGGTTGAGGTGAAATATGGGCGTCCTTGACGAACTCCAGGAAAAGCTGTCCGGGCAGTCTGCCCAGAAGGATCTGGCCCGCGAGACCAGGGAGGGTGTCGGCGCCCAGATGAACACCACGGAAGTGATTGTCCCTACTGAACTTCCGGACACAGGGGGCGTCCTGGACAAGCTGGCCCGCAAGCTCGAGCGGCAGGAGGCGGTCAAGTTCTTCATGGAGAGCGACGAGGCCATGAACGGCCCGATCAAGATGCCGACCAGGGACGCCAGCGGGAACCTCGTCCCCCCGCCGTTGGGCGACAAGTTCAAGGAGCGCTTCCTGGACCCCTCCCGATCCACCGAGGCCATGGCGGCCAAGCGTGCGGCCGAGATCCGCGCCAAGGCGCAGGGGCCCACGATCGGGCCGGCCACGCCAGAGCAGGTGAACGCTCCGCAGGTGGACTTCGCCCCCACCGAAGCCCAGCGTGCGGCCAAGTACGACGTCGAGAGCGAGTCCTACGACGCCGGCAAGCTCAACGTCCTGGCCCAGTTCCTCGACAGGATCCAGGGCAGGATGCAGGCCGGCTCCGCCGAGACGTTCGGGGCGCTCGCCAAGGCCGGTGACTTCTTCCAGCGCGTCACGGGCCTGCCCAAGGGCGGCCTGTTCGACAACATGGCCGCGGCCGGGGCGTACTGGGCCGACTACTTCAACACCAAGGCCGGCCCCGTGAGCGGAAAGCAGAGAGACCTTCCCGAGGAGCTGAAGATCGTGGCCGATACCACCGGCGCCCTGGCCTGGGATCTCCCGCAGATCGTGGCCCTGGGCCCCTACGGCCTGGCTGTTCACGGGGGCCTCTACGGCCTGCACCGCGGTGGGGTTCAGGGGATGGTCGAGGGGACCATCGCCGGCGCCCTCACGCACGGGATCTTCAGGGGTATCGCCGGCCTGCCGTCCCTGTGGCAGATGCCGGCCGCGGCCGGGATCGGGGCGGGCACGGCGGCCATGGAGTCCGACGATCCCAGGCAGATCCTCGCCAATGGGGCTACCTGGGCCATCCTTCAGCGCCAGCCCGGGGGCCGCATCGTCACGGCCAAGGAGGTGGGCGAGGGCCTTCCTTGGGTCCAAGAAATCAAACAGGGCATCAAGAACGTCAAGGGTGAACAGGCAGTCAGGCGCCTCAACGACCCCAACCAGGGCGTCTCCCGAGAGGAGTTCGTCCTGCGCTTCCCCGAGATGAAGGCACACATGAACGACCGGATGGCAGAGGGGGTCCTTCAGTCCCTCAACCCAGACATCGACCTGGCGGCCATCCGCGAGGCCGGCGGGGCCATGAAGGTCGTCGAGTTCTCCTTGAGCCCCCTCCAGCACGAGTTCAACCTGGCCAGGGACATGGTCCGCCAGCGGATCGGGCTTCCCAGCTCCAAGGTCGCGGACGCCCTGCTGTACTTCGTCAAGAAGATGGACAGCAAGACCCTTATCCAGAGCCACCTCGGGGCCAAGCTCGCCATCAGCGGCGGGGACCGCGGCCCGGACTACGCTCGGGACGTGGACTACTGGCGAGAGTCGATCATGCGCGGAGAGATCGAGGCTCGAGGGCTCCAGCCCCTCACCACGGGCGTCGAGTACGTCGAGGCGAAGTACGGCAAGGAGGGCTGGGACGAGATCACGGGCATGGATGCCACCCAGCGCCAGGCGGCCGAGAACGTCCGACAGATGATGCTCAAGCGCGGGTATCTCACGGGCAGGGCCGCGGCCGAGGCCGAGGGCGACCCCAACCCGGAAAGAGGGCCGATCCCCCCGTCCATCCTGAAGGCCGCCTACGAGGCCGAGGTGGCCAAGCTCATGGGCCTTAACCCCATGTTCACGGCCCCCCAATGGCTCAACTTCTTCCAGACTAAGGACGCCCCCAGGGGCGTCACTTCCACGGGGCCGACGCAGGACACGACCAACCTGCTCCAGTTCTACCTTGGCCAGGGCAAGTCGCGCGGCTACATCACGGCGCAGGGCTACCAGATGGTCCCGGCGCCCCCGGGCCACCCCGCCGCCAACGATCGCGGCCTGATCCAATGGCACCGCCTCGTACTCGAGACGAAGCTGGGCCGGCTCCTCGAGCCCGAAGAAGTGGCTCACCACATCAACCACAAGCCCTGGGACAACCGCCCGGAGAACCTGGTCAACATGAACCGCGACGCCCACCTGGCTCATCACATGAGCGCCGAGGGGCGGGAGATCGACCAGGCCAACTACGAAGCGGAGATGGCGAAGGGCCCCGAGAAGTCCTACCGGCTCGAAAACTTCGACACCATGGAGATGCGCCCCTCGACCGAGGATGAGCCCGTGGGCCCCTACGCCACCGGGGAGATGAAGACCATCTACCACTTCGGCAACGCGCCCGACGTTTCCCCTCACGGGATGGGCACGGCCCGGGCCGGCGAGGAGGGCAGACAGTTCGAGCGCGGCTACCGCGGCACGAATATGCTGAAGCATGGGTACTACCTAAAGTCGAACTTCTACACCCCCGAGTCCAGCACGGTCGAGTCCCACCTGTGGGGCGGGCGCCCTGTCGGACGCGGAGAGGTGGACATGGGCCAGCTGTTCAACGCCAAGGATCTCAACCCCGAGAGCGACCTGTCCCTCGACCAGCAGGCCGTCAGGGCCGGCAAGCGCGGGTGGTACGAACCCACAACCGGGCAGGTCCGACTGTTCACGCCGACCCAGGTCGAACGCCTGGGGATCTTTCGCGGGCCCGGGAAGAAGGCTGTCAGGGGCTCGGAGCTGGAGAAGTACGTCAAGTTCGACAACCCCAGCCTCACCTCCGAGCCGGGGGATCCCGAGGAGAGTTACGACGACAGTCCGGTCTTCGGCAAGAAGGGCGGCACCAGGCCCCCGAGCGGGAGCTTTGGCCTCGTGGCGCCTGGCACCGGGGAGACGGCAGAGGTGGTCGATCGCCTGCGCTTCCTGCTGTTCGACAAGTTCCACCCGATTCACCAGCTCGTGAAGATGCTCGAGGACTCCGGGATCGACGTGCCGCTCATGCAGAACCCGTCCATCATGGTCAAGCTCTTGGCCGGCACGACCGGCAGGGCCGACGCCAAGGTCTTCTACAAGCGCTTCGTCACCGACGCCAACGGACGCATCGTGTTCAACGGGAAATCGCTGAAGGACATCTACGCCCCGCACAAGGGCGACATGGCTGGCTTCGATGACTGGCTGTGGGCCAGAGCCGAGCGCGAGGAGCATCGGCTGAACGCCACCAGGCTCCCGGACGAGCAGGTCAAGCTCGAGCTGACCCAGCAGGAGGCGGAGCGGATCTACCAGGCCGGCAAGGCCAAGTACGACGCCTCGGGCAAGGAGCTGACCAGTTACTTCCACAGCCTGCTCGATGAGCTGGCCGACTCCGGGCTCATGACCAAGCAGGACGTGGCCGGCCTCAAGGCCCTGCGCCCCGACTACTCCCCGCTCCGCAAGGACCTGGACGAGATCGCCACCAAGCTGGACGCCGCCTCTGGGACGAACTCCGCGCGGCAGACCCTCGACCGTGTCAGGAGCCCCATCAAGACCAGGCGCGGCACGGAGAAGGACTTTTCCAGTATCCCGCCCACCCAGGCGGCCGACCTTTTTACGTACTATAACACCACCC
>CAYYBO010000130.1:0-2317 GCA_964470125.1 uncultured Planctomycetaceae bacterium | reverse complement strand
GGGGGATTGACAGTTTAGTTTTATGTTGCCCAAAAATAACAGTGGGGGGAAGGTTTATGTATTTTTAATGTTTCCGCCCAACCAGGCGGCCGTCCTGATGACGTACGAGATCACCAGCGCCGTGGAGCGCAACCGGGCCGCCAGGGCGATCGTGGCCCTGCGGTCCCTCTCCCCGGAGATGGCCAAGCTGATCCACCCCACCAGGCCCAAGATCACCTACGTCAGGGACATCGAGACGGGCAAGGACGTCATGACGATCGGCCGGCAGGAGGCCGACACCATCGCGGTGTCGATCGACGGCAAGCGCCATTTCTTCAAGGTCCCGGATGACGTGGCCCAGTCGATGAAGATGATCTACGAGACCGGGCTGGGCCGCTGGGTGAAGCTCATGGCGATCCCGGCCCGGACCCTCCGCACGGGCGCCACGTCGGCCCCCGAGTTCGCGTTCCGTAACCCGCTCCGGGACTGGCTGACCGCCTTCATGAACGCGAAGAAGGGCTTTAACCCTCTCACCGACTTCCCCCGCGGCCTGTTCCAGCTCGTGTTTCACGAGAAGGGCCCGGACGTCATCTACAAGAAGGCCAAGATGGACCAGGAGGCCTACTGGAAGTGGAAGGCCAGCGGCGGGGAGTGGTCCATGCTGGTCAGCCTGGACAAGGCGCTTGGCGAGCAGGCCGTCAGGCAGATGCACCGCGAGACGGACACGGGCCTGAAGGCCATGCGGAAGTACATCAAGACCCCGCTGGGCTACCTCGAAGCGCTCTCCGAGGCCGGCGAGAAGCCCACCCGGCTCGGCGTGTTCGAGCGGGCCCGCCGCAAGGGGCTGTCCGACGTCGAGGCGGCTGTGGAGTCGCGCGAGGCCTCGACCGACTTCGCCGTGCGCGGCGCAGAGACCAAGTCCCTTTCGGCGTTGTACACCTTCCTGAACGCCAGGGCCCAGACCACGATCAAGCTGGGGAAGACGGCCATCGAGAACCCCGGCAAGTTCGCCATCAAGGGCCTGGCCGCGGCCGGCATCCCCTCCCTGGTGCTGTACTACATCAACCGGCAGGATCCGGATTACTGGAAGCGCGACCAGATGGAGCGCGACCTGTTCTGGTTCCTGCCCATCGACATCAAGGGGCGGCAGGTCAAGATCCCCAAGGGCGAGATCGGGCTGATCTTCGGCACCACGGTCGAGAAGGTCCTGCAATTCCTGGACCACGAGGGCGCCCTACCCGAAGTCGTCAAGGGAGGCACGCCGCCCCCGCTGAACCCCAAGGTCACGGCGTTCCTCGAGGAGATCATGCAGAACATAAGCCCCATCGGCAACGCCGGCGAGCTTCTGCCCACGTTCGCCAGGCCGATCGCCGAGTGGGTCAACAACAAGAGCTACTACTACGGCACCCCGCTCGAGTCCGAAGCCGACCAGGGCGTCGCGCCGTACCTCCGATACAAGCCCGGCACGAGCGAGCTGATGAAGACCATCGGCAAGGGCCTGGGGATCTTCAATAAGGGCGAGGGCGTATCGCCGATCAAGCTCGAGAACACCCTGCGCGGGTACACGGGCGGGGTGGGCCGGCACACGCTTCGGGTCGCGGACACTCTCGCCGACGTCGCGGGCATCACGGACAAGGGTGCCAGACCGTCGGATCCGATGAACACTCCCGGGATGGCCGGGTTCGTCTCGCGCCGCGCAGTCGGTTTCGAGAGCGAGCCGGCCAAGGTCTTCTACGAGATGGCCGGCCGTATCGACATGACGAAAAGGACCTTGGGCGAATTGCTCAAGGACAAGTCTAGGGCGAAGGAGGTCCTGACATGGATCGAACAGCACCCGCAAGAGATGTCTCTGCTGAAGGTATCGCGGACCAGGGACCAGGAGACGGGCCAGGTCTCGGACCTGTTCAACGATGCGAAGCGCCGGCTGGCGGACCTGCGGAAGCAGGCGAACATGATCTCCGAGGACAAGAACCTGACCGGGGACCAGAAGCGTCAAGCGCTGGACTTCCTGGACAAAAAGGTATCGGAGGTGGTGGATCCGCTGTGGCGCCTGATAAACGCCGCTTCACAGACTCCCTCCAAAAAGTGAAGGAGAAGTTTGACATCGTAACCCCGGAGCTGGACGAGGACAGGGTTCGCCTTGCCCACAAGATCCAGAGCCTTACGCTCGACGAGATCAAGGAGCGGATCCCGCGCGTGGTGTACTCCGGGATCCTGTTGAGCGCTGACATCCTGTACAACGACCACCTCCGCGGGCGCGACATGAAGAAAAAGAAGGAGGCGGCGGCTGTGTTCCTCGAGAAGCTGGGTAACGCTAACCTGCTGAAAAACCTGGCAG
>CAYYBO010000129.1:6483-10542 GCA_964470125.1 uncultured Planctomycetaceae bacterium | reverse complement strand
CATCGGACTCGGCGTCGGCGGCGTTGTGTCAGGAGGAGCGCAATCAGGCCCGGTGATGGTGAGTGAATAGGAGCCGGTCGCGCCGCCGGAGCCGGAGATGCGGATGTAGTAGGTTATTCCCTCGGTCACGCTCAGATCGGTGATCACCGATCTCGTGCTGCCGCTGCAGCCGTCGTTATCACAGGCAAGGGTGTTGCCTGCGGTGCCCGGGCACGTGGAATGGATCGAGAGGACGGAGTTGTAGGTTGTGCCGGCCCCGCAGAGGCTGAAAGTCGCGGTCCCGCTGCTGGCGGGGGCGTACCTGTACCACACGTCGCCGGTGCTGTCGGAAGTCCCGCAGGTCGTGGCCGCGTCGTTGGTTGCCGTTGTCGTGCTGCCCGTGTAAGCCGGGCCGGGGCAGGCGACGACCGCGTCGGCCCAGCCATCGTTGATCGGCGGAGGGGGCGGGGTCATGTTGTGGGCTTGGAAACCGGCGGTGATCTCCGCATAGTGCGGCCCGGTCGGTCCGCCGTCCAGCGTGATCCAGTCCGTATAGATGGCGCGGTTGATCGTGCCGCTGCCGGCGTGCATGGGGATGCTGTCCACCATCAGGTTGGAAAGGATGCTCAGATAGCTGCTCGGGTAGGTGGTGATCAACTGATTGCGGGTGCTCCACACGCAGCCGGAGAGCAGTTGGGCGCAGTAGTGGATTTCGCCGGAGCAGGGGTACTGCATGGTGTTGTTGGCCGTGCGAATCCCGCTGTTACAGTCGCCGTTGAAGCCGTACCCCAGAATGGGATCGTCGGCGATGCACACCGCCACGCTGTCACCCACGCCCTCGCCGTACTGGTCCTGGCCGGTGCCGGCCACGTTGCACAAGTGATGGCCGTATTCGTGATGTACGACGCTCGAATAGGCCGTGTTGGGGTGCCCACTGCCGGAACTGCAGAAGTTCATCGAGACATTGCCGGAGTCGTACCACGCATTGCCGGGGCAGTAACCGTCGCTGCGGTTCACATAGATCGGGAAGTTTGTCTGCGTCGAAACCGTGGGGAATGACGGGTTGTGAGTCAGCACCCAGTCGCGGATCATGTTGGCCTGCACGTAGGCGTTGGTCTGGGCCCGAACCGGCTCGCTGGTATTCGCCGAGTTGTGTACGAAGTTCGCCGGGCCCGGCGGCATCACGTTCATCGTCAGCGTATCCTCGGCCCCCGCGTAATTGTCCACGGTGAAGTATGAGCCGGACATGTAGGAAGTCACCGTCACCATCGTGGTGCCGGGGTTGGGGATCGTGAATGTGCCGGTGCTGCTGGCATACACCGTGGTGCTGCCGATGGCCACCTTGGCGTATTTCATCGGCACGCTCGTTTCATTGTTACAGATGTCCGACTTGGGCAGCGTCGTCGCCAGGCCGCGCACGCTGCCGTTTACGTTGGTGAAGATGATCCGGTTCTCCTTGTGGAGAACCTCCCCGGTGGCGGCATCCACCACGAACAGCCATCGCTCGGGAACCGGCGAGCCGGACAAATCGTTGCTCGCCTCGAAAGTCAACGCCTGCCGAGGCAGAACCGAGTCCTCGTTCAGACCGGCCCAGATCACCGGCTCCGGCGTCGTGAAGTGCGACATGTCAGCAGCGATCTGCGCCGGATCTATCGCGGCAGCCCCGCCGGGCCCCGCGCGGAAACCGCCCAGCCGCTTGAGATTGGAACCCGCCCATACCAGCGAATTCCCCGGCTCGTTCCGCACCAGCAGCCGAATGCCCGCGCGAAAGACCGGTACCCCGTCGCGGTATTGTGAGTAATACAGCAACGTGAACCGGTAGGTCCCGGTGTCCGCATCGTATCCCAGCGGCAGGGTGTTGCCTTCTCGCAATATGGGGGTGACGGGCAGCAGGTCCGACGCCTCCGCTCCGAAGAGCTCGGCGTTCTCCACCAGGAACTGCGCTGCCACTTGCTCCGCTGAGTCGCCCATTCCGAAGACGCGGCCGTACACCCGGCATAGCGTGGTGCCCTCGCGGTACAACTCCACGCCGGGATAGGTGTTTCGCAGTCGCTCCGCGGCGGCGATCTCCACCTCGCTGATCGCGGTGCTTTCCGACGCAACGCTCGCGGACCAGGGGACAGCGGGATAATCGGTCGATCCATCGTTTGCGTGGGCCGCAAGCAGGAACGTGCCGGCCAGTATGACGGCGGAAAACAAGTCGCGGATTCTCATTTATGACTCCTCATGGTAGGCCCTCTCGGGCAATTGCGCGCCTCGCGCTCCGGGCAGCGATTCGAGATTCGCACCTGCACCCGGGGAAAAGGTCGGGAAATGCGGGCAGACCAACGTTGCGGCAGCGGTTCTGCGGCGTGAAGCAATCAACCCCTCCCCCACACGGTTCCTTCTGCTCGCACCGAGACGTAAACCATGATACCACCTTCGATTGGCTGCGCCTAGCCTTAGAAGCTCTTTCATAGCTCCGAGGAGCCCCGGACTTCAGTCCGGGCGGCCCTGCGAACGGCCGGTTCTGAAACAGCTCTTTAGGAATGGAGAAGAACGCGGAGAGGAGTCAGGGGACGGAAAACCGTGGCTGGCCCCCCCTTTTCGTGGCTGCATGCCCAAATGAGACAGGGGTAGGCCCCGTATCTTGGGCATACCCCTGTTCGTTTACTGATAATCCCGGTCTGGGCCTACGGGCAAGTTCCCGCGTCCAGCAGGCAGCTCACGAAGGCGGAGACGCTCAGGTTCGCGCAGCCGCAGCCGTCACCGCCGCTGATCGTGCAATTCACGAATGCCTGGATGTCGTCGCCGTCCACGACGTTATCACCGGTCAGATCGCCCTGGCGGCCGGCGGTGCTCTGCGACGCCCCGGCCCCGAAGGACGTTTCCACCGATTGGCTGTTGCGGGCCTTGACCGCGAAGGTGTAGCTGGTGCAGCCCGCCAGGCCGGTCACGGTCGTCGTTCCCCACTGGGCGTCCGTCCGCCAGACGGCGCTGGCGCTGGCCGCGCCGGAGGCGTTTACATACTTGCCCGCCCAGGTCGAATCGCTCGGCGCGGCGGCGGTGCATTGCACGGCAAACTCAGTCGCCGTCGGGTTGCCGTTGGCGTTCACGTCGAGGTTGAGCGTCGTCGCCGTCGCACCGCTCAGCGTCGGGGCCGTGGGCACGTTGGCCCAGGTTACCGCCGAGAAGTTGGACGAGTAGCTGGTCTCGTTGGGCGTGGCGGCGCTGTCGCGGGCCTTGACGCGGTAGATGTAGCTGGTGTTGGGCGACAGCCCGGCGTCGACGTAAGTCGTGCTGGTCTGCCAACTGCTGTCGGTTCCGCCGCTTCCGCCGGAGACAAAGTCGAAGAAGTAGGAGACCGGCGGGGTGGCGTCGGTGGCCGTGGTGGCGGTCATGGTGATGCTGGCGCTGCTCGCCGCCGCGGGGGCCGAGGCGAAGGTCATGGGATTCGGCGTCGGCGCCGTGGTGTCGGCCGGGACCATGTTGTGGGCCGCGAACCCGGCTGTGATCTCCGCGACGTGGGCCCCGCCGTAGTAGTTGTTGTCCAGCGTAATCCAGTCCGTGTAGATGGTCGGGCTTGTGGTGGTGCCGCTGTGCATGGGCACGCTGTTGACGGTCAGCTTGGAAAGGATGCTGAGGTATGTGCCGGGGTTGGTCACGATCAACTGGTTGCGCGTGCTCCAGACGCACCCCGACAGCAGCGGGGCGCAGGCGTGAACCTCTCCACTGCACGGATACTGCACGGTGTTGTTCGCCGTGCGAATGCCCGCGCTGCAATTGCCGGTGAAGCCGTAGCCCAGGATGGGGTCGTCGGCAATGCACACGGCGACGCTGTCGCCCATGCCTTCGCCGTATTGCCCCTGCCCGCTGCCCCCGCGGTCGACGATGTGGTGGCCGTATTCGTGATGAACCACGCTGGAGAAGGCCGTATTCGGATAGCTGCTGCCGGACTTGCAGAAGTTCAGTGAGCTATAGTCGTACCAGGCGTTGCCCGGGCAAAACACCCAACTGGTCCTTTCACCTTTGACCGTAAATTCCTTTGGGGTTAATATAGCGGAATAGTGGGATATTATTGAAACACCATTCAAATAAAAA
>CAYYBO010000129.1:0-6473 GCA_964470125.1 uncultured Planctomycetaceae bacterium | reverse complement strand
CCTACACGACGCTCTTCCGATCTACCGGGAAGTTCGTCTGGGTGTAGATCGTCGGATAGGTCGGATGATAGGTCAGCACCCAGTCACGAACAACGTTGGCCTGCACGTAGCCGTTCACCTGCGACCGAATCTGCTCATTGGTGTTCAGCTCGTTGTGCATGAAGTTGGCCGGTCCCGGCGGCGTCACGTTCAGGGTCAGCGTTTCCTCGGCGCCCTTCAGGTTGTCCACCGTGAAGTACTGACCGGCCATGGACGAGGTCACCGTCACCTGTGAGCTGCCGCTGTTGGGGATGGTGAAGTTCCCGCTGCCGTCGGCGTAGGCCGTGGTGCTGCCGATGGTCACCTTGGCCCACTTCATCGGCGTGTCTACCTCGGGGTTGCACGCGTCTGACTTTGGAATCGTCGTCGCCATTCCGTGAACGCTGCCCGTCACGTCGGTGAACAGGATGCGGTTCTCCTTGTACAACACCTCGCCGGTCTCCGCGTCCACCACGTACAACCATCGCTGAGGGCCGTCTTCATTGCCCGCCTCGAAGGTCACCGCCTGCCGCGGCGTCACCGAGTCCTCGTCCATCCCCGCGTAGATCACCGGCTCAGGCGTGGTGAACTCCGACATGTCGGGGGCAATCTCCGCCGGGCTCAACGGGCACGTCAGAGTGGGATCGGGGCGAAATTCTCCCAGCCGCTTGAGATTCGAACCTGCCCACACCAGCGGATAGCCCGGCTCGTTCCGCACCAGGAGCCGCACGTCCGACCGGAATACCGGTACACCGTCACGGTACTGCGAGTAATACAGCAAGGTGAGCTTGTACGTTCCCGTCTCCGGGTCGTGCATCAGGGGCAACTGGTTGCCTTGCTCCAGCACCCGCGTGATGGGCAGAAGGTCGGCCGACTCCGCCGCAAAGAGGTCCGCGTTTTCGACCAGGAACTGTGCGGCCACCTGCTCCGGCGAGTCACCCATCCCCAAAGTGCGGCCGTAGACACGAGCAAGCGTCGTCCCCTGTCGGTAGAGCTGCACGCCGGGGTACGCTGCCCGCAGCCGATCCGCCGCTGCTATCTCCGCGTCCGTGAAGGCCGCGGGCGCCGCCTGGACCAGGGCCGGTTGCTCACCAGCCGGGTCCTCGGCGAATGTGGTAGAAGCCAGGATCCCGCTCACCACCAAGCCGACCATTAGAATCTGCCATCTCATGAGTGCGACTCCTTTCGAAGAGTTGGGAAACACGCAAGAAACAGAAAGACGCACACCTCCGGTATCGCCCTGAAACCATCTTCATGTGTCGGAAATGGGAGAGCACAAGGCGCGGCAATGCCATGATCGCATTCTGGTTGTCGAGCCCCTCCACCAACATTCAGGATACAGAATCACCCGGTCGATGTCCAGGTCTACGGGGCCGTAATTGGGGAAGAAGCCAAGCTAATCTTGCAGGCGTTGGTTTGGAAGCTGCCCTGACGCAAACTGGGGCGCTGGTAGCCGCTTCGGGTGGCGGCCGGTCCCCATGCCGGGCGGTGGAAGCCCCGGCTGCCACCATTTGGCGCGGCAATGCTGGCACGCAGGGCAAGCCGGAGGTAAGCTTCAGTAGGATGCGATGGCGGAACGGGGGCTTCGGGCGGGCGGTGGGCGGCTACGTGTCTCGCTTCACGCGAACTGGCCAGGCCGCTACTGTGACAGCCGGTCCATGTCCAACTTGAGAGGAGATGTGCAATGTCAGGAATCACCTCAGTAATCCTGATCCTGCCTTTCCTGGTCATCACGAGTCTGTGCAGGACAACAAACGCCGAGTCGCCTTATCTTGTGTATGAAAACACCAAGGATCCGATTGCGTACTACTATGGCCCAGGGGCCGGCGAGATCACATCGGACGACATGACGCTGGCCGTGACGGGCGGCTGCCAGATGGACTCGTACTCCCTCCTCGTCTATTCCCCCGGGGGCGGGGACTACAACGTTTATGTAGACCTCTGGTCAGACGATCCCTGCGCCGAGACGCCCAGCCCAATAGAGGGCACGGCGGTTTCGTTTCTCAATCTGGCCCCCGACGAGGAGACTCCGCGACTCTTGACGGCCACGCTCGATCCGCCGATTCAACTCCCGAGCATGGTCTACATGCGGGTCGTCTTCTCAACCAACCAGGCCGGTTGGATCATCGCCAATCAGGCGGAGATCGGCTCCACGCTGGATCAGTTCTGGCGCGACGAGCCGCAGTTTGATCGTTGTGCCTACTACTGGTGGTGCTGCGACGGCGATCCCTATGCCGGATTCTGGGCTTCGATCACGTGCGGAATCCTTGGCGACTTCAACGCCGATCACCAGGTGGACCTGAGCGATGTGCCGGGCTTCAGTTCGGCGCTGGTTGGATTGGATCCTGACGGCGCCGGGAGGGCGGACCTGAACGAAGACCGCGCCGCCGACGGCTTGGACATCGCGGCTTTTGTCGAGACGGTAGTGGGCGTCTAGCCGCCTGCTTCCCTTTCTCGCCGCACCCGGCCGTACAAATCAACGGGCCGAGGCTACACCAAGCCAGACGTGGCCCCACGGCATGGTTCCGCGTACTATCACCAGAGATCGCTCGCCCACGGAGGCGAGGCAGCCTGCAACAGCCCCCGGAGAGTTCACCAATGAGGCCGCTCGTCAGGTTTCTGGACGAAGACTTGGTGGAGGAGATCATCGCTCAAGCTCAGGAGATTCTGCTCAAGCTTGGCGTGGAGGTGCACAACGACGGCGTCATCGGCCTGTTTGCCGAGCACGGGGCGAGGATCGACCGCGCCGGACATCGCGTGCTCTTCACTGACGAGATCATCGAAAAGACGCTGGAGACGGCCCCGGGATCGTTCAAACTCTACGACGCCCTGGGCCGCCAGACACATGACTTCTCGGGCAGCAAGGTCCATTTCACGCCCGGCTCGGCGGCCATCAACATTCTGGACCACGGCAGCGATCGGGTTCGCCGGCCTTCGACCGCGGATTACGTCAGATACGCGAAAGTCGTCAGCCGGCTGAATCACGTCGCCTCGCAGAGCACGGCGCTGGTCCCTGCCGACGTACACCAGAACATCTCCGACAGCTTCCGCCTGTACCTCAGTCTCATATATTGCGAGAAACCCGTGGTAACGGGAGCGTTCACCATAGACGCCTTTAACGTCATGCGGGACCTGCAATTGGCCGTGCGGGGGAGCAAGGAAGAGTTGAAGGCCAAGCCGCTGACCATCTTCTCCTGCTGCCCGACGGCCCCGCTCAAATGGAGCGACGTGACCTCGCAGAACGTGGTGGACTGTGCCCGCTGGTCGATCCCCGTCGAGTTCATCTCCATGCCGTTGTCGGGTTTCGTCGCCCCGGTGACGCTGGTCGGCTCGCTGGTGCAGCACACCGCGGAGACCCTGAGCGGCCTGGCCATCAGTCAGTTGACCAACCCGGGCGCGCCGGTGCTCTGGGGCGGCTCTCCGGCCATCTTCGACGTGCGGTATGAAACAACGCCCATGGGGGCGATCGAGACGATGATGATCGACTGCGCCTACAACGAGATCGGCAAGCACCTGGGGCTGCCGACCCAGGCGTACATCGGCCTGAGTGATGCGAAGTCGCTGGACGCCCAGGCGGGCATCGAGTCGTCAATGGGCGCCACGCTGGCGGCGCTGTCCGGCATCAACAGCATCTCCGGGCCGGGCATGCTGGATTTCGAAAGCTGCCTGAGCATCGAAAAGTTGGTCGTGGACAACGAGATTTGCGGCATGGTCCTGCGGATGGTCCAGGGCATCGAGCCGAAAGAAGACTTCCCCGCTCTGCCGCGGTTCGAGGAACTGCTCAAGGATCGGCACTTGCTGATCTCCAAGCACACCCGCCGCTATCTCAAGGAGGAGCACTACTTCTCCGGAGCGGTCATCGACCGGGCCAATCGTTCGCGGTGGATCGAGGAGGGCGGTCTGACGCTGGGCCAGCGGACCCACCGTGAGGTGGAGCGGCTGCTGGCCGAGTACCAACCCTCGCGACTGCCCGAGGGGGTCAAGGCGGAATTGACCCGGCTGATGGAGCGGGAGGCGAAGCGGTACGGGATGGACCGGCTGCCGAGTGAAGAATGATGGGCAAGGCGGTGACATTCTCCGTGGCGGAAGTGATGCCGGACCGCGGGGCGTTCCTGGCGAGTCAAGGTGTCGGCGAGGGTCGGCCGGCTTCGCCGTCGCTGGAAGCGGCCTTTGAGCAATCGGTGAAGTTGTTCGTCGCCAACGCCGAGCCGAAGGGCATTGTGGCGGAGATCGGCAAGGACGATTTCGCAAGGGTGTACGAGGGAGATGGCCGCAACGGGCCGCGCACCCCGGTCGGCGACATCTTCCCGCAAGCGGAGCGGCTGGCCCTGTTCGCGGCCACGGTGGGCGCCAAACCAGGGGCGGAGATACAGCGCTGCTTTCAGCGCGGCGACTTCGCCACGGCGTTTGTTCTCGATGCTCTCGCCTCCGCCGCGGCGGATAGGTTGGGCGACCTGTTGGAGGTGCGGTTTAGTGGTCAATGCACCGCGGCCGGTCAGGATGCGACCGAGGTCTGCGCCTTGCGGTACAGCCCGGGCTACTGCGGCTGGCACATCAGCGGGCAGCGAGAGTTGTTTGAGTATTTGCGTCCGGATGAGATCGGCATCACATTGCGAGAGAGCTTCCTGATGGAACCGCTGAAGTCCGTCTCAGGCGTGTTGGTCGCCGGGCCTCGCCAGATTCACCGGTTGGCGATGACCTATCCGTTTTGTGAGCGGTGTGATACGAAGGGTTGTCGGGAGCGGATTCGCGCCTTGGCCGGCGATTGAGGCCTGCGGGTGATGGGAGAGCGTCGAACATGAACGTGCTCGAGCAGATTTCGGATTGCCTGGTCAACGGCGACGACGAGAAGGTGGCGGAGTTGACCGGGCGGGCCATTGATAGTGGGATCGCCGCCAAGCGGATTCTGGATGGCGGTCTTATCGCCGCGATGAATATCGTCGGGCAGCGCTTCAAGGCCCATGAGGTCTTCCTGCCGGATGTGCTCATGGCCGCCAAGGCGATGTACGCCGGCATGGAGAAGCTCAAACCGCTTCTGGTCAAGGAGGGCGTTCCGCCGATCGGCAAGGTCGTGCTGGGGACCGTGCAGGGTGATTTGCACGACATCGGAAAGAACCTGGTGGGCATCATGCTCAAGGGCGCCGGCTTCGAGGTCATCGACCTGGGCAACGACGTGCCGCCGGATCGATTTGTCGCCGCGGCCAAAGAGAGCGGCGCCCCGGTCATCGGCATGTCCGCCCTGCTGACCACCACCATGTCGGCGATGAAAGCGGTGACCGAACTGGTCAAGCAAGAGGGACTGGCGGGCAAGGTCAAGACGATTGTCGGCGGGGCGCCGCTGTGCGAGGAATTCGCCCGCGAGATCGGGGCGGATGCCTACGGCTTTGACGCGGCCAACGCCGTGGACCGAGTCAAGCAACTCGTCGGAGCTCCCTGAGCATGAAGCTGTTCCTCGACAGGCTCAAGGAGGGGCGCCCGATCATCGGCGACGGCGCCCTGGGCACGATGCTCCTGGCCAGAGGGCTTGCTGGCGGACAGTGCCCGGAGGCGTGGAACCTGTCTCGGCCGGAGGTGCTCCGCGAGATCGCCGAGGAGTACGTCGCGGCCGGATCGGAGATCGTCGCCACCAACACGTTCGGGGCCTCGCCGTTGAAGCTGGCCCAGTATGGGCTGGAAGGGCGGACCGAGGCGATCAACCTGGCCGCCGTCGAGGTCTTGAGAGGAACAGTCGGGGATCAGGCCTATATCGCTGCGTCGTGCGGGCCGAGCGGCAGATTGCTGAAGCCCTACGGCGACGCCGAGCCGCAGGCCGTTCAGGAGAGCTATCGGCGGCAGATGTCGCCACTGATCGCTGCGGGCGTGGACGTGGTTCTCATCGAGACGATGATCGACCTGGCCGAGGCGGTCCTGGCGATCAGGGCGGCGAAAGATGTATCGCCGCGAGTACCTGTTGTGGCAACGATGACATTCGACGCCACGCCGAAGGGCTTCTTCACCGTCATGGGCACGACGATTGAGAAAGCGGCGGCCGGTTTGCAGGCGGCCGGAGCGGACGTGATCGGCTCGAACTGCGGCAACGGCATCGTCAATATGGTTGAGATCGCCCGTCGGTTCCGGCAGTGCAGCGATAGTCCGCTCATCATCCAGTCGAACGCGGGCCTTCCGGAAGTGCGCGACGGTCGGGTGGAGTACCCGGAAAGCCCGGAGTTCATGGCGGGAAAGGTCAAGGAGTTGCTGGAGATCGGCGTGTCCATCATCGGCGGCTGCTGCGGCACGACGCCGGCGCACGTGCGGGCAATGACAGCGGCGGTTAAGGGGTCCGGCAGTTCGTAGGCTTACCTCTGCAGAACGCGCGTTCCCTCGGGCGTTACGGCCGCTAAACGGCAGGTCTGATGGCTAGGGCATTACACGATTGCTCGTAGCGTCGGCCCCCCGTGGCCGACGGGAACACCATG
>CAYYBO010000128.1:3921-10626 GCA_964470125.1 uncultured Planctomycetaceae bacterium | reverse complement strand
CTTCGTTGATCGCCTTGGCCCGAATCTTCTTTACGCCAATCTGGGCAAGGTGCAGGGTGCAGAGGACGCTGGCCTCGATGCTCTCGCCCATCGAGACCACCGCCTCGTCGATGGACGAGGGAATCACCGACTTAAGAGTGTCCAGGTCCCTGGCGTCGCAGATCAGGGCGCGGTGGACATCGTCGCGCAGGTCGGCCACTCGGGCCTCGCTGGTGTCCATGGCCAGGACCTCACAGTGCTGCTTGGTCAGTTCGCGGGCCAGGTGCATGCCGAACTGTCCCAAGCCGATGACCACGACCTGTTTCATGCGGGGACCTCTCACTTCATCCGATCATCACCCGTTCCTGTGGGTGGCGCACGGCCGGCGTCTGGGAAGCGATGATGGCCATCGCCGCCGTCAGCGGACCGACCCGGCCGATGAACATGGTCATGATGATCCACACTTTCCCGCCGACCGACAAGCCCGCAGTCGCGCCCGTGGATAGACCCACGGTGCCGAAGGCCGAAATCTGCTCGAAAAGCAGGTCGAGGAAGCTCACTCCTCCCGCCGCAGGCCGCTCGGTGAGGGTCAAAACCAACATTCCCAACAGAGACCAGGCAACGGCCAGCGTGCTCACCAAGGCGACCCGGGCCACCGTATCTTCGGGGATACGCCGATTGAATAAGACCGTGTCTCTCGCACCTTTCAGCCGGGCGCGAAAATGGGCGATCCACACCGCGAAGGACGTCGTCTTGATGCCGCCGGCGCAGGAGGCGGGCGCGCCGCCAATGAACATCAAGATGATGAGCACGAGGAGCGACGCCGCCGGCAGCTTGGAGATCTGTACGGTGTTGAAGCCCGCTGTTCTGGAAGTAACCGATTGGAACAGAGCTCCCCAGGCCCGCTCCGACCAGCTTTGCTCCGCCTCTGTCTGCCCGCAAAACAGGAGTCCGAGTGTACCCGCAACGATGAGCCAAGCCGTGGTCCACACCACGACGCGAGAGTGGAGGCTCAACCGTACGGAATCTTGCTCCTGCGAAAGGAAGTTTCGCTTGATTCGCCTGGTGACCTCGAGGACGACGGCATGCCCCAATCCGCCGAGGATGATCAAGAACATGAAGGTACACAATACGAGCGGCTGCCGGCTGTAAGCGGTGAGGCTGTCCGGGAACAAACACAGGCCGCAGTTGCAGAAGGCGGAGATGGCGTGAAACACCGCCGAGAACGCGAGCGGATGCGCGTGCGGCGAGCGGGCGAACTCCATGTAGAGCAGGACGGCGCCGCCGGCTTCGCAGGCGAAGGTCAACAGGATGATCCGTTTCAGATCGGTCCTTAGTTGGCTGGCGGCCGAACTTTGGAAAAACGCATCCGACAACGCCGCCTGCGAGCGAAACGACAGGCGCCGCCCCACGGCCTGGGCGCCCAACGCGGCAAAGATCATGATGCCCAAGCCGCCCAACTGCATCAGGACGGTGATGACCACTTGGCCGAAGCGGCTGAAATCGGATCCCACGTCAACGGTTGTCAGACCGGTGACGCAAACGGCGGAAGTCGATAGGAACAGCGCGTCCAGAAAACGAACCCGGTCGCCCTGGTGGGAGATCGGAAGAGCCAAAAGGATCGTACCGGCGAAGACAAGCCCGGCGAAGGTTCCGGCGAGGAACCCCTCGGGCCGCCCGATGGCTTTGGCCGCCAGCCGCCAGACCCAGGTTGCCTCGTCTCTCATGGCGATCTCAACAACCAGCGCCCTGCTCCGTCGTCGGGGGTCGCAGCAGGCGTCACCTCGACAACCCGCCTTCGGTTCAGGGGCCGGCAGTCATCGTGAGACACTTCGGAATCGCCGAGCGAACCACCTGGCACCGCGCGCACAGTTGGATGGCCGTGGACGACCCGATAAGGCGTTGATGGTACCGCCTGAGCGGCGACCCCGCGAGGGCGGGCCAGACGGCGACAGCAGATCGGGCAGAGGCCGGGTTTGACCAACCGGGGCGGACCCGGTTGGGTGGGTCAGCTTGTCTATGGGGCCGGCAAACGGCGAGCCTTACGGAGGGTGCCGTAGGTTTCTGCTCCGCGGGGTGCCCGTCCCGAGCCCCAGACCGCACCGGCAGCAACGCGAGCACGGACGAGCCTGGAAGCTCGCCGGTGAAGTCCGGGCGGGCTGCCCTCGCTGCCGCCCGCTTCAGGTTGACGTCGCTCCGGGTTAGCGAGGCAACCGTTGTGTGCTAGGGGCGATAGGCGACTGAGCGGGAGGTCGTGAATCGGACTTCCGTACCCACGCGCACAATCTTGGCCAAGCGGAGGATGTCCCAGTTGGTCAGTCGAATGCACCCGTGCGAACCGGTCTTGCCGATCAACTCGGGCTCGGGCGTTCCGTGGATTCCGTAGCCGTCGAGACTAAGCCCGATCCAGCACAGGCCGACAGGATTGCGCGGCCCTGGAGGGATCAGCAGTTTGCGATTGACGCCCTTGACCTCCGGCCACATCTTGGGATCAAAGAGGTAGACCGGGTCGATGGCGATCTCAGCGACCTTGCAGTCGCGACGGGGCAACTTCTCCTTCTTCTTGGCGATGGAGCAATGGAACATGGCGAGGACATTGCCGGAGCGATCAAGAGCCTGAACGAACTTGCGCTCGAAGTCGACTTGGATGGCCGCGGCCTGAGACAATGGCCGTTGAGCGGTGACGTCCGGGATCCAGAGGGCGTCGCCAGCCTTGAGGGTGTCGAGGTTCAGCCGCGGATTGAGGCGTGCCAGAAGGGCCAGGCTGCAATGGCCCTTATGGGCCACGAGCGCCGCCGCCGACCGGTAGCCCAGCCTCTTGGCGGCGGCCTTCTCGATCCAGGTTTTCGGCCACGGACCGACTTGCCCAAGGTCCTCGGGGCTGAGCACGTACTTCCGCAGGATCGGCCGTGAGCCGACGCCCAGGGCACGCAACGTGGCTTCGTCCGCCCGCCCGGTGGGTGGGAGACTCGCGCCGGCTTGGAAAGCGGCCAAGGCCGCTTGAGTCTTTCGACCAATGCTGCCGTCAATGAGCCCGGGCGAGAAGCCGGCTACGTCGAGGGCGATTTGGAGAGTGAGGGCCTTTGATAGAGCATCAGAGAGGGCGGGAGGCTCCGTGGCAGCATTGCGCGGGGCAGCCTTTTGGGAGGCGGGCCGGGTGAGCCGTTGTCCGAGCGATGATTCGACCCAAAGGAGCAAGAGAACCAGGCTAAGGAGAATGCAGGACAGACTCGTCGCTTGTCGGTTCATGGTCGTCACCGCCAGACCGCGGGCGAGCAGTTGCCCGCGTGGAATCCTTCGCACGCGTCACGCCGGATAGCACTTTATCGGCAGGCACGATCAAAGGCCATCAGGCAGGGCCACGGCTTGTATAATGTCCTCGATGCCAAGCGGCTTGACCATCACAGTCCTGGGCTCGGGCACCTCCCACGGCGTGCCGATGATCGCGTGCCGGTGCGACGTCTGCACCTCAACCGACCCCAAGGACCGCCGTTCGAGGCCGAGCATCGCCGTGCAGCATGCGGGCACGACGCTGCTGATTGACACCGGTCCGGAGCTGCGGCTGCAGTGCATAGCCAACAACATCACGCGGGTGGACGCGGTGCTCTATACCCACCACCACATCGACCACATCGCCGGTCTGGACGACCTCCGCCGCTTCAACTGGGTACAGAAGCAAGTGATCCCGTGCTACGGGCGGACGGAGACGCTGGATCGCCTGACGAGCATGTTTGCTTATGCGTTCGCCCCCCAAAATGACTACCCCTCGGCCACGCCGCGTCTTTCCTTGCAGGCCGTTAACGCCCCCTTCGAGATCCACGGCCTGGTGGTCACGCCGATTCCTCTCTTCCACGGCACGCTGCCAATCCTCGGTTTTCGCATCGGCGATTTCGCCTACTGCACAGACGTGAGCAGAATCCCCCCAGAATCCTGGCCGCTGCTGAGCAACCTTGACACACTCATGCTTGACGCCCTGCGCAAACGGCCGCATCCGACACACTTCAATCTGGATCAAGCGATCCAGTGCGCCGGAGCGATCTCGGCGCGGCGAACGTTCTTCACCCACATCGCCCACGAGCTTGCTCACCAGGCGACCAACCAATCCCTGCCGCCGAGCATGGCGCTGGCGTATGACGGTCAGATCATAGCGGTGGGCCCGGAAGCCACGCAGGAGTGACGCGAGCGAACAGGTCGCCCAGCGGCCACGCCTGGGCGTCGCCGGCAACGCAAAACAAGCAGGTTTGTTGTTGGGCGAGCCCTATTCATCGCCTATTTGCCGCGGCACAAGCCCTTCTCCCGCAGCCAAGCAGTGTCGCCACGGGTACGATCGACAGCCTGGAGTGCGCCCTGCGGCGCCTGCTCTTGCTCAAGTCGCGAAGGGTCTCTATCATCCCTGCCTCGGCTGGTCCGCCGACCAGCACGCTTACAGGGTACAGCGACAAGGAGCTCGGTGTGGGCTGCAACATTCGACAGAGGAAGGGACGACATTTCTTCACCTCAGAGTCCGTCAGCATGGGGCATCCCGACAAGGTGGCCGATCAGCTTTCCGATACCGTCCTGGATGTTCTCATCGCCAGGGACCCAAACGCCCGGGTGGCGGTGGAGACGCTGGTCACCACGGGCCTGGTGGTCCTAGCCGGCGAGGTGACGGTTCATAACAAGGAAGCCGAACTGGCTCTGGGCACGATCGAGAACGACGTTCGCCAGACGATCCGCAGGATCGGTTACACCGACCCGGCGGGAGGGTTCTCTGATCAGAGCTGCGCCGTGTTGCGCACGATCCACAGCCAGTCAGCGGACATCAGTCAGGGAGTCACCGCGACAAAGCAGAGGGCCCAAGGCGCCGGGGATCAGGGCATTATGTTCGGCTTCGCGTGCCGCGAGACGAAGTCGCTCATGCCGATGCCCATATATCTGGCTCATCGGTTGATGGAGCGGCAAGCCGCCTTGAGGCAGAGCGGAGCGATCCCCTGGCTGCGGCCGGATGCTAAGAGTCAAGTGACGATCGAATACGACAACGGCACCCCCCTGCGGCTGGCGGCCGTAGTTCTGTCCACCCAGCATGAGGCCAGGTCGGACTTGCTCGACCGTAAGGGCAACGTCAACAGTCGCTTTCGGCAGACGATCATCGACCAGATCATCCATCCTGTAGTGATGGCCGAATCTCCCCGGCTCTGGAATAACCGTATCAAGTTCCATATCAACCCCACGGGCAGGTTCATCATCGGCGGGCCGCACGGAGACAGCGGCGTGACGGGGCGCAAGATCATCGTGGACAGCTACGGGGGGCGGGGAGCCCACGGCGGAGGCGCCTTCAGCGGCAAAGACCCATCCAAGGTGGACCGTTCGGCGACTTACATGGCCCGGCACATCGCCAAGAACCTGGTCGGCGCCGGGTTGTCGGATATCTGCGAGGTGCAGCTCGCCTATGCCATCGGCGTAGCCGAGCCCATCGCGGTGCTGATCGACACGCAGGGAACCGGCCGGCTGGCAGACAGCAAGCTGGAGCGTCTGGTTCGTGAGGTTTTTCCGTTAACGCCGGCTGAAATCATCGCCTATTTGAAGCTGCGGAGGCCGATTTACCGTGAAACCGCGGCTCACGGGCATTTTGGGCGTACCGGTCCGGGCTTCACCTGGGAGCGGTTAAACCTCGTGCCAGCGCTGCGCGAGGCCGCCGGGCGCCGCCGCTAGGAGCAACCCCGCCACGACCCTCTGCGCGCCCGGACGGGAATTAAGCCTGAAAAATGGGGTTGATCTTGCATTCCGCGCTCCGGCGCATTAGATTTCCGGCCCGTTGGGGCTGCGAAGTAGCGGCCCAGCGAAGGAACGTCGACATACTTGAGGAGGCAACGATGCCTAAGTCGAAAACCATGAGCAAGAGCGCCCTAATCAGCCACCTGGCGCAGAAGAACGAGATGACCCGCAAGCAAGTGGTGGCCTTCATGGATTGCCTGGTCACGACGGCGTACAAGGAAGCCAGGAACGGCTTCACGCTGCCCGGAGTGGGCAAACTGGTTCTGGTGAGGCGGAAGGCACGGATGGGGCGCAACCCCGCCACCGGCGAAGCGATCAAGATTCCGGCAAAGAACGTGGTCAAGTTCCGCGTGGCGAAGGCGGCCAAGGACGCCATTCTGACGGGCAAGTAGCGGCAACAAGGGCCGGCGGACCTGGTGACACGATCGTGTCATCTAGGCTCCCGGCCGACGACGGATGCGCCACCGGCTTTGCCGCCGAACAGTGCAACTGCATGACGACCCCCGGCGAGAACTCCGCCGGGGGTCTCTTTATGCCCGCAGGGCGAGCCAATCTCTCAAACGCCCTGGGCATCATCATCAAACCGACGCACCAGACGCAGCGCCCCCGCCAGCCGCCGCAAGTATTCGTGGCGGGGGATTTCCACCGCACCCACACGCCGCAGGTGCTCGGTCATGAATTGAACATCGAGGAGAACATACTCTCGCAAACGCAGCCGCTCTACGAGGCTCGCCAGGGCGATTTTGCCGGCGTCCGGCGCCAGGTGAAACATGCTCTCACCGAAAAAGGCCCCGCCGAGGGCGACTCCGTACAGGCCGCCGGCCAGGGCTCCATCCTGCCAGACCTCCACGCTGTGCGCCAAACCCAATCGGTACAGATCGCAGTAAGCGGCCACGATTTCCTCAGATATCCAGGTGCCCTCAGTTCGGTCGGCACAGTGCCGCAATACGCGCAGGAAGGCGGCGTTGATCC
>CAYYBO010000128.1:0-3911 GCA_964470125.1 uncultured Planctomycetaceae bacterium | reverse complement strand
TCGAGGCGGTAGCAGCGGCGGAGCCGCGCCAAGTCCCTATCTGGTTTGAAGCGCTCCAGCGGGAGGATGGTCCTGGGATCGGGCGAGAACCACTCGATCCGCCCGTCGACGTCCATGGGAAAAACGCCGTGAGCATAAGCCGGGACGAGGAAGTCAGGGCGGAGATGCACGATCAAGCCCCCGACGCACGCGCCGTCCATGGCGGCGAGGCCGCGTCAGACGCCAGCGCCGGCAGGGGTATTCCCGCTGGCGGCGGTCGCCGCAAACAGCCGCTTCGCCTCACTGACCAAGTAGAACGAACCGGTGATGCAGATCAGATCGTCGCGGGTAATGGCCTTCTGAGCGATCTCCAGCGCTTCCGTGAGGCTGTCGGCCACTTGCGCCATTCTTCCGCTCAAGGCGGCGAAGCGGGTGACCAACTCGGCGGGGTCGGCCGAGCGCGGCGATTTGATCCTGGTGAAGATGATCTTGTCGGCCCCAAGCTGGATCAGGCGGAGCATACCGTCGATGTCCTTGTCGACGCAGCACCCGAAGATGACCACCATCGAGTCGTAAGGGACGTTCTGGCCTATGGCCCGCATCACGGCTTCTATGCTGGCGGCATTGTGGGCTCCGTCGGCCAGGACGCGCGGATTCTCGCAAATCATCTCCATGCGGCCTTCAAGGGAAACTTTGGCCAGACCGGCCACGGATACTTCGTCATCGAGCTTGAAGCCGCGTGCTTTAAGTTGATCCATAACGCCGACGGCGACGCCGCAGTTGATCGCCTGATGCTTGCCCACCAACGGGACGGCCAAGTGGTCGAAGTGGCATGTGGGCGTGGAGACGCAAATGCGCGCCTGGGGACCGCCGGTGCGCGACGACTCAAAGCGATAGCTGAAGGTAATGTCGTCGCCGGTGAAAAGCAGGGGCGCACTTACCTGGCCGGCGACTTTCCTCAGGGCCTTCTTGACGCCCTCGGGTTGAGGAGCGCTGACTACAGGCACGCCCTCCTTGAAGATGCCCGCCTTTTCCGTGGCAATCTCATCCAAGGTGCTGCCGAGTTGGTCCATGTGGTCGTAGCTGATGCTGGTGAGGGCACAAACGTCCGGCAGAAGGACGTTGGTTGCGTCCAGACGACCACCCAAGCCGGTTTCGACGACCGCGATGTTGACCTTGACCTCAGCGAAGTACTGAAAAGCAACAAGGGTGAGGACTTCAAAGTAGGTGGGCTGCTCAGGCTTGTACTTCTCGGCAAGCTGCGCAACCCGGCCTATGAGTCGCGTCATGGCCTCCTCGGGGATCATGGCGTTGTCGACTGAGATTCTCTCGCGGACATCGAGGATGTGCGGCGAGGTATATAGTCCGATCTTGAGCCCGTTTGCCTGCAGCATGTTTGACAGCATCACCGCCGTCGAGCCCTTGCCCTTCGTGCCGGCAATGTGGACGCTTCGAAACTGCCTGTGGGGGTTGCCCAGATCCGCGAGGAACCGTTTCGTGCGAGCGAGCGTGAAGGTCTCCCGAACCCGGCGCGTGGCGGGCTTGCGCTCGTAATTGACCAGACTATCGAGGTACTTGAGGGCCGCCGCGTAGTTGGAGATGGATTTGCGCTTCAGGGGAGCCGCCTTCTCCCCGGAACCTCGCGCGGGCGGTGAACTCTTCGACCGCGCAGGCCTGTCGGCCGTCTTCGCCTTCTTCAGCGGGCTCCGGCGTGCGGCTTGACTGCGTTTCTTCGCCCGGCTGTCAGTCTTTGCTGCTCTCGTCGCGGCTCGTGTCATGAAGACACCATGTTATCACCCGTCAACGCTCGGGTCAAGCAAAAGCTGATTACAGGCAGCCATCTGACTGCCGGTGAGCGGCCATAAATGGCTAATATGAAAGACCTTACGCAAGCCCTTCGAGCAGTAGCCTCGGTTAGAACATATTCCTAACTTTAAGGCCCTTCCACCACGCCTGATACTTGAACAACCTATATGCGAAATCGCAATACATGGGTCCTCTCGCCCAAGCCCGGTACGCCATCCTGGCGGGGGCTGAGTCACCGCCCGACTGCAGCCGGAGCGAGCAAGGGTGGAAGCCACCCAGCTCAGCGAATGCGTTAGTCGGGGCACATACATTAGGACGCAGCCAAGGCCGTGCCGGTTCGCGCTGTGCCGTGCGCCCCCACTATCGTGCGAGACCGCCTCAACAGACCCGGCTCCCGTGGACTTCGTGATTGCCCAAGTTATCGGCCGCATCATGATTCCAGCCGGGGGCTCACTCGTTCTCACCGAAAGCGTCGCAAACGCTGCGCAACGCCCACTCCCTGGCAAAGACGAGCTGTCGCTCAGGCCACTCAAGGCCTCGCGCTCGTCCGGGTAGGCGAAGAATCCTGCATGACGAGGATTCCGGTGCCTGGGTCTGGAAAGCGATTGAGCGTCTACAGAAACGGAATAGCGTCGCGTGGAGCTTTGTTGGGACGAGCAACATCGATTTCCGCCTACTCTTCGCCCGCAGCAATGATTCTCCACAAGCGGTGCGCCTTGCGGGCAGGTAGCTGCTCTCGGTCAACGGGAGACCCCAGCTCGTAGCTGGTTAGCCAGGCCACCCACACGCCGGCAATTGGCCGGCCCCGCATACAACGTTATACTGTGCATTGTGTTCCAGGGTGCACGGACGAGAATAGCCAGGTGCTGTTTCTGTGGGGGGGCAATGCGTGTCTCCGCGCGAGCCCTGTCGGTGAGCTGCCCACACTGCCGACGTGTAGTCTCTCTCACGGACCTGCGGATTGTCGGATCCCACCCAGGAAAGACGCTCGCCACGTGCGGCGACATTCGCATTGAGGCAACTGCCCGGCTCCAGGTTGAGGTCATCGCCCGGAAAATTACAGTGCTCGGTCGGGTGCGGGGGCCGGTAACGGCAAGCGAATCAGTGGAGGTCGGCTCGACCGGCTACGTGATGGGTGATATCAGGGCTCCCAAGATCGTGGTGCAGGAGGGAGGCGTGATTCAAGGAAACTGCACCATGACATGCACGAAGTCTCGCGGCGATTCTGAGGCAGTGACGGGGGGTGATCCGGTGGCGGACCAGGCTGCTGTGGAGGCGGGCCCAAAAACCAAGCAGCAGCCGCAGGCTAAGCCGCTGAAGCCCGCCGGCAGCACGCCGGCTCCTGGCACCGCGAAGCCCCGTCCTCTGGCGAGGCCGCAAGCCTCTCTTGGATCGCGGAGGCCAGGCGGCGATCAGTGAGTGATTTTCCGCAGGGCGACGTCTGGTGCTCGCCTGCAGCAACACGGCTGGACGCTTCGGCTGATCGACGGAGCCACCGCCACCTGCCGGGCTCCGCCCATACCGCGTTGTGCAGGAGTGCGGTAGAAGGATAAGGAGTGCCCGGCTCAAGGCCATCCGGCCGGACCCGAGGACGCCCACGTCGGCGACCCCCCGTGCGGCCGGCCTCTTCGTCCGCCGCTATGGCTTGTCGGCGAGCTTTCCTCGCCAGTATCCGTCGTCGTAGCCCCAACCATAGTCGTAATCGTACCAGCCGTAGTCCCCAACCTCCGTGGAGTAGTACTCCGTGACGTACTCGTAGTCGTCGACCACGCTATAGCCGCCAAACCAGGGCAACCAGTCGAGGCCGAAGGACACATCGGTCGAGGAGTAATCGCCATAGTACCTGCCGCGACCCCACCCACGCTCGTCACAACCGGCAGCGAAGATTCCACAGGCTACCAAGGCGACGCTTATCACGATCCTGCCTAATCTGCTACTCATCGGAAAACTCCTTAGTCTAAACGCATGGGAAGCTTGTTCCGCGAATCGCTCGGCCGCGATTCCTGGACCTCCCCGGTTCGCGTCATCCACGAAGTGAGACACAGATCTAGAAGCGAGGTTAGGAGGGCTCAATACGAGCACCGCCGCCCCCTCTCGGGCGGAGCATCCCGCAAGGAGGCCACATG
>CAYYBO010000127.1:0-10652 GCA_964470125.1 uncultured Planctomycetaceae bacterium | reverse complement strand
GGTTCGTCCTGTTGCTGCCGCGGCGGTAGCGGTCTCGACGATCCCCGCCGCTCTTGTCTTCCGTCGCCGCCTGCTTCTCGCCGCTCGCGAGGACCAGGCGGGCCGCGGAATTCATCCCGCGAAATGCGCCCGTCGCGGTCAGCGTCAAACCGCTGCATTTGCCGGTCTATCCGTCTCTCCTCCCGCGGTCGCTGGCCGACGGCGGGCCCACGCTCTACCCACGGGCAGAATGCCCCCTGACGCCCCGGCGGCTGCACCGGCATCCCGTCGTCCGAGCACGAGTGCAACTCTCGCACGGCCTCCCGCACCATCTTGTTTACCATGCGGTCAATCTCACTTCGATGTCGCTTCAACGTCCGCGCCACGGCATGTTTGACCGCCTTCCGGTCGCGTTGCCCCCACCGCGGCCCCGCGCCTCGCCTGGGCTGCATGGGGCCGTCCGGACATTGCCGTCGCATCTCGCAGCGAGCCTCTGAAGGCGGCGCGGCGGCTTGTGCCCGAGCACGGTTCCATCGCGGCGCCGGCCGGTTCTCTTGCAGCGGGGAGCACCGCGGCGGCATCGGACCATTCTCGCCGCGCGCGACTGCAGCGCGCCGCGGTACATCCGGACGCGCGGGCTTCTGCGGATCGCCATCACGCCGCGCCGCCGCCATTTGCTTCTTGGCCTGCTTCATCGCCTGCCGGAACTCTTCACGATCGAGCACGCCGTCATTGTTGCGGTCAAATTTCTCAAACGCCCCTTGGGCGGGCGCCTGCCGACCCCCCGGCGGATCAAGCGGCCTGGGAGGATCGTCGGACAACATCGGCATCGCCCCGAGTGCAGCCAGTGAAAGCAGTGCGGTAAACATGATTCGTACTCCTTGGTCTGATGTTAATTGGAGACAGACTACCCGCCGCGGTAGGTCGTCGCTCTTGGTCGCTCCAATACGGCAAACGCTCGAAGTTCCTTAGTATTGCAGCTTGTCGACGCGAATCGGGATCAATCAGTCGCAATACTTGCCTGGCCGCCTCTTTTCGGCCTATGCTCACACGGCCGAGGGAGTATGCAGACGTTTCTTGAAATCCCAATCGCCCGTGAGCGGCTTGCCGCTTCCCTCTCCTGGCCCGTGGATGGCCCCTCCGCGACAGGGGTGCCGGTGGTCGTATGTTGCCACGGTCTGACCGGCACACGAATCGGATCATGCTATCGAGCCGTGACGCTCGCCCGCCGCCTGCTCGCGGAGAACATCGCCTGCCTGCGATTCGACTTTCGCGGATGCGGCGAGAGCGATGGGCAATTCCAGGACCTCTGCGTGCCCTCACTGATGGACGATCTGCGCACCGCCGTCGCGGCGCTGGGCCAGTTGCCCGGTTGCGATGCCGGCCGCCTGGGCATCGTCGCCAGCAGCTTCGGAGCGTTCACCGCTTCCCACGTGGCTGCCGAAATCGCGGCCCTGCGCTGCCTCGTCTTCTGGGCGCCGGTCGCCGACGCGAAGGCCCTCATTGAGCGAGAGATGACCGACGAGGCATGGAAGACGCTTCGCGAGCAAGGCTGGATCGAACACTACGGGCATCGCATGGGCGCCGCTTTCTTTAGTCGCATGCCGGACGCCGATGCCCCCGCCCTGCTTGCCCGCCGCGGCCGACCGGTGCTGATCTACCACGGCAAGGGCGATCAATGGGTGTCAATTGAGCACGGCCGGGCGTACGAGCGGGCCTTGCAGCAAACCGGCGTCGAAGTCCATCTTGAAGAACTGGACGTGAACGACCACGCCATGCGCTCCGTCCCCGCCAACGATGCGATCCTGAGCGGCACCGTCGCCTGGCTGAAGCGATTTCTTCGGCCCCAATGACGCGCCACTTGTCAGAACCCCGCGTGCGAAGGCGGGGGCCATGTTCTCGGGCGATATCCAAGCGAAGTTCATCCGCCGGCAAGCACCATCTGGATGATCTCCCCCGGCGCGCCGATACCGGCGACGTGTACTTCACCCGTGTATGCGGCAGCGCCTGGCGCATCAAACCCCGCCTTGCGAGCCACAAACGTAATCGTATGGTCCGCCTTCACCGTCGCGTTCGACGGTTCGCCGGTGTCACAGTCCAGGCCGGAGGGCAGGTCAATGGCCACGACCTTGGCCCCTCCGGCGCGGGCTTCCTCGTTGATCGCCGCGATGGCCAGGTCCATGGGCGAACGGACTTGGCCGGAAAAGCCCGTGCCCAGAAGGGCATCGACGATGATTCTCGCCCGCCGCAGCGCCGGGCGCTGGTCGGCGATTCGCTCCACCGTGTCGAACATCCGCAGGGGCAGGCCCATCTTCTCGACGATCCGGGCGTTCGTCGCCGCGTCGCCGGTCAGTTGCACGATGTCGCAGGTCAGCAGCAACTCGACGCGAATGCCCGCATTGTGCAGGTGCCGAGCAATGACGAAGCCGTCGCCACCGTTGTTGCCACGGCCGCAGACGATCACCACTGGCCCATCCGACGGCGTCCAATAGCGAATCAGCCCCGCCGCGTTCCGGCCGGCGTTCTCCATCAGCACAATGCCGAGGATCCCGTACTCCTCGATGGCCCGGCGGTCCACCTCGCGCACCTGCGCTCGCGTCAGAACGATCTGGTCTTTGGATAACAGGGCAATCACCTCTTTGACGGCACGCCGCGAGCTTCGCCCGCAATTCACACTGTGGCACGGGCGTCTCTCCCGTGGCTTCGCCGGCGAAACGCCGGCGCCACGGTCAACGACTGGTTCTGCGACCCTACTCGGTGGCCGCAGGCCGTGTGGCCGGAGCGGCTGGTTCCATCTGCTTGCGCAGCCTGACCACCTCAGCCTCCAGTTCCGGCATGGCGGCGCCCTGTCGCTGGCTCAACTCGATGGTCCTCTCGTACTCCTGCAGGGCCTCCGCGACCAGGCCGGCGGCGTGCAGGGCCGTACCGAGGTTCCAATGATACAGGGCGTTCTCCGGCGCCACATCCACGGCCATACGCAGGTACTCGACAGCCACGTCGAACCGACGGGCGACGAGCATGGCGGTGATCCCGATGCCGGCGTAGGTGTCGGCCGGCGTTCTGCCAAGTGCCACGGCCTTGTCGCAAGCGGCCCTGGCCGCGGCCATATCTCCCAGAACCACGTAGGCCTCCGCCAGAGACATGTGGCCGGTCGGCTGGGCCTTGCCAAGCCCGTTTTGCAGGGCCTTCTCGAGCAAGGGCACGGCCTGGGCCGCCCGGTCGGTCCGGACGTACACCCGCCCCAAGAGGTGGAGGAAGTCGGCGTTCTCCGGTTCGGTCTCCATTGCTCGTTGAAGATGCTCCTCGGCGGCGGCGAATCGCTCCTCGTCGAGCGCGACGAGCGCCAAGTTGCCCTGGGCTTTGGAGAGGCTGGGGACTGCCTCGGCGACGTGGGTCCACAAGGCCTTGGAATTCCGCCAGACTCCCTGTTGGGCCTGCATCAGAATGCACAGCGGCACCGCCAGCGCCCCGAGACCCGCCCAGGCCAGCCACGCGCGATGCCGCAGCGGTATCTCCAGTCGCTTGACGCCGACCGCCAGCGGCAGCAGCAGAAACACGATCGGCAGATAAGTGAACCGATCCGCCACGCACGAGCCCATGAACCGCACCGGACCCAACGCCGGTAGCAGCAGGATGCCGAAGGACGTCAAGCCCACGAACAACGGACGGCAATACTTGATGGAGGCGCACCAGACGACGGCGAGCCCGACGGTGGCCAGCACGCCGGCCACGATGACCGGATTGCTCAACGTCAAATCGTCAGGCATCGCCCGGTACGGCGAGAGCGAAAACGGCCAGACGACGTTGCCCGCGTACAGCGTCACGTTGTAGCACAGCAGCCCGAGCCACTTGAGAACCGCGCCCTCGGCGTGCAGGCTGGGGCGGTGCAGGACCGCGGATGAGGCCTGTGACACCCACGCCACGTATGCCGTCAAGATCATCATGATGAAGAAAGGGATCTTCTCCGGCAACGACTTCACCACGCGGCGGCGCAGCGGCCAGGTATCCAACAACGGAAACACCAGCGGCAGCAGCATGACCGTCGGCTTGGCGAGCGACGCCAGGACGTACAAGGCCATCGCCGCCGCCGGAGGCACCCAGCGGCCCGTCTTCGGGCTTGCTCCGTGGCTCAGATATACCCAGACGGAGCCGAGGGCAAACAACGTGGCCAGGACCGTCTTGCGCTGCGAAATCCAGGAGACCGACTCGACCTGTGCGGGGTGAACGAGGAACAACACGCCCGTCAGCACCGGAATCACCAGCCCGCCGGTCAGCTTGCGAACGATGGCCATGACCAGGACGGCGTTGAGCGCGTGCAGGAGAATGCTGGTCAAGTGGAAGACGAACGGACCCAGATCCTCGCTGCCGCCGGCCAGGAGGACGTCGGCCGTCAGCGAGACCATTGTCAAGGGTTGATAGTAGCCCTCCACCGTCGAGGGCTTACGCACTTCCGAGAAGAAAGTGAGAAGGCCGGAGAGGCTCGGTTTGCGCACCAGCTCGTTGTCGACCACGTACTGAAAGTCGTCCAGGCGGACGAATTCCCCCGACAGGCTCGGCCGGTAGAGGATCAGCGCGAGCAAAACCAGTGCGACGGTCGCGGCGAGCAGGTCTCTTGCCGTGCTTCGCGGGCCGGGGATTGTGACAGATGTAGAGTCGGCTGCGGTTGCCATCGCCTCATTCATCATCGAGCTGAGCCGCATTGTAGAATCGTGCCTTCGCACGTACAATCCGACGGATGCGCATCCTCCTGACCAACGACGACGGCATTTTCGCCCCCGGCCTGCTGGCCATGTACGAGATTCTGTCGAAGACCGCCGAAGTGGACGTGGTCGCCCCGGCGGCCGTGCAATCCGGCGGTTCGCACGCCATCACCATCCGACACCCGGTTCTGTGGCACCGCGTGCAGGTTCACGGCCGATTCCACGGGACGGCCGTCGAGGGGACGCCCGCCGATTGCGTCAAGCTGGCCCTCTACTCGTTGCTGCCCCACAAGCCGGATGTAGTGATCTCCGGGCTTAATGCCGGACTCAACACCGGCATCCATGTCATCTACTCCGGAACAGTCGCGGCGGCCATCGAGGCCGGCATCCTCGGCGTGCCGGCGATCTCGGCGTCTTACGCCGTCCATCCAAACATCGACTTCAAGCACGGCGCCGGCATCGCCTGCCAGGTGATCGACTCCATCCTCAAACACGACCTGACGCCGGGCATGGTGGTCAACATCAACATCCCACAGCCGAAACCGGGTTGGCCTCGCGGCGTGCGGCTCGCGCCGCAGTCGATTCGGCCGATGGCGGAGGAACTCGAGAAGCGGATGGATCCGAACGGCCGAGAGTATTACTGGCTCAGCGGCGATTACACCATCCTCGCCGACAACGCCGACACGGACCGCAAGGCCCTCCACGACGGCTACATCTGCGTCACGCCGCTGCAGTTCGACCTCACCGACAACACCCGCCTAGCGGAGATGCGCCGCTGGTCGTGGTCAACTCCGTCGTAGCGAAGGGCTGCGCCATTCTGTATAGAGATAGCCACGAAATCTGCGAAGAAGCACGAAGAGGAATACACAGGCGCCATGACTCCTCCATGCTGCGAGCGATTGATTTCTCCGTAAGCCGAGAAGATTCTTTGTTGTTCGACGTCGGCCGGGGGTGGCCGAAGGGGACGACGATCGTCACTTTGACTGCGGCTTCGCCGCGATAAGATCTCCGCAGCAAGTATACTCTGGCATGCAGAGAACCTGACCACGGCCGCGGGTAGAAATCATTGGGTATTCTGTAATAGCCCGAAGCAGGGCCCGCGGCTATCCTGTTACGGAGACGCCCAGAGGTGAAGGTACGGGAGGTCGGGTTCGGGCGTGCGGCCCAGACATCGGCTCCCATTTAAGGTGAGGGGCGAATTGAGATGAACGAATCAGCGGTTGGACAAGTCGCGGAGCCCATGCAGCCGGCGATACGGGACTACACCGCCCTCGTGGAGCAGTTGGCGGGAGCCAAGCTGGTCGGCTTGACCGTCTTTGGTGCAGTTTTGGACGAAGGCTTCAACGTCTCCGATGAGCCGGCGGACAGCGTGATGGTCCTGGACGCCGTGGACCTCAATCTGTTGCGTCGACTGGCCGAGTACGGCCCAAGGCTGGGCAGCCGGGGCATCGCCGCCCCGCTGGTGATGACGCCCGAGTACATCGCCAGGTCTTTGGACACATTCCCGCTGGAACTCCTGGAGATTCAGCGACATCGGACGACGGTCAGCGGCTGCGATTGCTTCGAGCCGCTTGAGTTCGCTCCGCCGAACGTTCGGCTCCAATGCGAGCGGGAATTCAAGAGAATCCTGATCCGGCTGAGGCAGGGCCTGCTCGCCGCCGCCGGACGGGACGCAGTCCTCGGCGAGCTGCGCCGGGACGTCGGACGGCATCTGTTGCGGACGATCGTCGGTTTGCTTTGGCTGAAGGGCGTTGGCGAATACTTGCCGGCCGAGCAGGTGCTTGGGCAGGCCGAGAAGATCGCCGGCGCACCGTTGACAGGCATTCGCAAGGCGGTGTTGCTGAGCGGCGAGCATGATTGGGCCGAATTCACAGCGCTCTATGCGGAAGTCGAAAAGCTGGCAGGGTTGGCGGATGCGCTGTAGGACGAGAATGCCATCAGTACTATCTCCAGCACCGGAGTCACGCCCTGGGCGCGAGCGACGGCCGACCAGGAGGTCGGCCGCTACCCCGTTGCGCGAGGCATTGCTACGGGAGATGGCATTTGCATTGGTCCTCGCCGCTTTGCTGCCGGCGCTCGGTTCGGCCCAGCAGTTCGGCCACGACAGCGCCGTCCTTGACCAAGCCGGCGTGATCGACGCCACCACGATAGCGGCGATTGACCGTTGCCTGTTGGAGCTGGAAAGGAAGACCACGGCGGAGGTCCGCGTGCTGACCGTCGTGTCCACGAAGGGCCGGGACATCCACAGCTACGCCATCGAGGTCGCCCAAAGCCAGCGGGATCATCTCGGCCAGAAGAAGAGGGGCCTGGGCAAGGCGGGCAAGGACAACGGCGTGTTGATCGTCGTCGCCGTAAAGGACCGGCGGTACCGCTTTGAGGTCGGCGAGGGGCTTGAGGGCGCTCTGCCCGACCTCGAATGCGACTCCATTGCCCAGAAGTGCTTCGTGCCGAATTTCCGCCGCGGCGACTACGCTACTGGCATCTACCAGGCCGTTGTCGCCGTCGCCCAGCGGATCGCCGCGGAGAGCGGCGTTCAGTTGGAGGCCCTGGACCCAGCCGAGCGACCGGCGCCAATGCCGGCGGAGCGAACGCAGGCAGGCGAGCTGGAGATCATTCCTTGCTGTTGCGGCTTGCTGGTACCGTTGCTGATCATCATGATCGTTCTGGGGGCTGTGTCGTCCGGCCGGCGGCGCTCGTCCCGCCGCTGGGGATTGGGGGGCGGCAACTTCTGGCAGGGCGTGCTGCTTGGGCAGATACTCAGCGGCGGCGGTCGCTCACGCGGCGGCGGATGGGGGAGTGGTTGGGGCGGTGGATGGGGCGGTGGTTTTGGCGGTGGCGGCGGGTTCAGCGGCGGGGGTGGTGGTTCATTCGGCGGCGGAGGTAGCAGCGGTGGCTGGTAACATGAGAATCTGCGATAAGTGCGGAGCGAGTAACAGCGGCCCGGCGCGGTTCTGTGGATCGTGCGGCGCGCCGCTTCAATTCAGCGGAGGGCGCGGCATGAGCGCTGCGAAGATCGTCCTGGGCGTTTTCGTCATCATCATCGCCGTCGGCCTCGCGATCGGCGGCTGCGCTTACAGCGGCTACAGACGGACGATCCAGTTGGACGAATCGACGAAGAGCGCATGGGCGGACGTGGAGGTCGTCCTCAAGCGGCGGTTCGACTTGATTCCCAACGTGGTGGAGACGGTCAAGGGCTACGCCAAGCACGAGCAGTCACTGCTGCAGGGCATCGCCGACGTCCGCAAGAGCTACTTTGCCGCCAACACGGTGGCCGAGAAGGCTCAGGCAGCGGGAGCCTTGGAGGGAATGCTGTCGCGGTTGCTCGTCTTGCGCGAGACATATCCCGAGTTGAAGGCCAATGAGAACTTCCGTGCACTGCAGGTCGAGTTGGAGGGCTCGGAGAACCGCATCGCCGAGAAGCGCCGGCGGTACAACGAAGCGGTGAAAACGCTGAACGCCTACATCCGCGCCTTTCCCGGCACGATGTATGCCCGCTGGACCGGCGTGGGAAAGGCCGAGTACTTCGAGGCCGGCGAAGAGGCGAAGGAAGTGCCGGAGGTCAAGTTCTGATAGCCGGGGTGACCTTTATGAAGCGCTCAACGCTGCGGAGGTCGCCGATGAGATCGGGGGTGACCAGGACGGTGCAGGTGGCGGCCTTCTCGGGTTGGAAGAGGCGTGGGGCGTGGGGGGCGTACTCCCACGGACGGCCGCCGCGGCGATGAACTCGCTTGCTGCTGGCCCGGAGGGCCTTGCGGCGGCGGCGGAGGTTACGACTGGCCAGATCTTTGCCGAATATGCGCGACAGCGTCTTCGCCGCCGCCTCGCACCTAGGCGTCTTGATGACTTCGATGGAGACCTTCCCGCCGGGCTTGACTTCCAGGGCCATTACATCGCTCCTCGTTCCAAGTACCGAGCCCCTTATGTTAGTGGAGGATGGGTCGGGACGCAAGGCCACAAAATGGGCCGCAAACCGCAGGGGAATCGCAAGACCGCGATGAGCGCCGCGACCGTCAGGGGGGTGACGCCCGGATTGGACAGGCCGTCGGAATCGAAAGGGGAACCGCTCCCGCACGGTCGCGGCTCTGTTCGTTAACGTCGGCTACGGTGTTCGGGAGGGTTGCCGCTCTCCGGCCGACGGATTCCCGGACGCGCCGCGTACAGACAGTCAAAACCGGGTTTGGAAGGACGGCGAGCGCAGTTATAATCGCCAGGCGAAGCTCGGAGGCGGCCTGGCACTCGGCGCCATGAGGCGTTGATGGCTCGGTCTCATGCAATGCGTTGCGTGGGCAACGGGTCAGGCTGGAAACAGAGCAGCCCACCCGCGTACACCCATGTGCCGTGAGGTGCTGGACCGGAGCGGATTGGCGCCGGGTGCGAGGCCGCCTCGCTTCATTGCCCTGAGACAGCAAAGGCGATCTTCCCCTATGTCCTACACCGTTCTGGCCAGAAAATTCCGAAGTCAGACCTTTGAGGAGGTCATCGGGCAGGATGCCATCACCGCCACCCTGCGGAACGCGATCAGCCAGAATCGCGTCCACCACGGCTATCTCTTCTGCGGCACACGGGGCGTCGGCAAGACCTCGATGGCCCGCATCCTGGCGAAGGCGTTGAACTGCCTTTCTTCCGACGGCCCAACGGTTACACCCTGCGGTACGTGCGACTCGTGCGTGGCCGTGGCCCGAGGCGAGGACGTGGACGTGGTGGAGATCGACGCCGCCAGCAACACGGGCGTGGACAACATCCGCGAGCTTCGCGGCAACGCCATCTACCGGCCCGCCCGCTCGCGGTACAAGATCTACATCATCGACGAAGTCCACATGCTCAGCAAAGGCGCGTTCAACGCCTTGCTGAAGACGCTGGAGGAGCCGCCGGAACACGTGAAGTTCATCTTCGCGACCACCGAGCCGGAAAAAGTCCTGCCGACCATCCTCAGCCGCGTGCAGCGCTTTGACTTCAAGTCCATTTCGCCGGAGGAGATCGGCGCCCACCTGTCCCGAATCTGCAAGGAAGAGAGCGTCAAGGCCGAGGAGCCGGCGATCAAGCGGCTGGCCCGGCTGGCCAACGGCTCGATGCGAGACGCCTTGTCGCTGCTGGACCAAGTGATGTCGATGGCCGGGGCGAAGATCACGTCGAACATCGTCAACGAGCTGTTTCCGGCGACGTACGATGAACTGTTCGCGGAGTTGATCGACAAACTCGCCGCCGGCGACGCGGCCGGGGCATTGGGCGTGGCTGACGGCAGCCTGAGCCGCGGGCAATCATTCGATCATTGGTGTTCGCTGCTGATAGGTCAAATCCGCGATCTGATGATGTTGCGAGTCTGCGGGGCGGAGACGGACCTCGTGGACGTGCCCGCCGGTCTGCGCGACCGACTGGTCGAGCAGTGCAAGCGGTTCGACGAGGGCACCTACGTATATATGATCACCGTCCTGGAAGAGCTGCGCCGCAGCGCCAAGTACAGCGGCAGCGGACGGGCGCTCATCGAAGCGGCGATCGTGCGGCTGGCGGAGGCGCCGAAGTTTTCATCTATCGAATCACTGCTGGCTCAGGTCGACTCGGCGAACATTGCGACGGCCGGCACGCGACCTAACCAGGCGCGCCCGACGGCGGACCTGCCGGCACCCGCCGCGGCGACGCCAAGCAGTGCGCGAATGCCGGCGCCGACGGCGGCGCCAAAGCCGGCTTCGCCGCCCTCCGCAGAAGAGAAGCGACCGGCGCCGCGCGGCGGCAGACCTCGGGCGGAGACGCCGGCCTCGGTCGCTCCGGCGGCCCGGCGGATGTCGCAGGCGGACTTGAAGGCGGCCCAGGCGGAGCCGGCGGTCAAGGCGACTTTGGAGTTGTTCGGCGGCAGCATCGTGCATGTCCGGCGGGATGGCTCGCCGGTGAAGGGGGAGGGAAATTGAGAATACAGAATTGCGAATGGGGAAAGACTGCCGTCTTATGCGGACACCTCACAAAGGCAACAGCCCTTTC
>CAYYBO010000126.1:0-10747 GCA_964470125.1 uncultured Planctomycetaceae bacterium | reverse complement strand
TTGCCCCCCGACAAGGGGACGCCTCATGCCACACCCAATCGTGAAATGCTATAAACTGTGCTTCGATCAGGCAGTCGAACTATGAGGGGCCTACTGCTCCAACAAGCAGTTCACGAGCACCTGGATATCCAACCCGTCCACCTTCCCGTCACCGTTGAGGTCGCCCTTGCTGCAAGCGGTCGGCGGCGGGAGGTGCTCTCCGGGCAAGGTCTCTGCATGGGTAATCTCGATCGGGGCCTTACAACCCTGCTGGGCCGGCTGCACGATGACCGTCGACGGAGTTGGAGACTGTTGGCCGGTAGGTGTTTGATCGTCCAGTTCAGCGGATCGGTCGGCGTTGCAGTCGGGGCAACACAAGTAGTGCAGAAGCAGAAACTCGCCGCATTGCACGTTGACCAGGAGAACGAGAACGCACCCCAGCCCCAGAATCGCCAATGGTTTGCCCGGGCGATGACGCATTGTACTACCCCCCTTGCAGACGAGGCGCGTCGGCCGCGGCACGACGCGGAGTTCTCAATTGCATGCCCCCTCGGTATACGATAGGCGCGTGACAGGGCCCTGGTGACGGATCCCACGCCCTTTTCGGGCGAACACCATTTTCTGGGACTCGTCAGGCAGGCGACGACACGATGCGTTTTATGGGGCGAGCCACAGCCTCCTCCGCCGGGCCGCGGGGCGATGTCACGATTCTCTCCGCGAGTGGCGTCGGCTCAAGGCCAGGACGCCCACAACCAGCAGAAGTCCTGTTGCCGGCTCGGGAATTACGGAGTCAAGGTAACCGGTCAAAGTCCGCAGCGTGACGGCAGTCGCCTCCACGGCTTGCCCCAAGTTGACGTTGGTGCCGACGTGAATGTGGCCGCTGGCGAAGTTCTGATACTCATCCAGCGGGCTGGAGTGCAGGTCGTGATACCATGCCGCGTGGTAGCCGATGTACTCGCAGAGGAACGCCCCGGCGCTTTGC
The DNA here is from genome assembly GCA_964470125.1 of uncultured Planctomycetaceae bacterium. Classification (GTDB taxonomy): domain Bacteria; phylum Planctomycetota; class Phycisphaerae; order UBA1845; family UTPLA1; genus DATKKX01. Next base: position 9,786 of record CAYYBO010000126.1, on the reverse strand, counting down.
GTGGTGTCCACCCAAGAGCTGATCCCCAGCCCGGCGGCGTTGACCGCATCGCGAATTTCCGTCATCGGCAGCGTGGAGTATCGGTAGGCGTTCACCGGCCAACTGGCGTCGGGCGGCGCCGGCGTCGGCTTGGTGGGTGAACGATAGTCACCCAGCCAGGACATGGAATCGAGGTTTCGGTAGCGGGACTCAATCTCCCAGTTGGAGCCGGTGGAGCCCCTGCCAAAGGTGATGATGGCGACGGGCTTTATCTCGCCCGTGATCCGCCAGAAGTCGGCTGACGTGTCCTGGTAATCCACCTCGAAGTCGCCGTAACCGATGTTGTCGCCCGGCGGCGGCGAGGTGAATTCGGGGAAATACGAGTAGATGTCGTAACCTCGTCCCTCCCAGTTCTGGCCGACCCAACCCGAGGGGTTCTGCACCGGGTTCGCGCTGAACGGCCGCAGCATTTCGTTCGACGGCGGCCAGTAGCCGGTCAACATGATCGCGGACGTGTAGCCGCCCTCGGCGGCTGCGGCGGCGGCAAGAAACAAAGCGGCGCTGACGCAAAGCTGTCGGAGAGTCATGGCGGGTCTCCCACTTCGATGCCGCTCTCATTCTTGGGTAGTCCCCTCGCTCCAGCGGCACAGGCGATATTATCGCAGAAAAGCAGGCCCGGTTCAATCGTCCGAGGGAGCGAAAAAGCAAGGGCCATGCAAACAGTCTTGCATGGCTCTCGCTTGGAAGTCGGGTCTGCTTGTGGATTCGCCCAGTCCGCGATTCTGGCGATGTTCGCTGCCTCGGCCTGTCGAATCAACGGGTGAATCCGGTTTGAGTGACCGCGGTGGGCGAGCCGAATCACACGCGCGGCCACTCGCGCCGGACTAAACCAGCATAGTCACGCGTGACCTTACGGGCAAGGTCCCGTGTTATAGAGCAAGGCGTCAACAAAGGGCTGCACGTCAGCCATATCCACAATACCGTCGCCGTTCATATCGGCACAAGCACAGAGGCAATACGCCGGCACGGCGCCACCCATGAAGCAGTCGACGAAGCACTGGATATCGAGGCCGTCGATCGTGTTGTCCCCGTTCACGTCGGCCAGGCAGGAGCAGACGATCTCCACGGCGTAGTCCTCGACTTCGCCATTCGGTGCAGGGCCGAAAAACGGCAGCACTGCCGACGGCGTGCAGAACCGGAACCGTGCAAAGGTCGGGCCGAGCACGGCCGTCGGGGGTACGACGATAGTAAACGTGGTCACGCCCGGTCCGACGGATGCGCCGGCGAGGATCATGTTGTCGGCCTCGGCGAAGGAGCCGTTGCCGTCGAAATCGATCCAGGCGGACACCGCCCCGAGGGTCGAGGCGGTCACGTTGAACGTCGCGGGCTTACCGCGGGCCAGCGGCGTCAAGAAGACGATGCCGTCCTCGTCGTCGTTCGGCGGCGGATACAGGATGTCGTTATCATCGCCGAAAGCGAGCGGGTCGGGCTGGCCGTCAGGCTCGGCATCAATGCTCACGCCCAGCATCACGCCCGGCACGATATTGTGACGAGCCCCGTTGCTGGCGAGGAGCGTCTGATACGAGTCCGGAGCGTCGCCGAAGTCAAGGCCGTCGAGGCAGGGCTCGTCGCCGCCGAGTGCGAAGGCGAGATCAATCGATTGAGGATGGAGCTCATGGCCGGGAGGATAGCGCAGCTCTTGCCACGGCCCCGGATAGGGCTCCACCCCCTGGCCCCAGACGGCGTCGTCGTTCCAGTGGTTGATTGAGGTCTTCCACCCGAATTGGGCCGCTGCGACGCCTCCGATCGGCCGCGCCTGGACATCCAGCCAGTACACGATCGGTTCCTCCGGGCTGCCTTGCTGGCAGAATGCCTCGGCCGCCGGAATCTGGAAGTAGTATTCCCAGCAGACATGATCGCCGGGGAAAATGTAGGTCGGCGTTCGAGGATCCCACCAGCCCTCGTCGATTTGGGCCTGGAAGACCCGGACATTGAAGGTGAAAGGAGCGAACTGCCTGAACCACAGCACCTGGCCCGGCATGCTGTACAGCGGGCCTTCACCGTCAGGGTCCGGGATGTCGGCATGGATGCTCAACGTGAACTCGACCGCCCCGGGACCGTCGGCCGGCAGGATGTCGTTCAGCCACGATCCCCAGATGCGGATGTCGGTGATCAACGTCCGCTTGTCGCAGAGGAAATCGTCGGCCAGGATCAACGGCTTGCTGGCATAGATGTCGATACCGTTGGTGCTCAGATCAGGCATCTGGTACCACTTTGCCTCGCAGATATCGTCGATGCCGTTTCCATTCAAATCGCCGAGGCATCGCGTGCCCACGCCCATCGGTCGGCCGAGCATCTCCAGGCAGAGCGGGACCGGCAACATCTGGCACGTGCCATCAGGCAGACAGCAGGCCTGCGTCTCCTGAGTCTCTTCGCAGATGTCGGCAATGCCGTCGCCGTCGAGGTCGTCACAGTTTGTGCCGGCCCCCTTCCACTGTCCGCCGAGTTGCTGCTCACAGGTTATCTGATCAGTCACGACGCACAGCGGAGCCGCCATGCCGTAGCAGCAAGCGCCTTGGGGACGACATAGACCGGGGTAGCACACTGACCCCTGCCCCATCGGCGTGCCGCCTTGTTGCCGGCAGATGAACGGCACGAGGTCCTGACAGGTGCCGTCCGGGAAGCAGCAAGCCTCGTTCTCCTGCGCTCCGTGGATCTCCCAGAACCACCGCTCCTCGTATGCCCGCGTGCTGTTGTTGAAAAACCCGACGCGCTGCCGGGCTACCAGGAAGCCGCCCGGCGGGATGCTGAGCGGACTCAGAATGCCGAGGTTCCCTGAGCCAGGAGGAGGGGCTATCTCAAGAAAGACGTCGAAGAAGCTGTCCGGCGGCCAATAGAGAGGTCGCCCGGGATTGATCGGCTGACCGTCATTGTGAGTGACCGGCACCCACCCTGTCCAGGTCTGTTGCTCTCCGAATTCCCGGAGCTCGCTGAAATCCGGCGGCGTCCCCGGCGGAAAAACAATGACGTCCGCTTGCTGAATCCATAGTTCGATGCCCTCCGGCGGCCACGGCGGTGGATTGATCGGCGGCGGGGGCAACGGCATCGGCGGCAGCGGCGGCTCGGGCGGCAGCAGGCCGTTGGCGATGGTGAGAATCTGCGGTGTGCCGGTGTCCGCAACGTTGAAGCCCACCACGGGCACGTAGCCGTCATTGTTGAGACCGCCGAAGATCTCTCCCACGGGCACGCCGTCCCGCGTCCACCAGCCGATCAAGTCGATGATTACGTTGGCGGCGTCAACATCGAACAAGAGGCCGAGATGCAGGACTGTGCAGTATGGAATGTACCCTTGACCGGGAGGAAACGCCCAGGTTGCCTCGAACCAGTACCAGCAGTCTGCCGGATCAGGCGAGACTTTCTGAATCGTCCAGGTGAAGGTTCCCGGCGGCACGCCGAACAAATCGTCGATGTGACTGATCAGATTGGGTGGAAAACCGTCGTTGGAACAAATGTACCCTTGAATGTGAAAATCATTCGGCCATAACTCCGGATTCACGATGTCCTGGTGAACATCAAGAGTGATGCCGGCCTGCAGCCCGTAGGCGGGCGTCAAACCGACAACCAACAAAAGACTGAATGCCGTCACAACCCACGCGCGTCTTCTCATTTCTCATTCCTCCCGCGGCACTTGCCGCTTCCTTGGGGTTCCACTCCGCCGGTCTCGTTGGATCCGACCGGCTCACATCACTCACTCCGGCCGGGGCGCGCCTGCCGACGCCTTCCGGGTGCGCCGGCACCCGCGCCAACCAGACCCAATACATCACAATCCTTTGGGTTTTGTGGTTTCCCCCATCAATCCCCACTTGAATCCCTCATGCACGGTTGCCGGAACTGTCGGCGACTTGGTGCTTGCTTCGCTCACCGCGTCCATCCCTCGCCTCTCTCCCACAGGAAGACGGGGCTGGACGCGGAATGGCCACATGGGTCCCAGGATTTCGCGAAGACCGACGGGCGTCCCGCGCAAACTCCCGCCCCCCGGCGATTCTGATCGGCGAAGGATCGTTCCACTTCCTCCGGCGGGTTTCGGTAGAATAGCCCAGGTGCGACCGCTCGGGCGGTGGACGCGGGAAGACAGGCTGGGCGATCACGGGCGAAAGGAAAAAGGGGCGGCGTGGCCGAATCCTACGAACAACTGATGGCTCGTCTGAGGGCCGGCGACAAGACCGCGGTCGCGGAGATCGACCACCTTCTGGGGGGCGAGTTGCGTTTATTCTGCCAGCGGATGGTCTACGATGAGAGTCTGGCGGAGGACATCGTGCAAGATGTCCTGATGACCTGCTGCCGGACGGGCGAGGGCATTCAACCGACGGAAAGCCTCCGGGGCTGGCTGTACAAAATCGCCCGGAATCGCTCGATTGATGAGCTGCGCAAGATGCACCCGAAGGTGCGCTTGTCCGCCCTCCAAGCCAGCCGGCACACATGGGAGCACCCGGCAATCCCCATAGATTCGTCGACCACGCCGGCCGGCCGAGCGGTCAAGCAGGATCGCACGCGCAGGGTCCAGCTCGCCATCGACGCGATGGACGACGACCTTCGTGAAGTGGTTATCCTGTATTTCTTCCAGGGCCTGTCGCGCGGCGAGGTGTCGGAGGCGATCGGTCTGACCGTGTCCGGCACGAAGGCCAGGATTGCCAAGGCCACCCGCGTCCTCCGGCTGAAGCTCCGGGCGTTGGATGATTCCTCGCTATGAATTGCGAGAAGGTCGAAGAACTGCTGCTGGACTTCATCGAGGGAGAACTCGACAAGGGACAGGCCCGGGCCGTTCGCGGACATATCGACAAGTGCCCCAAGTGCCGGCTCAACATGCAGGAGACCCGCGAGCTCTTCGCCGTCCTGGAGGCGGCAAAACGGGATCAGCCCGCGCCCCGGTCCGCCAGTCGGTCGGGCGACTCCTCCGCCGTCATGCTCGGACCGGCCGCATGGCAGGCGGGCAAGCTGCTCGGCGACTTCGAAATCCTCGGTGAATTGGGGCGCGGGGGGATGGGTGTCGTCTACCGCGCCCGTCAAGTCTCCCTTAACCGAGTCGTTGCTCTAAAAGTCCTGCCGGCGACGGTTTGCCAGAGCACTAAGGCGGTGGCACGTTTCCAACGCGAGGCCAGGGCCGCGGCCAAGTTGCATCACACCAACATCGTGCCGGTCTATGCCCAGGGTGAACACGAGGGTCATTTCTACTACGCCATGGAATTGGTGGAGGGCAAGGGCATCGACTGGGTGTTACGGCACAATCCGTCGTGGATCATCCCCACGCGGGAGTCCTCCGTTCGCTCGGAGACGGACGCTCAGCCCGCGGATGAGACGGGAGCGACCACGAGCTCAATCAGCGGGAGCGCGAGCTACCGCCGCTTGGCGTTGATGATCGCCGCCGTCGCCGAGCTGGGTGTCATCCACCGCGATGTGAAGCCCCAGAATCTTCTCCTCGGCAAGGACGAGCAGCTCCACATCACCGACTTCGGCTTGGCCCGGCTGCTGGACGAGCCGAGCGTGACGGTCAGCGGCGAGATGCTGGGCACACCGGCCTACATGTCGCCCGAACAAGTCGGCGCTCACCGCAACAAGATCGATCATCGAACCGACATCTACTCCCTGGGGGCGACCCTCTATGAACTGTTGACTCGCCGACGCCCCTTCGACGGAGCGGCGCGAGATCAGATCATTGCCAGAATCTGCACCGACGAGCCCAAGCCGCCCCGCAAGCTCGTCCCCGAAATCCCCGTCGATGTCGAGACCATCTGCCTGCGGGCGATGGAGAAAGACCCGCGACGCCGGTATCAAAGCGCCGCCGACATGGCTGCGGACCTTCGGCGCTATGCAGAGGACCGCCCGATCCTCAGTCGACGAGTCGGCCCGATCGAGAAGGCGTTCAAGTGGGTCCGCCGACACCGTGCCCTGACGGCTATCGTCGCCCTGAGTCTCACGGTGACGCTGGGCGGGGCGATATGGGTCCGGCAGTCAATCAGGGCCCGCCACAAACAGGCTGATGAGTTGGTGCAGGCCGCTTTCAACGCCTTGGCGTATGACGATTATCGAGAAACCAAGGCGGCGAGAGCCCTGCTCGACAAGGCCCGCGGCCTGGGCCCCGAGCAGTTCATGTACCGCAAAACGCTGGCCCTCGCCTGCCTGCTTGATGATCTCCAGCAGGCCGTCGACCATCTTGAATGGGTCACGACCCACCGCCCGGCGGACACGGAGGCGATGTATCTTCTGGCTTGGGCCTTGCGGCGGAACGACGAGCGCGATCCCAAGTGGCGGGAGTGGCTCCGACGAGCCCAAGCCGCCGGTGGAGCCACCACGGCGGCCGGGCATTTCTTCCAGGGCCAGGCCGTTGTTCGCAACCAGCCGGATCAGGCGGCCGAGGCATACCGAAACGCCACGTTGAAGAAGGAACGCTATGCCCAGGCCCACCTCCACCTCGGTCGGGCCTTGAATCACTTGATGTACCACAACCGCAAGCATGAAGACTTCGGTGAGCTGCGGCGGTCGCTGGAGACCGCCTGCGACCTCCAGCCCCGAAAGGCCTACCCTCGGTATCTCCTCTCGATCGCCTATCGGTTGTCGGCGGAGATATACGAGGAAACCAACCACCAGGAAGACGCGGAGAAGCACTTTGAATCCGCGATTGCCTGGGCTGGAAAAGCCCAGGTGGTGGAGCCAGCCAGCCCCCTGGGATACGCTTGCGAGGCCGAGTACTGGGAAGCTCGCAAGGATTACGCCCGGGCCCTGGCTGCCCGCGAACAAACTGCGAGCAGATGTCAAACCACCCTCGATCTCGCCGAACTCTGCCTCCAGTATCGTTGGCGGTTGTACTACTGGACCGGACAACCCGCTCAGGCCATGGCCGATCTGCGCCTGCTGGCGGACAATAGCGCGGATACCGTAGCCCACAAGATTTGGTACGCGGGGCTCTTCCCCTCGATGATCCAGGCGGACCTCGGGAGCATGGAAGAAGCGTTGCGCTTGGCCCGCTCGATGGCCGAATCGCAGCCCAAGAGCTCCCGCGCCGTATTGTCGTCGTCGGCCATGTTGCGAATGCTGGGGAGGTCCCATGAAGCGGATCATCTGCTTGCCCGGCCCGTGGACCAGCTCGAAACCGCGAGTCTCTGCGCCGCGAGTCAGCCGGCCACATGGGCGGATCAGTTGTTCGCCTTCTGCCTGGGTGCCGCGGGATGGTCGGAGCTTGAACGGGCGGTCGGTCCGGACGGCGACAGGAAGCTGTTGTGGGCCGCCCCGCATTTCTGCGCCGCCGCATCGGCTCTGGGAGATGGAAGACGCGACGACGCCCTCGCCGCATTCCGTGAATGCGAATTGACCCACGACTACGAGGACTACAGCTACCTCGCCCGCGTGTTCGTCCGAAAACTCGAAGTGGACCCTGACTGGCCCCCTTGGCCGCGAACAAACGGCCTCCCCCCGGCGCCATAGAGCCCTGCAGGCCCGTCACCCGAGCGGCGCCGGCCCTCGAGGCTGACGCGGATCGTCGAAAGCACCTCGAAATCCCGCGTCCGCAACCGCGGGTAACCGCCGCGCCGCATCTGACGACCAACTCCCGCCGGCCGGCCTCGGCCGTGCAGAAGCCCCGGGCTGCCGGAAACAAGTGGCCGGCCGGTGAGCGGAACACGTCTACTCCTGGGGCGCAAGCGGTATAATGGCGCGAGAGCTGTTCACAAGGAGCGCAATCGTCTGTCCGTGTGGAAAGCGCCGAAGTGCGCGCCGCCCGGTCCGTCGAGATATGCGCTTTGCGCGCTCAGCCGAGCTCGCGGCCAGGGTGGGAAGACACTTTCGGCAGAAAGGGAGATCCCCGCCTGGCGGGATTGGAGAGGAGCAAGAATCCATGTCCCTGGATACTGCAGGAGCCGTTGGGATTCGATGGCCTGGATGGGTGTTGGGTGCTTCGGTGCTGGTTTTGCTGGTGGCCGTCGATCCCTCCACGGGGCAGCCGCATGCAAACGCGCCGCTGCCCATCCCACAGTTTTCAATTGACCGCGCCTCGCCGACGGAGGGTCCTTCCGCGCCGGCCTCCGCCATCCTCGGCAAGCCAGGGCCCACCACCCTCTTCAGCGGCGTGGGTTTGGGGCTGCTCAGCGCGGAGGACGAACTTGATGATTTCTGTTACGGCCGTTCCGACGCCCTGCAGAGCGCCCCCATGTTTCTGTTCTTGTTCGGCGTGGACAGAGGCAGCGTCGGAGCAGCGCCGCCCGACGCCGCGCTGGCCGCGACCGGCCGGATATTCAATGTGACCGATCAGGCCGCCCGCAATCAGGCTGCGGCCGATTTGTTCCTGACCCTCGATGCGTTTACCCTCGAAGGTTGCGCATCGCGCAAACAGCAACGAACTCGCAGCAATAACAATACGCTCGTCGTGAACCAGGGAGATACCGGCGGCGTGGACAAGGACTTGTCTCCCGAGAAGGCCCCCGTCCAGCTTGTGCCCGTTACCCAGGCGCTCGACGAGGGTGACGCCGCTGCCTATCCCCCCGGCGGCGCCAAGTCGCGTAACCCGGCCGTGTTCTTCACCGTCAACCGGAGCAGCCCTTCGCTGCTGTTCATGCCGGGTACGCCCGGCCAGCAGAGCGGGGCCGATGTCTTCAGGGACGCCAATCCGGAATGGCCGGGAACCGAGGAGCTTTTTGCCTCCGCGATAGACCTGGGTTTGATGTCGACGCCCTCAGGCGACGACATTGACGCCCTCGTCGTGTTCGACGATGGCGACGGGGTCTTCGATCCGGGCATCGACGCCATCCTCTTCTCGCTGACCCGCGGCTCGCCGAGTCTTAACCAGGGATTGTACAGCCCGGCGGACATCTTCATTTCGCGGGGTACAGGCGTGTTCATGCTCTTCGCCGAGGCCCAGAGCCTGGGTTTGCTGTTCACCGACAACCTCGATTGCCTGGAAATCGTCCCCACGAGCAATCCGTCGGCGGCGGTCTTCGATCACGCTGTCTTCCTGGTCTGGCCCGGCGACTATGACCGCAACGGGCAGTTGGATCAGCTTGATTGTGCCGCGTTCGTCGGCTGCTACAGCGGCCCCGGCCAGCCCTACGATACGAACGGCACCGCCGTTCACCAGGTGATGGTCGGACCGGGTTACTCCTTCTATCCCAACTCGCTGATCATCGAGACCGGCGATCTCGTCCGCTGGGTCTGGGCGGATGGTCCTCACAACGTGGTCAGCGGCGTCGATGGCGCCCCGGACGGCGTCTTTCACTCGGGCGCCCCCGCCTTCCCCGCGACCATGTTCAATGTGACTTTCAACAAGATGTTGCTCAACCTCCATCCCAAAGGGGGGGGGCAGTACCCCTATTTCAGCGAGCCCGACTGGTTCTCGGGTATGGTCGGTTCCGTCGCCGTCCAGCCGCATCCCTGCGAGGTCTTCGATCTCGACTTCGACGAAGACGTCGATTGCGCCGATTGGCGGCAATTCCAGGAGGTCTACGCCCAGGCAAACCCCGCTGCCCGCTGCCTGCCCTTGAGCGTGCCGGATTTCGTCGATGCCCTGCTTGGCCAGCCCAATCATCCCGCTCACGCCTGCCTCGCCGACCTGAACGGCGATCAGAAGATCGACGCATTGGACGTGCAGCCCTTCGTCATCGCCGTGTTGGGGCCCTGAGCCGTCGGACGCGGCTCCCCAGCGGTCGGCAATGCGTCAGTGCGGAAGGCCGTAGACGTAGTACGTCGCGCAAAGCAGACCGAGTACCACCGAACCGCCATGCAAGTCTCGCCATCGACCGCTCAACAGCTTGAGCGCCGGAT
>CAYYBO010000125.1:0-10756 GCA_964470125.1 uncultured Planctomycetaceae bacterium | reverse complement strand
CGAAAGGATTCGGGCCAAATGGCGAACGAGAACGGATTCTCGTTCGAGCGGCCCCGAGTGCGCAGGCCCTCAGAACTCCAATTCGTCCATCTCCAGGCGGCGCTCTCTTCGACCCGCATACCAGCTTGCCGAGCTGTGCCACCAGTCCTCCGCAGCGCCCACCAGGCTCTTGCGGACGGGATTCTCATGCAGATATCGCAGCTTCTGCTCAAGCATCACCGATGTGGAAATCGCCTGAGGATGAAAGCCGTCAGCCCAGAAAGAAAACTCCCCTCGCTGCCGGCGGGCTCCCTGGGCCGCCTGCTCCAGCCACGACAGCACGGTCCGCCGAGCATCGGCCAGCAAGCGATCGTGAATGGTCCGCGAGGTGAACCGCTTAAAGTCCCGCATCATGGCATGAAGATCGTCGGCCGCGCCGATCAGGTGCAGATGATTGGGCATGACCACGTACGCGAACAGCCGCAGGCCCTTGTTCGTCCGGCAATACGAGAGCGACTCAATGAGCGGATCGATGTAACGCCCCTCGATGAAGACCGGCGTCCATTCGAGAACCGTGATCGTACAGAAATACGGGAGGTTCTCGTCGGCACGGTAGCGAGCCATGAGGCCGAGGGTAGCACACTGGAAGTTACGCGGGAAGGGATTCCCGCGATAATGGGTGCGAGAAGGGATTCTCGCACCAGCGGTTCTCGCACCAGCGGATGTGGGCGCACTTGGTGTTCCACGTCGGCCACGGGGGGCCGACGCTACGCATTCGCGGGTACGATTCATGCCTTGCTCCCGCACTCCGGGCAAATCCCGCTGACGTTGCCGGTGAGGTTGTAGCCGCAGGTCTGGCAGTGGCCGGAAGGCGGTCGCGTGAATCGCCTCCAGGCGGCACTGCCGATTCGACAAGGAAGCTCCATCAGCAATAAGGCGGCCACGAAATACACAAACCAGTTGCCGATGAAGTCCCAGTAGCGAACTGGCTCTTCTTCGCCTTCGTAGTTCGCCCAAAACTCGTTATATGTCCAGCCCTTAGGCGTCATACTCTCTACAACGACTCGCGCGTAAAGGACGCGTGTTGCAAGCGGACTGCCATACTGCACGCCGCTCATGCCACACTCGACTGTCCATAGCTCATATGGATCATTCTTATCTGAGCGGTAGACCTGCGCTCGTTCGATGAGGCGGCGGCAGAACAGTTGGAAGTCAGTACTGCGAGCGTAGTGCTCGGGCACACCCATGTCAGTGTTTCTTCTTACTGGGTTGTCGAGCAGTTCGTTCAGATACATGGTGCCGTAGACATGCGTCTTCTGTTCAAAGGGAAGGATGGGGCTGAAGTGGAAGTGTGCGTAATATGTTGCTCCGCCAGCACACACAGCCGCGCCTAAGAGCATCATCGGCCGAACAGGGCGGTATATCTCCGCCACGATGCGACGACCGACCCTAATGGTGAGAAGCGAGGCAACGAAGTAGATAGACCAATTGCCGACTAGGCCCCACCAGTAAATAGCCGTCGGCTCGCCGTTGTAGGCCGCAAAGAAGTCATCATATCTTTGTTGGCACTGCACTGTGACCAGGGCACACGCCACGTTGGATGGAAGCGGCCAACCATGTTGGATATCTTTCTCATACACCCACACATCATACGGGTCGTGTCGGTTGGGACGGTACTCTTCTGCTCGCTGGATGATACGCTGGCAATAGATCCGAAAATCGGCATCATCGGCGTACAAGTCCTCTGGAAAGAAACGTGGGTCCGGCGGATCGCTTGGATTATCAAGTAGCGCGTTCAAACAGGTCCGCCAGCGGCCGTAGTCCTTTTGCTGAATATGCCAGAGGGGGTGGCAGCGAGAGTGCGCGGCGTACGTTGCCCCACTAGCCAGCAGGCCTGCGCTTAACAGGGCGATGAGACGCAGAACCAGACGATGTGGATTGCCTCTGTTCGTCGAAGGAGCGTCGCTCGGCGTGGGCGTTACCGGCAGCGATGTCGAAGGCGGCTCGCGCATAGTCAATTATCCCTTGCTGCTGTTTCTTCGGTTGAGCGCAACACTCCACACTCGGGGCAGTTGTCGGTATCGAACCGGCGAACGCGCAGTCTTGAACCAGATCATTGTACGTTTTCATTCACCGCCGAGCGACGCCCTCGCTGGCGCTTCAGGCTGGTTGGGCTTCTCGCACTGAAGCGTGCCACGCCAAACCGGGGGCGAGGACGCCCCGGCTCGCTGAAAGCTAATGGCTAACAGCTAAGAGCTAACGGCTAATAGCTTCCAATCATGCATCCTCATCAGCCCCTTCGCTCCGTGCTTTCGGCGGATTTCTTCGCACGTCACCGCCAGGCGACGCTCGCGATCTTTCACGCCGAACAGGTCCAACTGGCTGAAGCCGCTGTACACGTTCGACAACTTCACCTGCACCATGCGCAGTCGAACGCGGCGGTCCCACAGGCGGGCCAAGAGGCGCGACAGGATCGGGTAGGCGTGGTCCTCCACGTCCGTCGGCTCGGAGAGGCTCATCTGGCCCTGGTGCTCGTCCATGTCGGTGTAGCGAATCTTCACCGTGACCGTGCGAATCTGCTTGCCGTCGGCCCGGACCTGCTCGAAGGCCTTGTCGGCAAGCTTCCGCAGCGTGGCGTCTATGAAGGCGGCATCGGTGGTGTCGGCGGCGAACGTCTCCTGGTGGCCGTAGGACTTGGCGTCCGGCTTGGTCGTCTCCACCGGACGGTCGTCGATGTTGCGGGCGAAATCGCGGACCTGCCCGGCGGCGGCGCCGAGCAGCTCGCCCAGCCAGCCCAGCGGCATCCCGGCCACTTGCCCGATGAGCGTGAGCCCGGCGGATTGCAGCAGATTGGCGGCGACGTCGCCGATGCCCGGCAGCCACTTGACCGGCAGCGGATGGAGGAAGGCCAGCTCGTGCTCTTCGTCCGGGGGGATGATGGTCAGGCCGTCGGGCTTGTAGAGCTTGCTGCCGATCTGGCTGAGGAGCTTGTTACGGGCCAGCCCCTGGGAGATGGTCACCTTCAGCCAGTCTTTCACGTCTCGGCGGAGTTTTTCGGCGACGGCGTCCGGCTCTCGTCGGAGGCAGGCCCGCGAGCCGGTGATGTCGAGGTAGCCCTCGTCCACGCCCTGCTTCTCGATGATCGGGGTGATCTCCTCGGCGAGGCCGAAGATGTTGGTGGAGAACTGCTCGTACAACTCGAAACGCGGCGGGACGACGACGAGCTTCGGGCAGAGCCGCCGGGCCCTGGCCACGGGCATGGGCGTGTAGATGCCGTATCGACGGGCCTCGTAGCTGGCGGAGGCGACGATGCCGCGGTGCAGCCCGCCGACGGCGACGGGCTTGTTGCGCAGCCGCGGGTCGGCCGCCTGTTCAACGGAGGCGAAGAAGGCGTCGGCATCAAGATGTAAGACAGAACGCATGAGAGTTGTTAGTTTTTAGTTTTTAGTTGTTAGTCACACTACGTCGGCGTTCGTTCCGACGAGGGGACGATTAAGAATTCGGTTTTCTTCTTATCTTTTGGATTAGGGCGTTGAGCATACGCTTGATTTCAAGAAGTTCTTTCTCGAGCGATTCATAGGTGGCAGAGGGGAGCAGCTTTAGGTCATGTACGAGGAGCAGGAAATATTCCAGCTCGCTCGCGGAGCCCATCGCAGTTTGCAGGAAGTGGGCGAGTTCGGCGTTAGTCCCACGGCCGCATCCTTCGGCGACGTTTGCAGGAATCGAGGCGCAGCATCGTCTGATCTGACTGCGCAAGCCGTAGATTTCTTCCTTGGGGAACGCGGCGGTTGCCATGTACACCCGCACAGTCAGTTGATGGCTCCGTTGCCACACGTTCCGCTTACGAAAATCTTGCATGGGTCGCTCCTGTCTGACTAAAAACCAATAACTAACAACTAATAACTAACAACTAATCCTCTTCACCACCGTGTGAACGATCCCCTGAATCACCAACTCCGACAGCGGCACGAAGTCCGGGCAGTTCGGATTCTCCGACATCAGTTGCGGGCGGCCGTTGTGCATGATCAGCCGTTTGAGCGTCGATTCGCCGTCGATCAGGGCGACGACGATCGCGCCGGGCCTGGCCTCGGGAGTGAACTCGCCGACGACGATGTCGCCGTCGTGGATGTCCGCCCCGACCATGGAGCACCCCCGGACGCGAAGGGCGAAGCTCCGCGGCTTGGCCCGCAGGACGGCGGCAGGGTCGAGACGGACGCAGCCCTCGGCCGCCTCTTCCGGCCAGCCGGCGGAGATGGTCGGCGACGGATCGGACGGTTCATCAAACAAGATTTGCTCCCATGCCTCGCGGAGGCCGTTGTCGGCACATTGTTAATATACCCTAACAATTTCCTAATTTCAAGTATTGGAAGCGGCTCTTGCGGCCGGGAAGGGGCCGGTCTCGTTGCAGCAGCGGCCGGGATGGCCGGGGCGCGATCGCTGCTCCGCGGAAATCCGACCAGGTTGACGCCGAGTTGACAACGCCAGGCGCCATCGCTACTGTTCCGGACGCTTGGGAGTGCGTTTTCACGGAACCAGTCTGCTGTTTAGCGAGGACCAAAAATGAACGTGCGAATCCGCTTCCGGACCCCCCTGATGCTGATCCTGACGGCCGCAGCGGTTACGGCCGCCGGCTGCAGCGGGGCGCTGGTCGGCTCGTGGAAGGCCGATCCCGAACCGAAGGACATGCCGGCTTACATCAGCTCAGCGAGCTTCAAAGGGGACAACACCTACACCGCCCTGGAGAAGAAGGGCGAGACCATGGAAAAATTCGCCGGCACGTATGAGTTCAACGGCGCGACGTTGAAGCTGAAAAGCCCTGGCAAGCCGGACCGCGTCTATAAAGCGTTGTACTACATCGGCGACAAACTCGAATTGACGATCGGCGAACAGAAGCAGATGTTGAAGAAGCAATAACAAGACGCCGGCCGGGCGAACCGCAATCTATTACGAATCTTCTTCTTCCTCGTATGCCGCCTGGGTGCGGACGCGCATTTCGCGCGCGCCCACGCATGCAAGGCAGCGGCAGGCGAAGGGCAGCACTTCGAGCCGCTTCCGTGGAATCGGCTTGCCGCAATCCAGACACAGACCGTACGTGCCGGCGTCGATCCGCTGAATGGCCGCATCGATGTCTTCCAGTTGCGCGGCCTCAATGGCCATCAATCCGACGGCGAGCTCGTCGCCGTAGCCTTCGGACGCCTGATCACTGACATCCGGAAGGTCCTTGGTTTTCTCGGCCATCTGGGCCTTGGTGGAACGAACGACAGACAGCATCCGCTGCCGTTGGTGTACCAGTGCCTCGCGCAACTGCTTGAGCAACTCATCGTCGACTGCGGGCTTGCGAACCGTGGGCTTGGGCGCAGCCGGCTTGGCCTTCGCCGCCGCGCCCGCCCTGGCACCTTTGGGGCCGCTGAGAACTGTTGCCGCCTGGGCGGGCTTGCGGGCCTGAGGTTTGCCCTTTACCTTGCCGGTCGCCGTCGCCCTGGAGCGTTTCGCCGTGCCTGCAGCAGGCGGCTTCTTGCGAGAACCGGACGTGGAGGCAGATTTTGCCGGAGGGATCGCTCCCCCCGCAGCGCCCTTCTCGACCTTGGATTTCCGCGGCATGCCCATGTTCAATCCATCTGCCCTGTCGGGCGACTGTGAGTCTCTTGTTGCAGGTCCACGCCTCATTCTAGCCCAAGCCGTGCGATTGTCGAATCGGCCAGGGCCCACGTTGGCGGCCGACTACGCCACTGCCGCTACGCCGGATGGCTTGAACGCCAACACCAGATGCCCGGCCAGGGCCAAGCCGACGGCAAACGACACAGCCGTCCCCGACTTTGCCCGAGGGCGCCGGGACCGGAGCCCCGATGCTGCCGCAGCCACGGAGTCGGCGGCGCTCGCCGAGCCCTGAGACCGCGGAGGAACGAGTGTTGCAGGAAGATCGCTCCGAATAGCCTTGGCGTCAAGAAGGATTCCACGCGAGGCCAGAGGCCGCCGGCGGCATTCGAGCGCGCGGACGCCGGGAAGGGCTTTCGGTTTCCGCCCTGCAGCAGGCAACTCGAAGCGGCGGCTGCCAGCAGGTACAGGCTCGAAGACGAGCGCATCGCGCGCTTTCGCGGCGGTGATCCCGCAAATCAGAAGGCCTAGAGGACCGCTAACCTGCACATAGCGGTCCAACGTGAACGCAGATCCGGTTACTTCTTTGGCGAAGGCGCCCCCAGAATCGCCACCTTGCATGCCTTGGCGATTCGGAACTTGACGACTTTCTTGGCCGGAATCTTGATCGCCTCGCCGGTGGCGGGGTTTCTGCCCATGCGGGCCTTCCGGTGTACCAGTACGAGTTTGCCCAAGCCAGGCAGGACGAATCCGTTCTTGGCGTTCTTGTAGGCAACAGCGGCGAGTGATTCAAGGAAACCGCCGACCTGTCCGCGCGTTAGGTTGTTCTGCTCCGCCAAGTGACGAATCAGGGCGGACTTGCTCATCATCTTAGCCATAGTACCTCCTTGGTCTTCAACCACTCCCAAGTCTTATCGCCGAACCTCGACCTCCCACGGAGGTCGCCGCCCCGCATGCGTGGCGGGCATCCCAAGGGCGCCACACTCCACCAGCGACCGGGCGTCAAAACGGCTGCTCAAGTTAGCAAGCGGCCCGCCGGGAATCAATGGTTCTTCCCGTGGAACCTGGAGAATATTGAGCCGGAAAGCGGCGGTCAGTTTGCGGACAACGTCTGACCAGATAGGTGACTTAGCGGGCGGGCGGCGAGCGGCAGGCACCGGCGGTTTGCTTGACGCCCTCGGATACCGCCTCTTAGGCTCGCGGCACTGCCGGAGGGCCGCCGTCGCGCGGTCCCATCTGCAACTGACCGGAGGACGGTCGTGCCGACGGACATCGTTCGGGTAACGGATCTACCGGGTTTGCCTGTAAAACGAGGCAAAGTCCGTGACGTGTACGACTTGGGCGATTGCCTCCTCATTGTGGCCACCGACAGGATCAGTGCGTTCGACTGCGTGCTCCCTGACGCGATCCCGCACAAGGGGCGGGTGTTGACGATGCTTTCAGAGTTCTGGTTCGAGCGAACGGCAGCGATCTGCTCGCACCACTTGGTCTCGGTGGTCGAGGATCGGGCGCCGCCAGGGCTCGAAACCTGGGCAGATCAAATCCGCGGACGGGCGATGCTTTGCCGAAAAGCCGAGGTCGTGCCAATCGAGTGCGTGGCCCGAGGCTACCTGGCCGGAAGCGGCTGGAAGGAATACGCCGACAGCGGCACAGTTTGCGGGATACGTCTGCCGGCAGGCCTTCAACAAGGTTCGGCGCTGCCCGAGCCAATATTCACGCCGGCGACCAAGGTCGAAATGGGCCACGAAGAGAACGTCTCCTTCGACAGGGCTTGCCTCCTCGTGGGTTCGGAAGTGATGGTTCAACTTCGCGCAAAGACGCTGCAGCTCTATGAACATGCCGCGGGTTACGCCCGGGAACGCGGAATAATCATCGCGGACACGAAATTCGAATTCGGCTTCACCGGAGGCGATTTGATTCTCGTGGACGAGGCCTTGACGCCGGACTCGAGTCGGTTTTGGCCTGTTGACGGCTATCGAGAAGGGCAGGATCAGCCGAGCTTCGACAAGCAATTCGTGCGAGATTATCTGCAGCGGCTTTTTGACGAGGGCAAGTGGGACAAGACGGAACCGGCCCCGCAACTACCGGTGGACGTCATTGCCGCGACCAGCGCTCGCTACATCGAGGCATTTGAGCGAATCACCGGCCGATCGCTCTAGGCGGCCGAGCAGACGCCCGAAGCCAGCCGAGAAGGCCAAGAACCAGGCCGGCGATAATCATTACCAGGCCGACAACCGCTCGGCCGCGACCGGGCGATGCCTCCGTGACGACCAGCCGGAACAAGCCGCCGAGGCCGATGTCGTGGGGCATGGCGAACAAGCCTATGGCGGTCGCCAGAAAACCAAGGGAGGCGAGGTTCAACCACCGGCCCTGTCGGGGCCGGCGGCCGGTGGCTCGCCCCAGGATGCTATGGCTATAGCCGTAGGCCGTGTAGGCGCAGAGCCCCAGGAAGAGCCAGCCGATAAACCGCCACCAAGCCGTGTCGGGCAGCCAATACATTAGGCCCAGGCAGGAGGCCGCGCCGCAAGTCGGCAGGAACCAGGGGCCGAACGGGACGCGGAACGGTCGGGGCCGGTCGGGCTCCTTGAAGCGAAGCACGATGACGCCCACACAAACCAACACGAAGGCAAAGAGGGTGCCGATATTGGTCAAGTCCACCATTTCGTCGACGTTGGCGAACGCCGCCACGCCGCCGACCGCCACGCCCGTCAGGATCGTCGTCACGTGCGGCGTTCGGAAGCGAGGATGGACGCGGGCAAAAACGGGAGGGAGGAGCCCGTCGCGAGCCATAGAAAAGAAGATTCGTGGTTGACCGAGTTGGAAGACCAGCAACACGGCCGTGTGCGCAACCACCGAGCCGAAGGCCACGATGGTTGTGGCCCACTGCTGGTTCGGGGCCACGTGGTCCAAAGCCATGGTCAGCGGCTCGGCCTTCTCGTTGGGCAGCCTCCGCGCCAACTCGTCGTAGGAGATGAGGCCGGTGAACACTGCTGTGACCACGACGTAAATGAGCGTGCAGATCAGCAGCGAGGCGATAATGCCGATGGGCAGATCGCGGCTGGGGTTGCGCGTCTCTTCGGCTACGGTGGAAACAGCGTCGAAACCGATGTAGGCGAAGAAGATGATTGCCGCTCCCGTGAAGGTGCCAGGCCAGCCGTTGGGCTGGAACGGCTGCCAGTTGCCGGTCATCGTCCCCGGCGTCACGTAATACAGGGCAGCGGCCACGAAAAAGAGGAGAACGATGATTTTGATGCAAACCATTATGGCGTTGAAGCCGGCCGACTCGCGGATGCCCCAGACCAGAACAACCGTGATCGCCGCGACGATCAAGAAGGCCAACAGGTTGAACACAATGGGCACGTCGAATAAACGCGGCGCCTGGTCCAGCAGACCTGGTATCTTCGCGGCCGTGCGATAGTCCGTCGCCAACCACGCGGGAAAGTCGATTCCGAATCCGGCAAGCAGCTTCTGGAAGTAACCTGCCCAACTGATGGCGACGGCGACGTTGCCGACGGCGTACTCAATGATCAGATCCCATCCGATGATCCAGGCGATGAGCTCTCCGAGGGAGGCGTAGGAGTAGGTGTAGGCCGAACCGGAGATCGGGACCGTGGATGCGAACTCGGCGTAGCACAGAGCCGTGAAGGCGCAGACGACGGCGGTGATCACGAAGGAGAGCATGAGCGAGGGACCGGCGCCAGGACGCGCCGCGTCTCCCGCCGCGGCCGTGCCGACCGTCAGAAAGATGCCCGCACCGATGATCGCCCCGATGCCCAGCAGTGTGACGTGCACCGGGCCCAGCGAGCGCCTCAACGCGTGCTCCGGCGTCTGAGCGGCGGCCAGGATGTCGTCCAATCGCTTTGTTCGGAACAGGCTCCTCAGCATGATTCCGTCCTGCTTGCGGTGGTGCGTCAACCTTCAGGGGCCGTGCGGTCGCTCAATGATCCGAGCCGGAAGCGTCCGCTCAAAGAGCACAAGACAAGCCGGCTGGCGCGGCCTCCTCTCCAAGGGATCCCGTCCCTTGCGCTTCGAGTTCGAATGCCCAGCAAGGTCGCCCGTCGTCCAGGCCCGCAGCGACATCGAACGGTCGGTCATTCTGGTGGCGGATCGACTCCGGCGGAAGGGGAAAAATGGCTCGTTAGCGCATTGGCCTGAGCAAGCCGCGCGTTTCGCTGCCACATCTCCATTGTTGCGCGCCGCCACGCCTTCCCCTTCACGCGGGCTCGATACGCCGCTTGATCCCAGGAAAGAATCTCCTCCAGCGCGGGCCTCGCGCAGTCCGGCGAGCCCCTCAAGCCCGGCTCGTTGGTATCCGGAGCGCGACGGTTGAACGGGCACGCCGTTTGACAGGCGTCGCAGCCAAACACCCGGTTGCCCATGCGGCGAGTCAGTTCTTCCGGAATCTCTCCGCGGTGCTCAATGGTCAGGTAAGAGATGCAGCGGCGGGCGTCCATGACATGCGGCTGTGGGAATGCACCGGTCGGGCATGCATCGAGACATCGTGTGCAAGTTCCGCAGCGGTCGGCCGCCGGCTGGTCAGGCGGGATGTCGAGATCAGTAATGATCTCGCCCAAAAAGAAGAAAGAACCCAACGACTCGTGCAGAACCATCGTGTTCTTTCCGATCCAGCCGACGCCGGCCGCAGAGGCCAACTCCCTCTCGATAATCGCCGAGGTGTCGACGCATAGCCGGGCCTGGAACGGCTGAGCGAGGATCGCCTGCATCCGCGCTAACAGGGTCGCCAGCCGCCTGCTGACAAGCCGGTGATAATCTTCGCCCCAGGCATAGGAGGCCACGCGGCCACGTTCGCGACATATCACAGCGGATTCTGCAGCGGCGTTCGGACGAAGGGGAGGGTCGGACTGATGGTAGTTCATCGCCGCGACGACGACGGACCTGGCCCATGGCAGCCAGTTGCGCAGGTCTTGCCGCGAGTTATTGTGCCGATGCAAGTACGCCATGCTGCCGGCGTAACCGAGAGACAGCCACTTTGTGAAGAAGTCGCAGTGGGCGATAGGGCCTGCCAGGGCGATTCCACAGCGGTCGAATCCTGACTCCACCGCCGCGAGCTTGATTGCCCTGCTGACTTGCTCGGCCGTCATCTTCTTGGTCCCGTTGGCATACCAGGGTGTTCAAGAGTGCAATAACGCTTGCGCCGTTCGACAGGTCTTATCTCAGTACG
>CAYYBO010000124.1:0-10763 GCA_964470125.1 uncultured Planctomycetaceae bacterium | reverse complement strand
CGATATTTTTGTCACCAATACAGACTTGCTTGGGAGAGGCATCGAGAAGAACGCAGCCAACAGCATCCTGATCAAATTGAACCAAATCGGCACGCTGACCGAGACTTTCGCCGCCATCGACATGGCCCGCAGAGCAGGTTGGACGGCCGTGGTCAGCCACCGCAGCGGCGAGACCGAAGACACGACCATCGCCGACTTCGTGGTCGCGACCAACGTGGGTCAAATCAAAACCGGCAGCGCGTCCCGGACCGACCGAGTGGCTAAGTACAATCAGCTCCTCCGAATCGAGGATGTTCTCGGCGAAGCGGCGTTATTCGGCGGCGCACTGTGGAGCAAAAGGGAACAATGAATGCCGACTGGCCGATGGCCGGCATCAATGAGCGGAGACCCGCGGTTCGCCGGAGTTTCTTCGCTCTTTCCAGTGCGCCACTCAAGGCCGGTGTCCATCGCCGCCACTGACAGAGTGCAAGACCTTGACGCCTGCCCCACATCAGCACGGTTGCCCTGATCCCGAGATCGAGGTGCGCTCCAGCACCCTTGGGCACCGATTGATGTTCGTACTGCTGATGTTGCTGGCCTTTGCCCTTTATGTGCCAACGACCCTCCTGCCCATCCTCATGGAGCATTGCCGTCTGCTCTCCGAAGAAAGAAGGCTCGCCGACATCGTGACGCGCCTCGAAACCGAGCTTCAGCATCGCGACGAAATGGCCAAAGCCTTCGCCCAAGACAACGTGATCAACGAACGCCTTGCCGTGCTCGATCTGCATTACTCAAACCCCCGCGAGGAAATCGTGCCCGTCCTCCCTCCGGACTTCGTCGCCCCCCAACTCCCGACCGCGGAGCAGCTCCCCGCCCGTAGCCGGCTCGGCTTGCCCGACGAATGGCCTCGATGGGCGCTCTCCGGAGAGCAATGGGCCAACAACAAAGGGCTGATAGACCTTTTCCTTGACCCCGGCGTCAGGCCGATCCTGTACATGATGGCGGGGGGCTTGGTGATTGCGGCCTTCGTGATCTTCAGTCCCAAGCGGAGGCGACGACGACGCCCCGACGCTCCCCGCCCCGTCAGCCGGAATCCTGCCGTCGGGTGAAACGCCACCGGCCACTCGCTTTTCCCTCGATCCATCTGTCATGCGGTTAGCCCCACTCACACCACGCCGAGCGGTATAATCCCGCCATGGCCCAGCCGAGCGTACATCCCAAAGAGCGTGCGGGCCCAGCTCCCTCCTGGCACGAATGGGGCTGCATCGCCCTGATGCTGACGGCCCTGTACCTCATCGTCGGACCGAAGATCACGCTCTCGAAATGGTTTGTCACCACCGAGGGCAGCACCGCCGCCGCGGAAGCCGTCTCGTGGCGCAAAGGCACGCTGGCGCTCTCGCCATCCGTTTACGAAGACGTCGAGTACGACGGCCGTCGATACAACGTCGTCGGTTTGGCGTTCGTCATAGTGTCCGTCATCGGCACGACCTTGACTGAGTGGCTCGGTGGCGGGCCCGAACACTTCTATGCTCCACTCTATGTGGCGGTGGTCGCCCTGCCAGTCCCCTTTCTCGGGTATTGGGCTTTTCGAACCGCCGGTCAGCCTCCGCCCTGGGCCGCCGTGTTGACAGTCTATCTCATCGCGGGAACAAGCCTCCGCCCCATGCTCAGCCGCGCCGGAGGTTGCGATATCTACGCGATCAACCACGTCCTCGCAGTCTCGGGATTGCTCATGCTCAGCGCCGACCTCCTGGGCCGGCAACGCATCTGGCCTTCCCTCATCGGGCTTGCCCTCGCCGTCTGGTCTCGTCAGACGACATGCTTCTTCGCGATTCCATTGCTGGGCTTGGCGGCATCTCGCGGCGACGACCGCTTGACGGCGGCGGGTCCTCCCCGCGAGGACTTCGTTTTGCCGGGGGACAACGCCTTCAACCGATCGATCCGCCCCGCACGTCGGAGCTCCGGGAAGTTGATTGCGGCGCTGGTCGGTCTCGCCGTCATCGCCGCGGTCCCGATGACGCTCAACACGCTCAAGTTCGGCAACCCTGTCAACTTCGGCTATGGGTTGATGTACAAGGGGCGGTTGGACAAGATCGCGTTGGAAGCCCACAGGCAATTCTACGGCCCGACCCATTTCCTCCGACACGCCAAGGCCATGCACGTGGCCTTCCCCCCATTGGACATCCGTGGCGGGATGTTGTACCCCGTCACCGATGACATCGAAGGCGGCAGCATCTGGCTGACCAGTCCCATGCTGCTGGCCCTCATCCCCACTTTTCCGCACTGGTGGCGGAATCACCGAGCCCGGGCGCTGATGCTCGCATCCTTCCTGGTGATGTTTGCGGTAATGGGCTATCACACGACCGGCGCCCAGCAAGCCGGCTTTTACCGCTACTCCTTGGACTTCATCCCCGTGTGGCTGGTCGTGCTCGCGCCGTACATCACCAGTCGGCGCGGCGTCCCCTTCACGCTCGGTTGTCTGGCGTACAGCGCGTTGTACTTCAACATCATACACTGGTAAGGTCTGGTCGCTCCCGCTCGGCGCAGCGTCAGGCGAACTACTATCCGATCGTTGCCTGCTGCATTTCCTGCAGGAAGGCGTTGGGGTTGTTGACCCACTTTTCCGCCTCCAGAGGCGCAATCGTCCCTCGGCGAACGAGCGTGGCCAACGACCGCTCCATCGTCGTCATCCGCTCGTTGGGGACGTCCTTGGTACGCGTCTGCAGCAACGAGTAAATCTGCTCGGTTTTGCCCATACGGATCAGGTTGCCCAGTGCATAGATGTTGTTCAACACCTCCATGACCACCACGCGGCCCTGATTGTCCGAACGCGGCACGAGCTTCTGGGAGATGATGTGGCTCAGCCCCAGCGACAACTGGGCGGCGATCTCCTCCTGCCGATCCGGTGGGAACAGGTCCAGAAGCCTCGTCACCGTTCCGCGAACGTCACGCGTGTGCAGCGTGGAAAAAACCAGGTGCCCCGTCTCCGCAGCCGTCAGCGTCCACGCGGTCGACTCCCGATCTCGCATCTCTCCGACGAAAATCACGTCTGGGTCTTCGCGGAGGCAGTCGCGTAAGCCCCTCTCAAAACTCGGCACGTCCCGCCCGAGCTCCCGTTGTGAGATGATCGCCGCCTTGCTCTCAAGCCGGTATTCGATGGGATCCTCCAGCGTGATGATCCGACACGGCCGCGTCTGGGCGATGTGATTGATCAGCGACGCGATGGTCGTGGACTTGCCGGCCCCTGTGATGCCGGTGACCAGAACCAGCCCCTGCTGTTTCTGCACGATGTCCCGCCAGACGCCGTTGGGGAAGCCGATGTCCTCCACCGCGGGTACGTCGGCGTACAACGCCCGCACCGCCACCGCGATTCCCTCCCTATCATAAAAGCAGTTGAATCGAAGCTGCATGTCCCCGGAACTGACCGAGCCGTCCACCGAGTGATTCTGCTTCAGCCAATCCACTTCGGTGTCGCTCAAGAGGCTGAAGGCCAGCCCTTCCGTCGTCGCCGCATCAAGTGCCGGGCCCTTCATTCTCTGCAGCAATCCGTCCACGCGATAGACCGGCGGGACGCCGATCTTCAAGTGCAGGTCCGACACGCGCATCTTCCCCTGCTGGGCAAAGTAGTCCAGCAAGTCCTGCATCGACAGCCTGCGCTCGCCGACCGCATACACCTTCTCATCGAGGGCGTGCTTTCCACACATGGGGATAGTCCTTTGGCTGAGTGGCGGGCTCGCGGCTCGCCCCGGGGGGGAATTCTTCAGCACGGCAGCCTACCTGATCATACCCCGCCGGTGCGATGCTCTCCACGCGGCCGCTACTTGGCCCCGTCGCCGCCTTCCACCAGCCCCCGCGCTGCGTTCAGGTAGAAGTCGTACGCGGCCCGCACCTCCGTCATCGTGTCGCTGCCGAATTTCTCCAGAAAGGCCCTGGTCAGTTCGAACGCAACCACGTATTCGGCTATAATGCTCGCCGCGGGCACCGCACACACGTCGCTTCGCTCGTAATCGCTCCGCTCCGGCTGAAGCGTCCTTAGATTCACGCTGGCCAGACCGCGGCCCAGCGTGCTGATCGGCTTCATCACCCCACGGACCACCAGCGGCATCCCGTTCGTCATGCCTCCTTCCACTCCCCCCGCGTTGTTCGTTCGGCGGACGAAACCCAGGCAAGGCTCGCCTCGCCGCTTGGCGTCAAAGTGAATCTCGTCATGCACGCCGCTGCCCGGCCGCTCGGCGCAGCCAAAACCAAGACCGATCTCCACGCCCTTGAATGCCTGAATTGAACCGACCGCCCCCATGAGCCGGCAATCCAGCCGATCCTGCCATCGACTGCAGCTACCCAGCCCAGGCGGCAGGCCAAACGCTCGAACCTCGACGATCCCCCCGATTGAATCCTTGGCCCGCTTGGCTTGGCGGATCGCCGCCATCATCGCCTTAGCCGCCGAGGCGTCGGGGCAGTAAACGTCGTTGCCCGCCCGATGCGCCCGCAGTTCTCCCGCACAGGCCTCCTCTCTTACGGACGCCACCACGTCGCCGATCTGAGCGACGAAACCGACGACCTCGATGCCGAATTCATCGAGCAGCAACTCCGCCACCGCCCCCGCCGCCACCCGCGCCGCCGTTTCCCTCGCGCTGGCCCTTTCAAGAACAGCTCGACAGTCCGTCGTCAGCCACTTCATTGCCCCGGCGAAGTCCGCATGGCCCGGCCGCGGCCGATTCACTTCGGGCGCTTGGTCAATCCGCCAGTCCTTGTTCGCAATCTGGATCGCCAGCGGCGAGCCGATAGTCACCCGTCGACGCAGGCCCGACAGAACCACAGCGCGATCTCGCTCGATGGCCATGCGGCCGCCCCGGCCATACCCCCCCCGTCGCAAGCGCAGGGCCTCGTCGATCTTCCGTTGGGGAAGCCTTAAGCCCGAGGGCAAGCCCTCGATTAACACCACCATCCCTCTCCCGTGCGATTCGCCCGCAGTTCGATACTCAAGTGTAGACATGGCCGCGATTATAGGGTGCTTCGCCGGCCTACGTCTCTAGGTTTGCAGGCACCCGCGCCGGTCGGCTCCTCCGCCAACCTGGAGCTTTCTTTCGCCGCATTGCATTAAGCTGTCCATCACGGGAGCCGATGTTATCGCCATGTAGGAGGGGGCAGCTCGTCCAATCTTGCGCCGGCGAGACTGCCGCTTCGTCCCGAACAACGGAGACCTGCCATGACCGTACTCGCCCCGCCGAAACCCGCCCCGGCATCCGCTGACGTAAACGCCGCCGGTTCATCCGGTTCGACCACGGCGTTCGCTCCCCGCGTCCCCGCCACCTTCCACGAGGCCGGGCTCGACCCCGGCGTTGTTGAAGCGCTCGTCGTGAAATACCTCGCCATTGTCGGCTCGGCGACCGGGGGCGAGATCGCCAAGGAGTTGTGCCTGCCGACCAAACCGGTCATCGACCATCTGACCATTCTCAAACAACAGCAAATAGTCGTTTACGTCGGCTCGGCCCACATGGGCGACTTTACCTATACGCTGACCGATGCCGGCCGAGACCGCGCCTCCCGCTTCCTGGCCGAGTCGATGTACGTCGGCCCCGCGCCTGTTCCCCTGGATGCCTATATCGAGTCCGTCGCCGCTCAGACCATCACGGTCATGCAGCCGCGCGAAGCTGACCTCCGCAAGGCATTCAACGACTTGCTCATCAGCCAGGAGATGTTCAACGTCCTCGGCCCGGCCATCAACTCCGGCCGGGGCATGTTCCTCTACGGTGCTCCCGGCAACGGCAAGACCAGTATCGCCGAACGAATAACTCGTTGCTTCGGTGACACTGTATACATCCCGAAATGCCTGATCGTCGACGGCCTCATCGTCAAACTTTTTGACGCTGCCAACCACGAGGAGCTCGCCGCCAAGCAGGATTCCATCTTCAAAAAGGACCAAATCGACGAACGCTGGGTGAAGATTCGGCGTCCCACCATCGTCGCCGGCGGCGAATTGACCATGAATCTCCTGGAAGTTCAGTTCAACCCGACCAGCAAGACTTGTGAAGCGCCGCTGCAGCTCAAGTCCAACTGCGGCACCTTGCTGATCGATGACTTTGGCCGACAGCGGATGCCCCCCATCGAGCTGCTCAACCGCTGGATCGTCCCCCTGGAAAAACGATACGACTTCCTGACTCTGCCGACCGGAAAGAAAGTCCGCGTCCCGTTTGACCAACTCATCATCTTCTCAACTAACCTGGAGCCGCGCGACCTCTGCGACGAGGCCTTCCTTCGCCGAATTCCCTACAAGATCAACGTGTGTGATCCGACTGAAGCGGAGTTCCGCAAGCTCTTTGAGTTCGTCGGGCCGCAAATGGGCTTCGAGATTAACGCCGAAGGCCAAGCGGCAGTCGACCACCTGATCGAGACCCATTACCGCAGGCACGACCGGCCCTTCCGTTGTTGTCAGCCCCGCGACCTCACTCTTCAGGTCCGCAACCGCTGTCTGTACCTCGGTCAACCGCTCAAGCTTACGCCGGAACTGTTCGACTACGCAGTCTCGGCCTATTTCACCGTGCTCTAGCAGGCATGCCCCCACCGCGGCCCGCCGGCCGCGCGACCTGCGCCGTGGCCGCGGCAACCCTCTACAGCGGGGCAATGTCAAACTCCATGACCGCGTAGCCGTCGATCTCGAAGTGCTCGACGACGATCTCGATCGTTTTGTCTTCCTCACAATCGACAACGCTCTCATCGTGTTCAGGCGGATGCCACCGCCAGTTCTCAATGACCGTCTTGCCATCCACGATGACGCGAATGCCGTCGTCGCTCAGGGCGGAGAATCGCCACTTGCCTTTGGGCAGCCGCAGCGAGGTCCTGGCGATCATCCCGAAGTAGTCAGGCCCGATGCCTGACTTGTTCAGGTCGTCGGACAGCTTCAAGTTCGCCGGCCCGCCGGAGCCGTACTTGAATATGAGCTCCTCCGTGCGCACCACGACGGCGCCTTCCCCCTCGGCCAGGGCTCGCCACACGGCCAGGTTCTTGCGAGGGTCGGCGTCTTCCTTGCTCCATTTGAAGAAGGTCACGTCCCAGGCAGCGGGCGTCAGCGTCCCTTTGACCGCCTCGCCGAACTCATCGGCGGAGACGGTCAATTCATAGGGAAAGACGCCCTGTCTGTCTGTGCTCACCGCGTATCGCATCAATTGACCTCGCGATTGAGCCTGAATCACCCGGCCCTGAACGCCTTCGCCCCGCAACGTGATTCTTGGTGCCGGCGGCGGCTTGTACAACTCATAGGTATGGGTGCCTCCCCTTTTCTCCGCCAGGCGCAGGAGCGGCGATGAATGATCCCAAGGCCCCCACTCGGTCATCACTATCTTTTCCCGCCCGCGCAGCTCTCCTCTTGCCCCGACCGGGCGTTTGTCGCCAAACACCGGATGATTCTCTAGGGCGAAGCGCTCCACGCGCATCGTGGGGTCGTGGTTTACTTTGCAGTCGCCGTCGAGCTCCATTTCCCGGGCGACTTCGCTTAGCTTGTTCGCGCCGAGCGTTACGCTGTTCGGGCCGCGAAACTGCATGGCCAATTGATCCTGCCAGAACGTGTTTCCTGCAATCAGATTGTCGGCCGATTCGGTGCCGTTGGCCTTTGCCCACGGTCGCTTGGCTATCTCCTCGTCCGCGTCCCACCAGAGATGCACGCCGCACTGGTTCCTCCGAAATGTGTTGTTCAAGATGCGGTTTTTTCGACCGTGTTCGATGTTGACGCCGCCGCGTTCGGCGCCGTAACCGGCCTCGCCGTTATCCTCGAAGGTGTTTTCGGTGATTAACGTGTCTTGCGAATAGCCGCCCCAGACTCCGCAAATGGCGTTGCCGGCCAGCCGATTGCCGATCAACCGGTTTCCGAAGGAGAATGTCATCTCGACGCCATGGGCCGCGGCGTAGGAAAAATCGTTATTAACGAGCAGATTGTTGTTGCTTCCACGGCCCTCATAGCTGAAGGCCTCGGACGGCGGTGCCGCTTCGCCCAGGGCCTCGCGCCCCGCAAACCCAAAGAAGCCGTCGCCGCCGTGGGTGGCGGAATTCTCCGCAAAGACGTTGTCACAGCATTGTTCGAAGACCAGAAAGCCAGCCGAGTCCTGGCCTCGGTTGTAGACGCCGTGGCTGTAGCCGCGTATGCAGAAGTCGACCGCATTTCGGCTGATGACGTTGCGGTTGGATCGCCACAAGGCGATGCCCCAACCGGATAGGAAGCTGAAGTCATTGTCGTAGATTCTGGAATCATTAACCCGGACGACGCTCAAACCGTTCTGCCCCTGTCTGGCCCGGCACCGGCGTACGATGATCTTCTCTGAATCCTCGACATGGATGCCGCAACCATAGGTGTTGAGCCATTCATTCTTGTCGTTGTAATGCGGAGCCAGCCAGTCGCTCGAGTCCTCGGCGGTCGGAGTGGAGCGCAGGTAGTCGCGACGGCAGTCGGAGACATCAACGTCTTCCACGATAAGCCTGTCGGCACGGCTGGCGTAAAGGGCACAACGATATCCGCTGATCTGAGCGCCGCGTATGGTGACGCCGGCGTGGCTGTTCAGTCGAATGCCGTAGCCTTGGTACTCGTTCGGCCGCCTGCCTTCGCCGGCCCCCCGAAGAACCGAGCCCTGGTTGAACTCGACGACGATGTTGGGGGCCCCGACTAAAATCACGCCGTTGTCATTCTTGTCCTCGATGACAACGCCCTTCGGAATGGCTACTCGGCACGATTGAGAGATGATCACGTCATCCTTTTCAACGATCACCGTCGGTGGCTCGAGGTGCCAGGCGAAGACGCCCAGTAGCAGCAAAGTGTGAAGCATGGCAATTCCCAGTGTGTTCGAGCGTCCCACGCCAGTCTCTCGGTGCGACCAAACTCGGCTGCAAGGCTGAAACAGGCCGCCCCGATTACCACCCATCGAACGCCGCCTCCAGATTAACGTCTTGGCACCGGCAGCTCCAGCAGGCGATTGGGTGGCATCTCCTGCCGCTCCACCTCCGCACGGGCGAGATGCATGCCTGATGGGCCGGGGCGAAGGCAAAGGCGCGCGGCATAGCTCAGAGGCTTGCGGCATCCGCCAGGCAATCACCGGTCTCCCGCTTTCCCCTCTTCGCAGCCGTTGCTAGCATGTAGAATGAACGGGGGTAATGCCTACCGCCGGCTCCGGCGAGCAATACGTCCGCCGATGCACAGGGGCGACGACTGTGGATGGCTCTCGAAGGCGATCGCTGGTCTTGCTCTTTGCCGCTCTGACCATGCTCGGCGCCACAGCCTGGCTCTGGTCGCGCGGTGACGGGCCGGTGCATAGCGCGGGAAAACACTCATGGAACGCCGTTCTTCAGTGTACTGAGTGCGGCCGGCGCTTCAACGCCGAGCTTAAACTGACCTTCCCGGTTACGGCCCGGACCTGCGCGGACTGTGGAAGGCAATCGGCTTGGGAGCTCAAACGATGCGATCGCTGCGACTATGCCTTCGTGCCAGGTTTGACCGGCGACCCGCCTCGCCCGGAGCCCATGCCAAAGTGCCCCAAATGTGGAAGTGATCGCCACGTGGGAGCGGTCGTGCCCGGGCAGCCAACCGGCCGTTAGCGGCTACAGCACGAGAAAGGGGTGCGTGCGGGACTGCCTGCGTCTACCGCCAGCGCTCGACAGACCGCTGCGGCCGGACTCAAATGCCCCCAGGAAACCGTCCGGCCTGGGAGGTTGCACACATGGCCTCCAACACAGAGAAGGAAACGCGAGCAACATTGCGAACACACCTTCTGCGCCCGTTCGCTTTCACTTTGATTGAGCTGCTGGTGGTAATTTCGATCATCGCCCTATTGGTGTCCGTGCTGGTCCCGGCGCTCGGCGGCGCCAGGGAAGAGGGGCGGACGGTGAAGTGCGGCGCCACCCTTGAACACATTGGCCTGGCCATGTCCATCTGTCAGAATGAGCACAACGGCTTCTATCCCATGTGGGACGACGGCGCTATCAACGGCAACCAGAGAAACATCATGGGCACTTGGATCGACGTGCTCAAGCAGCGCCACATCTACGGCATTGAGGGCGGTTACTGCCCCGCCGACAATCGTCCCGATTTTCTCAACGCCCAGCGCGGCGGTTCCTGGAATTTCCGCTATCCACCTCCGGCGACTTCCCAGGGTTCCATCGGCGGCGCCGATTACAGCTACGCCGTCAGCATCGCCCTCGCCTCCGGTTCTCATATGTCCCAGGATGCCTACGAGATGGCGGACGGCAGAACGATCCCCACCACTCGGCCCATTTTCCGTCTTCGACGTTGGCGGGATCCATGAACGCCCTCCGGTGTTTATTCCCGTCGCGGACTTCAATTTCCCACTCGGATTCCTCGGTCAGCCGGATGACAACCTCCCGTCCACCGGGTACTTCACCCACTCGTTTCATCTCATCCAGTCTATCGAGCATACCCGTTCGTAACGCGACCATCTCTGCATGATCCATTCTTGACAGCCCTCCTCGGCAGCTACGTTGGCAGTCAGAATGCCTCGGTGTTCCCCGTCTCCGACGGAGATCATGACCGAACAGCACATCCGTGAAAAGGCCTAGCACCTGGGGATCCGACAACTGTATGCCTAGTCCATTATTGGCATTTCTAACGTTTCTCCAGAGGTCTCCGGGATTTCCCATACATCGGAGGAATTTGCGGTGATTACGTCGAACAGTCATCCGGCAACCGCTCATACCACCGGTTGAACAAGAAGGAGTTGGCAAATGGCAATCGACTTGATAAGCACAATCAAGGGTTCACTTCTCGAGGGATTCTTTCCCGCCGGATG
>CAYYBO010000123.1:0-10775 GCA_964470125.1 uncultured Planctomycetaceae bacterium | reverse complement strand
CACACTCTCATCTCACCAGAAGGCCGACGGAACTTGCCGATATAGGACACTACGTGAAACAGCGACCGATCTATGGGTCGTATTTCGCCCGTGGGTGATGGTCCGCTCTTAGTCTTGGCTCTCGTGTTCATGAGAGCGAGCGGGCCGTTGGTGGGCTGAACGGAATGGCGAGAAGAAGGGCACTTCAAGGAACCGGATCATGACCTCGGCTCAACGGGTCCAGACGGTGATCGTTCGCACATTCGCGGTGGCTGTGGTGCTGGCGTGCAGCGGCGTGGTTGTCGCTCAACCACAATTCGCGCTGGGCGAGGGCGAGACAGACCGCGCGTATCGGCCGCAGCCCCTCGCGCTTGCCGCCGATCAGGAGGCAACGCCGCCGGCGCAGCCGGCCGCGGCGCCAGAGCAAAAGGCGGAGGAGAAACCGCTGTCGTTCGACATGTTCAGCTTGAGCGGCAAGCGGATGACGGGTGAGTGGGGCGGAATCCGCCCGTGGATGGACGAGAACGGCATTGACTTCTCAGTGATTTATGTCGGCACTTGGCAGCAGAACTTCCGGGGGGGCATCGAGACCCACAACGCCGACGACTTTTGCGGTGATCTCCGCCTGAATCTCTACGTGGACCTAGACAAGTTGAAGATCATTCCCGGCGGGTTCATTTTCGCCCGGGGCAAGTCGAGCTACAACGACAGCGTGCAGCGGAACGTCGGCTCCCTGGGCAGTACCGCCTGGGTGGTGGCCTCCGGCGACCACGAGATCTTTCTGGACAAGTGGTGGTACGGGCAGAAGTTCTTCGACGGCATGCTGGAGTTCCGGGCCGGCAAGCTGCTCACTCCCATCGATTTGTTTGATCAAAACGCCTACGCCATGAATCCGTGGGATCAGTTCATGAATCAGAACGTGCTGGTCAACCCCACGGTGCCGCACCGCAAGGCGCCGGGCGCCTACATGAAGTTCCAGCCGGTCGACTGGGCCTACTTCTCGATGGCCGGCTTGAACGCTGACCAGACCGATTCCACGCACGCCTTCGATGCCGAAACGACCTTTCACGACGACCCCAGCTTCATCGGGATCTGGGAGACAGGTTTCATGCCCAAATTCCAGGGGGCCAACGGCAAACTCCCGGGCAACTATCGCTTTGGCGTCCACTACGATGCACGACCGGTCACGGTCTATCGCGACACGCTTGGCGGCGTGCGGCAGATGCGGCAGCGCAACGAGGATGTCGGCTTCTACACCAGCATGGATCAGCTACTCTGGAAAGAGAACAACGACCCGAAGGACAAGCAGGGCCTGGGGGCCTTCTTCCGCTACGGCTTCGCCCACCGCGACGTGAATCGAGTCAGCCATTACTGGTCGATCGGCGCCCAGTACCAGGGCCTGATCCCCACGCGAGATAAGGATGTGGTGGCCTTCGGCGTGGGCCAGAGCATCCTGTCCAGTCAGTTTCGGCACCAGATCAACCATCTCGCGGACCGTGAGACGGTGTACGAGCTCTACTACTCCATTGAGATCACTCCGTGGCTGGTTCTGACTCCCGACATCCAGTTTATTACCGAGCCTGGCGGCATGAAGAACGCTCGCGATGCGCTGGTGGGCAGTCTTCGTGTGAAATTGAACCTCTAGTTACTTGAACGGCTTTTTGGTTTTGGCCATACAAGGAGACTCGATGATGATCAGGGCGCGGACTTTACTGAGGTTGAAGATTGTGGCTATGACCGTTTGCATGTTGGCGGCGGGCACGGTCTTCAGCGCCTCCTGCACGATGACCGACTTTCGCGACAACCTTGTCTCGGGCACGCTCACGGCGGTGAAGAACTACACCACCACCTTCTGGACGACGCTGGTGCCGGATCTGCGTGATTTCATCACCATCGCCCAGAACGCCAACGTACCGATTCCGAACCCGCCGTGGCCTTGATCCATGCAGTCGGCTCCGAGTCGGAGGCTTCGGTCGATTACGGCAATGTTCCCGCTGGCGCGGGGGCCATAAGGCCTCCGCGCCGGTGCCTCCGCTTTTCCGCCGCCGCAGGGATCAGGATGCGGCTTCCCGGCTGCTCCGCTGAGGGTACCGCTGGAGTGGTCGCGGGCGCCAGCTATCTCTGCGGCCGGGCCTCGAGCCCCCCTTGAGTGTCTCATTTCCGAATCAAGTGCTGCCCAAGTCCGTAAACTGGGTTGTAGACGCGTAAACGTTGCTCATCCGGCCGATAGCCCGCTGCTGCGCCGCCGGGTTGCCCCGCAACCCCCCTGCCAGGGGTGCGGCAGGGCCACGGACGAGTTGCCGCTGGGCAGGCGGCAGCCTCGGAAGGTCGCGCGTTGCCGGCGGACTCATGGCATGGCGAAGGCGATGATGTCGTAGACGACATGGCAGCCGACGGCCAAGCCAAAGCCGCGGACGACGTAGACGGCCGCCAAGTATGCCCCTGCCGCCGCGCGAAACGCGAATTCGCTGGTGGACCAGATATCGGCGCCAATCGGCGGGTAATGGTGGGCCGCGAACATCAGGGAGGAAAGAATGACCGTTAGAGCCACGCCGGAGACCTGCCGCAGCCTGCCGATGTCGATGAGGATCAAGCTGAGGATTTCGATAACCACGAGGCGAAAGACCAGTTCCTCGTAGATGCCCGCACCGATGCTCAGCAGCAGGTTGTCGAAGGCGGCGCCGGCGAGCTTGGTGACGCCCATCAGGGCACTGGACCGGCGGATTAGCTCATTGAGCAGTACGACCGGGATCGACAGCATAACGCTTTCGGCGGCCATGCCGAGCAAACAGGGCCACGACACCTTCCACGGATTGCCTGAGACGATCTGCCACCCCAGAAGCACGAAAATCACGGCGACGCCGGGCAGATAGAGGCTTTTGACTCCGAAGAGGCTGAACAGCCATTGCAGAAGTTGCCTGGCCGCCAGACCAGGCTGGTCGTCCACCGGTAACTGGCCGTGTATCATGGCCATGCCGATTTCATAGGCCAGGATCAGCGGGAGCAGGAAGACCAGGCATTGCAGAGGTCGGTGGGTGATGTCCCAGTAGCTGTCCGACAAGGCGGCGCGCTTCTTGCGGGGGCGTGTGGTTTGGGTCTTGGGGGGTTTGCGGTTGATCGCCCGACCGGCCATAAGGGCGTATGATTACCACGTCGTGCGCCAAGCCGCAATGAGAAGATCTGCGAGGGGCGGCTTATAGGCGAGCACTCCTGGTGGTCTGAACATGTCGCAGGACACCTCCGCGCTGCTTCGCAGAATCCATGATGTGCTCTTCCGGGCCTATGGTCCGCAAGGCTGGTGGCCGGGGGAGACGCCCACGGAAGTAGCCATTGGAGCGATTCTGGTCCAGAACACGAACTGGCAGAACGTGGAGAAGGCCATCGCCCGGCTTCGCGCCGCCGGGATGTTGAGTTGGCCGGCGCTTCGCGACCTCCCGGTGGATAAACTGGCGGATCTGATCCGTCCGGCGGGCTACTACCAAGTCAAAGCCAAGAGGTTGAAGAACTTCGTCAATTGGCTCTGCGAGGAGCACGGCAGCGATTTGGAAAGGCTGCGCGACTCCATGATCCCCGCGGCCTCGCTCCGTGAGGAGCTCCTCGGCATCAATGGCATCGGGCCGGAAACGGCGGATTCCATTCTGCTCTATGCCCTCGACGTGCCGACTTTCGTCGTTGACACATACACCGCTCGCATCATCGGCCGACACGGTCTAATCGGCGCGGAGGAAGCCGACTATGCGGAACTCAAGGCCCTGTTCGAGGACCACCTGCCGCAAGACCTTCAGTTATTCAAGGAGTATCACGCGCTGTTGGTGGCCGTGGGCAAGCGTCATTGCCGCCCGCGGCCGCAATGCGAGGGCTGCCCGCTGGAACCATTTCCCCGAGCCGCCGCCAACGAATGGTGATAGCGTATCGCAGCGACCTGCAATTCGCACGATGGCGCCAAACCATCCCCCCACGCCGGGGCCTCGTGATTCGGCGCAACTCCAAATGCCCGCAAGCCGCAATGCGCGCAGCGCACGACGACACTCGCCGCCGCGCCGAAGCCATTGGCCCCCAAGGGGGCCGCCACAACGGTTTCCGCCGCACCCACGCGGACGGAACTCGTCGCCTAACCCATTGTCTTGTTCTTGTAAATCTTGAGGCCGACTAGAAGCCCAACGATAACCACGACCAAGATGAGGTTTCGCAGGTTGAAAATCGCGCTGGGCTCACTAGTCTCTTCCTGGGCCAGCATGAGCAGGTTTTGAATCATATCATCCATTCCTCACGGTAGCACAACCACTACACCTTACATTCCACAACCCGACGAGTCGGTCAGTGGGCTATCCTCATAGCGACCGGCGGGGAGGCTGTCAAGCTTGCTGACGGGCCGACCCCCCGCCTGCCCCCCAGGGCCTCCTCGAATGCCGTTTTCACCGCCCAACAGCCCTGATAAGCTCTCCCGCTGAGCAGGTGCTGCCGCCCGAGGGCCAATCCCGAGAAGGAGGATTGTCGGTTTCCTGATGATCCGATCAAGGCGTATTCCGTTGAATCCGTGCGACTACCTGTACTATGCGCACCACCGCATGCTTCAGCGGAAAACCGGCGCCGGCAGTCTCGCCTATATGATCGTGGAAACGGAAGGGCATGTCAG
Source organism: uncultured Planctomycetaceae bacterium (assembly GCA_964470125.1). Taxonomy (GTDB): domain Bacteria; phylum Planctomycetota; class Phycisphaerae; order UBA1845; family UTPLA1; genus DATKKX01. The sequence goes on along the minus strand of CAYYBO010000123.1, from coordinate 6,160 downwards.
CCCCGACCGAGTCCGCGATTCGCTGGCGGCTGCGATGGCCGCTCACCCTGTCATGATCGCCCCGCTGCGGGTCTCGAGGCTTTCCGGCCGCCCCTATTGGCAAGTGCCTTCTTTCTCGGACGCTCTCGTCCACCAGGCGGCCGAGCAGGCCTTCGTTTGCGATGATCTTCGTCCAGGAGAGCAACAGGGGCCTCCCGACGCCGGTCCCGTTCGATGGGAGAGCCGTTTGGAGCGACTTTGCAGCCGGCGCTATGTGCCGCGATGGGAACTCCGAGCTGGGGCCCGCCTCCGCCTGGAGCAATACATCCTCCCGGGCGGCCGGACACGCTTCCGCCTGTTGTGGCCGCACTTCTTGATGGATGCCGAGGGTGCCCAATGGTTTCTCCGCGAAATCGATCGACTCTGTGAGGGGGCGGTTCAATCCACAAGCCCGCCGACTTGCGCACCGCATGAAGCCGCCAGGAATCACCGCCATGAGGCTTGCCCCACTCTGCTGCCGGACGAAGCCACAGTGGACGTCCTGGCAGGACGTTCGTTCCTGGAGCGGTACCGGCTGCTCCGCCGCGGCTTCGCTCTCCAGGCCGCGCAGAAGGGGCTGCGGACTTCATCACTGGCCTCGAATCCGAGTGCGGCGGTTGATTCGCTGGGGCTGATCCATCGTCACTGGGCAACATCGGACCTGAAAGTTTTGCACGCGGCAGCCAGGCAAGCGACGTTGCCAGGACCGGCCTTGTACGCCCGCCACCTGGCGGCTTGCGTCATCCGGGCACTCCACCGCCTGTATGTCGAGCAGGGCGTGGAATCAGGCGGATACCTGATCACGTTTCCCATGCGGCCGGCCTCCGGCTGCAATCTTGACAGCCGGCCGGTTCCGGGGAACTATCTTGTTTCTCCGACTATTTGTGTGCGGCGTGAGCAGGTCCACGATCATGGAGCCCTGGCCGAGGCCGTCCAGCGACAACTCGATGACTATCGCCGCGATCAGGGGGATTCAGCGCAGTGGGCGATGGTCTGGGCCGCCTCGTTTTTGCGGGCCTCCTTTTACGATCTCATCTTCAAACTCCCGTTGGGCTTCGAACGTCTAAGTTCCGGTTTCTCCTACTACGGAGAGATCAAGCTGCCGTTGCGGAGCTTCTGCGGCGCGACGGTCATCAACTTCTTCGGAGGCGGCCCCCTGGGCACGCCACCAGGCTGGAATCCGGTCTTCAGCAGATGGCGGGATCGCCTCAATCTGTCGCTGACGTGGAATCGGCCGCACATCGCCGACTGGTTGGCCGCTCGTTACGCCACATTGATCGAGGACGAGATGTTCACGGGTGGTTGAGGCCAATGTCATCCGGGGCGATCCTCGCGACAGAGCTTGGAGCAGGGGCGTCGGGCGACTTGGTGTTTTTCTCCGTCGCTGAGAGTGCGCGGGCGACGAGGTCCGGGCTCATCCGCTCTGGCGCTCGCGTCCAGGAGGTCTGGCAATGCGGCACGGCTGAGGGCCGGTTCGGTTGTCTAGCGTGGTTTCGCCGACGATTGTCGAGGCGTGATGATCGGCGGCGTCTGGTAGGTTCTTCCTTCAACAAGCTGACGGGTCAAGAGATCGTCAGCGATTATGAGAGGTAGTGAGTTGCGGTAGTCGCCTGCCCAGCGGACGCTCACCGCTCCGACGAAGCCGCCTGCCAAGGCGAGGACCAGTGTGGTCATATCCGCCTGGCGACTCGGCATGTAGATGTGTATTCCTTCCAGGAACAGGCAAACCGCTCCGGTCAGGAGTACGCCCTTCCCAAGTTGCCGCCTCCATCGCCGCTTTGCCTGCCCGCCAAGTATGAAGGCCAGACACAGTCCGACGGAGGTGTATCGTAGAAAATCACCACTGAGGTCGAAGAATGCGTCGTTAGGACGGCTGTGAAAGTGGGCCTCGAAGGGAAGCCAGCACACACCACTGACCGGCGTTAGCCACTTTCCGTCCGTGCGGACAGTGAAATCAAAAGGAGCCAGCTCGAGGGCCGCCACCGCCGCCAGGGTGAAAACGATCGCCCCTTTCTGCCACGCCGGCATAGTGCCGGCGGGGCGAGATCGCCGCGCAGGCGTGCCGGTATCCTCGGGCAAATCGGCGGTCGCCAGATGAGCCCGCGCAAGATGGCGCAGGATCACTTGGCCGACGACGCAGCCGATCACCCAACCGGCCAACCCGCAGAAGAGATGGGAGGTGTCGAGCCCGTGCGAGATGAGGAAGATTCGGATGAGCATCACCATCATGGCCAACGAGGCGCTGATGAAACCGCTCCATAGGTGGAGAGCCACGCTGCTGACAAACTGGGGGCGCAACCCGATCACCGCCAGGGCGGCCACGGCGGCGTAAGTCGCTACGTCGATGCCACGATCGATGCCGTACTCCCATTGCCTCCGGGCCAGCTCGTGCCTGCCGGCCACCCTGCCTTGCTTGGTCTGCAGGGCCACGTCGGCGGGCAACTGATTCCATCGGTTCAATGGGCTGAAATTCGCTCGGCGGAGGTCGGCGGCGGTGTGAATGGCGTCAACAACCAAATCATAGGGGCGAAGCTGCGTCACCAGTACAACGCAGACCGCCAGCTTGCAGAGCGTCAGCCACCAGTTGCGGGCCGCCGCCCAACGGGCCCGTTCCACCATTCGCTGCACCTGTCCCTCGCAAACGGCGATGAGGACGGCGCCGATCAGGCAGCCCGTGGCGTTCGCTGTGACGTCAATCCATGACGCCACTCGTGAGCCGATCCAGCGCTGACCCTGTTCCACGAGAAAGCTGATAACCAGGGCGAAGATGAGCGACGCAATGACCGACAAGATGCGGCCTACCCCTCGTCGGCGCCACACCGCGAAGACCAGGGCTCCGAGCGGTACGTACACGGCGATGTTTGCCAGGATGTCGGGGAGGCCGGAGGGCACGATCGGCAGCCCGCAGATCTCGCGGAACGGGGTTGGATGGGGCGTGGGCTTCGCGAAATCAAAGGGGACGAAGGAGACGTAGAACAACATGAGGGCATAGGTGACGAAGGCAATCTCAACCACCGCGCGGTGCAGGATGTTGATCAGCCGCTCGTCGGAGATATCGGCGGGGCGCCAGGGGTCGTGGGAAATTCCCGTCATCAATGCGGCTGCCTTTCATTGAGATAGATGCGCATGTGGCGGCGATGGTCCCGCGGGAACAAGGGAACATCGGTTTCCCAGGGATTGGGCTGCGTCGCCGCGTCCGCATCCTTGGCGACGAGATCCCAGAGAACATCCCGAACCAGTCGGCGGAGCTCGGTCTCGGCCCGAAACTCCGCGTCGGACCGCAGCTTGATCCAGTGTTTCTTCTTCTCGTACTTTCGCCGAATCTCGGGCGGCAGTTGTACCGGCACGCGAAACGTGACCAGTGCTTTCTCCGTCGACGAACTCCAGAGAACGCCGACGAACTCGGCGTCCGCTTCCGTGTCGTGTACCTTGGAGTAGATCAGGCACAGGTCGCAATCTTGGGCAGCGGCCGTTTGCAGAAGGCTTCGCCAGTCCGCCCCGCGCGGATCAAGCCCGAATGTCCGCGGCATCGCCACTTCGCGAAGCTCGGGAAGATCCGCCATTTCTGATTTCCAGTAGGCGTCGCGATACTCCGCCACTGGCACAACCCGAAGGTAGCGGTTCGCCGCTTGGTCTTTGGTTACCGCCTCCACCCGAACGACAGCCAGCCCCGTTGGAAAGCGGCCCGACGACGCCTCGGCATCCAGGGTGGCGGCGCCGCTGTGAGCCAGCGCCGACTCCGACACGCCCAGGTCGGAGGATGTGACTTCGACCTCCTCCTCCTCCGAACTACAGATGGGAGGATGTCTCAGCTCGCGCGGCTCGGCCTGGCAGCGGGACTCCCTGCCTGAGCAGCCTGACAGACAGCACGCTGTCGTGAGGAGTGTGACAAAAACCAGCGGTTGAATCGTGGAACAGCTTGTCATGTGAGTGCTCGTGCAAAAGCTTGCCAACCACGAAAGACCGTCAGCCGTCGAGGCAAGCCGGTCCTTCTGCCCAAGGTTCTCGGGCTGGTGGATTTATCGGAGGTTCGCGGGGCTCACTTGCGTCTGCAACGACGCCGGCGGCGTGAAATGCCGGGCACCTCCTGCGGCTGTCGTCGTGTCTGGTGTGCTGCGACGTGCTCCGGCGAACCGATCCGGGCGCAGACTCTGCCGGTGTCTCACGACGGCGTCGGGCAAGACCTATAACCCGCGTCCTGTTTGCCAGTCTGTTCTCAGGTCGGTTGTGGCTTCGTCCGATACCAATAGACAAACCGGTGCGGCGGAGACGCACGCGTTGTTCGAGCCGCCGCGTATTCGCGCGGCGTTTGACGGCGTCGCCGCGTGAGCGGGACGACTCGATCGGGCGAGGTACTGCCTGCGGTGACGACCAACACCCTGTTGTCAATCGACCTTACCACGGCGATAGCACCGTCTCTGCCGACGATGCATAAGCCTCCTCTTTCCGTGGAGGCCCGCCCGCCCGTGGCTTGGCGGTCACTCGTCGGCCGTTGCCTGCTCCACCTTCCGCGGGCCGCATGGATGGCCCTGGACATCGGTCTCCTGTGCACCGGCGTCTTTCTGGGCAACTGCCTGTTTGTCTCCTGGGGCAACGCCGCCAATCCGCTCGTTGATTACAACCTCTGGCTGGCCGGCGTCATCCTCGGTTCCTGCGTTCTCCTCGCCGGGGCCATGTTCGGCTTCTACGAGCCGTCCACCCTGTGGTCCAGGTCGCGCATCCTCGCCAGATGCCTCTTGACGGTCTGCTTCGCCATGCTGGCAACCTGGCTGGTAATGCACCTTTTCATGTACTCCAGCCTCAGCCGCAGGGCCGCCGCTTCGGGAATAATCTTCTTTTTGATCACCGCCTCGATGGTCCGCCTGCTGGCCCACCGCGCCGTGCGAGATGTACTCCGGGGCTTGCTCGTCATCGGGCAGGGACCTCTGACGGGATCGATCATCCGCTCGGTCCGCCGGGGCTCGGTTCCCGGCTACAAGCTGGTCGGCATCGTGGCTCCGGAGCCGTTCACCGTCAGTGACGACGGCGTCAGCGACATCCCCGTCGTCGGCGAGATCGATGATGTTAAAGACTTGTGCAGGGAGCACCAGGTGGCTGAGGTCGTCGTTGCCGAAACGGCCCTCAAGGAGACGCGGTATCAGCGGGCCGCCTTGACCTGCCTTCGGCTTGGCTGCCGCGTTACCGATGAGATCACCTTCTATGAAACAGCCTACGGCGAAGTGCCTGTCCTGCACATCTCCCCGAGTTGGTTCCTGGTCGCCGACCTCAAGGGCCAAAGGCATGAACACGCGGCCATTAAACGGGCGTTCGATCTCCTCGTCGCCGGTTTGGCTCTGATGGTCAGCGCCCCTCTCATGTTACTCACGGCGGCGCTTATTCGCCTGGAGGGCCGGGGGTCGGTGTTCTATTCGCAGACGCGAGTCGGTCAAAGCGGTAGACCGTTCACGCTATACAAGTTCAGGACCATGGTCGGGAATGCCGAGGAGAACGGATCCACCTGGGCGGTGCCCAACGATCCCCGGGTCACCGCCGTCGGTCGCTTCCTTCGCAGGCTCCGGCTCGACGAACTGCCCCAGCTTTGGAACATACTCAGGGGGGACATGTCTGTCGTCGGACCGCGCCCGGAGCGTCCCGAATTCGTCGGCCCGCTGTCCGCCATGATCCCCTTCTATGATGAGAGGCACCTGACCAAACCGGGTTTGACCGGCTGGGCGCAAATCAACTACCCCTACGGCTCCAGCGTCGCCGACGCCCAGCGCAAGCTGCAACTCGACCTCTACTACATCAAACACACTTCGTTTGAGTTGGACCTGATTATCCTCTTACGAACCCTGGGTACTTTCTTCATGGGGTCCCGGTGAAGTTGCGGCCGGTTCCGGCCCTCCCCGCCAGTTCCTCCAACGCTCTTCGTACGGCTCCAACTCGCGAATGGTGATGATCTCGGTGGGGGCGTTGAACGATCCGTCGTTGGTCTGGCCCACGGCTTGCCCGGTCCGGGCTGCTGCAAACAAGGCCTCGTCGACGGCCCGGCGAAAGTCAAAGGCGATCAGAGCGAGGATCTGACCGTCGCGGAGCCTGGGGAAGTGCCTGGGCGAAATGAACGCTGCGCTGGTCCGCGACCGCATAAAAGTCCTCGGCCGCG
>CAYYBO010000122.1:7945-10814 GCA_964470125.1 uncultured Planctomycetaceae bacterium | reverse complement strand
GAGGACTGCATCAAACCGCAGCGCCCTGGCCCAGATGGAATGTACTTGGCGGATGAGCCGCTCGAAGGGGCTGAGTGTGTACCGCTCGGAGAAATCCGCCTTGGCGATGGTTTCTTCGTCCGACCGCATGCTCATCGCCTGCTGGCACTCGTAAAACGCCCTGGCCGCTCGCCAATTCTGCACCGCCCAGAAGGCCATCAGCACGCCGACCACGCCCACCGCCAAGCCGCTCAGTCGAACGGCGGCAAGGCCCAGCGTCTGCGCTTCCTGCAGGCGATGCACGGGCCGTTTCCGCTCGTCTCGCACGAAGGCATACAGCACCGCCCAGATGGTGAGAAAGATCGGCGGCAAACCGGGCATCCGCAGGGCGACATTCGAGCACTCCTCGAAAACCACGGCCACAAAGGCGCCGGTCAGACCGACGACCAGCCAGCGATGACGCCCGCGGGCCGGATCATCCCGCAGCCGATCACAAAGTCTTAGCCCCCGCAAAACGGTAATCACGATCGCCAAGAGGAAGGCGAGCATGCCGGTCAGGCCAAGATCGCAGAGCAGCTCCAGGAACTCGTTGTGGGCATGGCCCGGCCAGTTCCACTCGTCGAAGCTCAGAATGGCCGGATCATCCAGTTGTTCGTCCCGGGCGAGTTGTCCGGCGAGCATCGCGTAAGCCCCGTCTCCACGACCGGCGACGGGTTTGCCGTAGAACAGGGCCAGGGCGTACGGCCACTCGTGATCCAATCTCGCGCGGATCGAGTGAGCGCGGTCACCCGCGACACCGACCTGCCGAAGATGCTGCACGTACAATGCCCCCCCTATCGCCAGGACCACACCGGCCAGCAATATCCACGGCCGCGATTTCCTGCCTCCGACAAAGAGCAAGACAACGAACAAACCGGCCGCGAGGCCGATCGCCCCCGAGCGGGAGCGCGTGAAGATGACGGCCGTCAGGATCAACAAGGCCGACAGAACGGCCAACAACATGGTCCAGGACTGCGTCTTGCCGGAGCCGGGGGTGTTATCTGGTGCTGGCGACGCCGACGGGACTCCTCGGAGTCGTTCACTCACCCAGCCTCCGCCAAGCCCGATTGCCAGAAAGATGCCGGGCAACAGACAGGCGGCGACGAACAGCTCGTTGCCCATAGGGTATTGCAGGCGCGGTTGAGGACGGGCGATCTGATACCAGACACCGAGGAGGGCGGTGACGGCAAGAATGATCAGCAGCGCGACAGTCAGCTTTCGGGCGTGACGGGGGGTCAAGAGCAGGGCCAGCGGCAGCCACCAGCCCAGATGCAGGAGCCGGATGATGGTCTGTCCCTTACAGACGTCGGGCGCGTGTGAGAAGAGCGAACTGAAACCGCTGACCAAGAGGAGAACCAACCACCAGAAGATGGGGCTCGAGGCCCTCGAGCGGAAGTCCAGGAGATCGTCGAGCGACATCTTTGGCGAGCCTCTGGCGGTGAGCAGGGCCAGGCCGGCCACCAAAGTGACCGCGGCGGAGCCGAGGTAGAAGATCAAATCGCGAATCTCCACTCCGCGAGCCGTGGGGAGCCTTCCTCCCAAGGCCAAGGCAGAGACGACCGGGCGTAGCAGTGAGTCGTCCTGCTCGTGGGCCTTGGAGAATCTCGAGGGCGAGTTGAGCAGGCAGTTGCCGGCCAAGGCAGCGGCCGCCAGGATCAGCAAGGCGCCGCTCGCCCGCCTGACAGCGGGAGCGTCGGCGGTGAGAAAGACGGAAGCAGTTTCTGATTGCATGCCAATGACTCTCGAATCTTGCACGGCCCCGGCGTCCGCCCCTGGTTCGCGTTTTGCCTCCCATCGCCGCCGACGTGCCGCTAATATATCTGTGTCCGGTTTCACAAGGAAGGTTCAATGCCGGTTAATCAGTCGCCCATGTACAAGAAGGCGGAGGAGCGATACCGCTCCGCCTCCACTCCGGCCGACAGACTCGCGGCCTTGGAGGAAATGTTTCGGCTTGTCCCCAAACACAAGGGTAGCGAGAAGCTCCAGGCCCAGATCAAGCAGAAGATCAAGGCCACCAAGGAGGAACTACAGCAGGGCCGCGGCAAAGGCGGGGCCGGCCACCGGGACCTCTTCGCCGTACCCAAGCAGGGGGCCGGCCAAGTAGTGCTTTTGGGCGCTCCCAACGTCGGCAAGAGCAGCATTGTCGGGGCCTTGACCGAAGCTAAGGTCGAGATCGCCGATTTCCCTTTTTCCACACAATGCGCCGTTCCCGGCATGGCCCGGTTTGAGGACGCCCCTATTCAGCTTGTGGACATGCCTCCGATCATCGAAGGGCACGCCCAGCCGGGAATGCTCGGGGCGTACCGCGCCGCGGATGCCATCCTCCTGGTCGTCGATCTCTCCGCGATCGACTTGCTCGATCAATTCGAGCAGCCGCTCGGCTTACTCGCCGAGCGCGGCCTCAAACCGGTTTCGCAGCCGACCCTGGAATTCGACGAGGACGAGTCCGCCGCGTTGCCGAAAAGGATGCTGGTGGTCGCCAACAAGAGCGACACGCCGGGGGCCGACGGCAATTTTGAGGGCTTGCAGGAACTGGTCGTCGGAGACCTTGTGATGCTGCCCGTCTCCGCCAGCACCGGCGAGGGCCTGGAGGCGATGATGGCATCGCTATTCGGCCTGCTGGACGTGATCCGCATCTACGCCAAGAAGCCCGGCAAGCCCGCGGATTTGCAGGAGCCGTTCATCCTCACCAAGGGCGGGACCGTGCAGGATATGGCCTACATGATCCATCGCGAACTTGCCGACGGCCTCAAGACCGCCCGGGTCTGGGGCACGCAGGTCCACGACGGCCAGCAGGTGCATCACACGCACGTACTGGCGGACAAGGACGTGGTGGAGCTACACTTCTAGC
>CAYYBO010000122.1:0-7935 GCA_964470125.1 uncultured Planctomycetaceae bacterium | reverse complement strand
CCGGACTTCAGTCCGGGCGGCTGCTCGCATGGCGTGGGCGTCTGTCGCGATTGAGCGACCGCCCGGACTGAAGTCCGGGGCTCCTCGGCGTTTCGGAAAGGCGTCCCCACCGCGACCCGAAGGGGAGCGGGCAGCATTCATTCGGAGGTTTCGCCATGAAGAAGATCGCCGTTTGTCTGAGTGGTTGCGGCGTCTTTGACGGAGCGGAGATACACGAGGCCGTCTGCACGCTCTTGGCTCTCGACCAAGCCGGGGCGAAGGCCGTTTGCTGCGCCCCCGACATCGTCCAGCCGGAGGTCATCAACCACGCTCGCAAGGCCCCGGCCGGCGAGAAGCGAAACGTCCTCATCGAATCGGCCCGAATCGCCCGTGGCGAGATCAAGGAGGTCCGCGAGGTCAAGGCGAGCGACATCGACGGCTTGATCTTCCCCGGCGGGCTGGGCGCGGCCAAGAACCTCAGCACGTTCGCCGCCGACGGGGCGTCCTGCAAGGTCAACCCGGACGTTGAGCGGCTGGTCGGAGACCTGCTGGCGGCGAAGAAGCCCATCGGAGCGATCTGCATCGCCCCGGCCATGCTGGCGCGGATCATCGGCAAGAAGGACCTGCACCCCAAGATGACCATCGGCACGGACCCCGGCGTCGCCAAGGCGATGACGACGATGGGCGTACAGCACTGCGACTGCAAGGTCACGGAAATGGTCTGCGACGAGGCCCACAAGATCGTGACCACCCCCGCCTACATGTTGGCCAAGGGCCCCGCCGAGGTGTACGAGGGCGTCCGCAAGCTGGTCAACGAGGTCCTGCGACTGGCTGACTGATGAGTCAAGCCCACGCTTCAGTGAATCACGCCCAATGCCCCGTGCGGGGATGCTGCCACCGCACCGGGTCCTGGCGGTAGAACAGCCGCAGTTGCTCGTATAGCTCCGGGTGCTTGGTCCGCATCCGCCGCGGCTGCTCGAAGAAATGCTCCGTCACCACAGCGAAGAACTCCGCCGGGTTCGAGGCCCCATAGGGGTCGATGAACGTCGGCTCGCCGCGTCGATCCGCCTCGCGAAAGGCCGCGTACTCGGCATCGAACACGCGCGACCAGGCGGCGAACTGCTCCTTCGTCGCCAGCGGCGGCACGCCGTCCGCACGGCCGCCCGTTTGCATGTCGAGGGCGTGGGCGAACTCGTGATAGACCACGTTGTATCCGTCGCGAGGCGATACGACCGAATGCTCGACGCTGTCCCAGGCCAGCAGGACCGGCCCTCGATGCCACGCCTGGCCGGCCAACTCCGCCGGGATGCGATACCGCCGGCCGTCCGGCGCGACGGCGTCGACGATCTCGCCGAAGTCGTGCGGATAGACGATGATCTCGCGCACGTGGGGAAAGACGTCCAACTCCGGCAGGCCGAGGAGCAGGATGCATGCCTGGCCGGCGACGGTTACCTTGAACTCGTCATCGATCAGTACCCCCCCACTGCCGATGAACATCTTCTCGGCGACGAAGACCTGGACGAGCTTCTGCAATCGCGGCGGCTGATCCACCGGGAGGCGGTTGTAGGCGTCGACGTTCCCCGAGAGGATGCGCTCCCACTCGCGAGGAAACGGCGCCGCCGCGATCTCCGTCCGGCGGCGCTGCTTGCGACGAGATAACCAGTCAAAGAGGCCCATAGTGGTTCACAGGCACGAAGTCTCTTCACGGGCTCCCGTGGAACGCCTCGGCAGCCCCTCGGGGGCGTCAGAACCTAGCCCACGGCGCGAGCCGTGGGTAGGAGGTCCATCGCGGATGTCCAGCCCTGGAAGGGCGTAAGAGACTCGTCTCGCGGAAATCTGTCGCCCCTACCGGGGCTTGGATTTCGCGGGCGATCCGGAACCCACGGCTCGCGCCGTGGGCTAATATCCTGCGCCGCTACGCGGCTGATTAGTCCGCCAGCCATTACGGTTTCGATACTCCTGCCCCGCGAAGCAAACAAGGACCATCTCGTAACGTCCGCTTAGCCATCCATTCAAGCCAGCGGCGATGGAGGTCGGCTTTTGAATACGGCGTACCACATTCCGGGCACCTGTATTCGTCGGGCAAGTCCTTCAGGTCGTAGCCGCACTCAAAACAAATCATCCCGTTGTGTTCGAGGATGTAGCGGGCGAAGGTTAGTTTGGCCCGCCGTGCGAGCAGCGTGGGAGGCAGCCAGTAGACAGCGTAACAGATAAGAGCAGCCCAATCGTATGGCTTCAATGCGCGGCTGCCCAGCAGGAACAAGAGTGCGTAAGCGATGATATACAGCGAACAGACTGTCAGGAGTGTTGCCCAGACGCGGAACCCCAGAACTACCCGCGGCGTGCAGCCTTGGAACCACTGCCAGTACGCCCCCGGAACGCGAGTTGGTCGTTTGAAGAAGAGCAGGTTGGTGGCGATGCTGACGCTCTCCAACCAGTTTCGGTTCACGCATGCGTCGAGGTCCGCCAGCGACGGCAGACGAGGCATCGGCGGAGGAGAAACCCTGTCATCTGTTGCACGTTCCATCGTCATCAGACTAGCTGCCCATCTTCATCCAGCCCTCTGCGTGTGTGACGACTACTGCCCCGACTCGATCTTCGCGAGTTGAGTCCTGAGCACTGGCTCCAACTCCTCAATCGTCCGGCATCCTATTACAGCATCGCTCCGGCGATGGTCCACCGCCTGGCCGGCGATTCTCTTGGACCAGCCCTCGCAGCAGGTCATGGCGATGATCGGGCGGTCGTACATCCAGGCGTAGGCGATCTCGCTCATCGTGCCCGCCGCCCCGCCGATGACCAGGACCACGTCGCCGGCGATGCCGGTGATGGCGTTTCGCGCCCAGCCCATGCCGGTCGGGATGTGGAAGTGCGAATAGGCGTTGACCTCCTCCATGAACTTGTGCGGCGTCACGGCGATGACCGTCCCGCCGGCCTCGGCGCAGCCCTTCGACGCGGCCTCCATGACGCCGCCGCGCCCGCCGGTGACCAAGGCCGCGCTCAGCTTGGCGATCACCCGCCCCGCCTGCTCGGCGACGCGGAGCATCTCTCCATCCGCCTCGCTGGAACCGATGACGGCCACTTGCGGAACGCGGTACCTTCTTGGTGTCGTCATTTGTCAAAAATCCTCACCATGGGCTGTGTTTCTTCAGGACGGGGCAGCGAACGAATGCTCCCGTGGGGTTGGTCTTGGTTCGCTGGCCACGAGCGCCCGCCATGTATCATTCTCCAGAAGCCGCTTAGAGCGGCCGTGTCGCCAGAGCATTTGCGGCGACGGCTTCCTCACATGCTAGCGGCGGCGGCGGAAACGGGCCACGGCCGCGGGGAGAAGCCCCCGGTTCTGCCCACGCGAGAAGCCTCAGTTGCGGCGATGCCTCGAAGGAACGGTTGCCCTGGATTCCGGGCGAGAGAACAGCTAGACTGATGGGTCCACCGACCCGCGGCGAGCAGGGGACCCCGGCTGCATCCGTTAAGGAATCGCTGAGGGGGCAACCACTCCGTTGCCCGCATGGGACGCACCACAAGGAACGACGCATGAACAAAACAACCGCCTTCAAGCTATGCCTGATCCTGTTCATCGCCGCCGCATGGCCTTGCCCGTCGGCGGAGGCCGGCCCACCGAAACCGGCCACGGACGAGGAGATCAAGAAGATGATCTCGTCGGCCGGTGACGCCAAGAAGTATGACAACGCCGCCCTGGTGTACGTGCTCGACGAGGCCGACGTGTACGTGCAGGACAGCGGTCTGGCGACGACGGAGAGTTGCCAGGTCATCAAGGTCCTGACCGACGCGGGCATCCGCTCGCAGAGCGTGCAGGTCATCGAGTTCGACCCGGCGACGAACCGCATCACGCCGAAAGCGGTCCGCATCCATCGCAAGGACGGCAGCATCAAGGACGTGCCGGTCACCGACGTGCTGACCCGGCCGGCCAGGCAACACGCCATCTACTGGGGCAACGTTCATCACATGCTGGCCATCCCGCGACTGGAGATCGGCGACTGCCTGGAGATTCGCATCAGCAAGATCGGCTACAACATCGCCTACCTGGGCGACCCGCCCGGCCAGGCGGGAGGCGGCGGAGGCTCGGCGGAGGAGACACTGCAGCCGCCAATGCCTGGTCACTGGTACGAATCGACCGAGTTTGAAGGAGTGTACCCGATCATCAGCAAGCGTTATTCGGTCCACATGCCCAAGGACAAGCCGGTGCAGTACGAGGTGTACAACGGATCGCTGCGGTCCAGTCTGTGGTTCGGCGAGGAGCACCACGTCTATACGTGGTACGCCGAGGATGTCCCGGCGATCAAACGGGAGCCGTACTCGACCGGCACCTCCGACTGGGTGACCAAGCTGGTCATGGCCACGGTTCCGGACTGGCAGACCAAGTCCCGGTGGTTTTTCGATGTCAACGAGACGCAATTCGAGGCGGATGACGCCATCCGGGCAAAGGTCCGCGAGTTGACCGAGGGCCTGGCGGATGAAGAGGCGAAGATACGGGCCTGCCTGCACTGGGTGGCGGACGAGGTGCGCTACTTCGGCACCAGCCGCGGCCCGTGCGAGGGCTTCACGCTGCACAAGAGTACGGAGACATTCCACGACCGGGGCGGCGTGTGCAAGGACAAGGCGGGGATGCTGGTGACCATGCTTCGCGTGCTGGGCCACGAGGTCTATCCTGCGTTGACCATGGCCGGTTCGCGGGTGGAGCGAATCCCCGCGGATCAGTTCAACCACACGATCACGGTGATGCGAAACAAGGACGGGACGTTTCGCATTCTCGATCCCACGTGGTCGCCGCTGAGCCGCGAGGTCTGGTCGAGTTGGGAAGCCGAGCAAGGCCTGGTCTATGGCACGCCGGAGGGGCAGGACCTGACCCTATCGCCGTTCTATCCGCCAGAGCACAATCAGTTGACCTATCGCGGCGCCAGCCGCATTGATGCGGACGGAGCACTGACGACCGACATCACCATGGACCTGAAGAATTCGCCGTGCACGGCGTTTCGCCGGTCGGTGGCTCGGAACCGCAAGCCGGATCAAATGGGTTTCATCGAGGAAGCGTTGGCCATCTCCCCGAACGCACGGCTGGAGCAAATCAGTTTCACCGATCCGTTCGATTACAGTAAGGACTCGCAGATTGAGATGAAGGTCTCTGCGGCGGGATACGCTCCCGGCTCGGAGAGGCTGCGGATGTTCCGCCTGCCGTTGCTGGCCCGGCCGCTGGGCAGTTTCGTACTCCCCGATTTCAATTATGCGCTGACGCCGGAGCGGAAGACGGGTCTTCGGCTGCGGGCGACGCGGCTGGCTCAGTTCGAGGAAACGATCGCCCTACCGGGAGGTTGGAAGGTGATCAAGCTGCCGGAGGCCAAGAAGCTGGAGTCGGCCGGCGCGGACCTGACCTTCGAGGCGTCGCAGGAGGGCAGCACACTGAAGTATCGCCTGGAGATCAGGGTGAAGAACCACATAATCCCGGCGGAGGACTACGCCGGGTACAAGAAGGCGATCGATGCGCTGAACGAGTTGCGCGACGAGCTGATCATCTGCGGCGTCGGCGAAGACCAGGAGAAGAGCTAGCCCGCGGGCATTCCGCGGTTTTGAGCGAGGATAATCATGACGAGATGCACAACGATGCGATGCAATCACGCTACGAGAGCATTCGGTCTTGGCGGTCGGGCCTTGCTTATGTGGGTGCTCCTGGCCGCTGTTCTGCCATGTTATGCTCAGACGGTCCGGGGCGGCGCGGGTCAGACCACCGCCGGGCCGGACTTGACCATCGGAGTCAAACAGCACCCGGACAGCGACGCGGTGATACTGCGTTGGGAGCAGAGCTGGACGCTTGACAAGGACGGGGCGGCGCGGCGGCGAGACCATCAGTGGGTCAAGCTGCTGAATCAGCGGGCCATCGGCCGGTTCGCTGATCCTCGGATTGACGTGTGCGACGGGCCGGAACGGCTCACGATCCACGTCGCCCAGACCCTCCTGCCGAACGGCAAGGTTCTGCCCGTCCCGGAGTATTCCTTCAATCTGGCGGCGCCGGACGACGTGGGCGGCTGGCCGGAATACGCGGACTGGCAGCAGCAGGTGATCTGCTTCAGCGGGATTGAAGACAACGCGGTGGTCGAGTTGGACTACGAGATCGCGACCAAGGCCGGCGTGCTGCCGTGGTTGGAGGCCGATCTCAGGCTGCATGATGAGTGCCCGATCGTGGAGCGGGTCGTCTCCGTGACTGTCCCCGACGGCGTCGAGCTTCGCTTTCAACTGGACGGTGTACCCGCGACGGAGCCGGTGAAGACACCTGCCGGAGGGGCGACAACATATCGTTGGACGTTCAAGGATCTGGCGGCGACGCCCACGGAGGCTCAGTCACAACGATGGGAGAAGCGGTTCGGCAGGCTGCGGTTTACCACGTGCAAGAGCGGCGACGATTGGGCGGGGGCCGTGCTGAAGAAGGCCGCGGCGGCAGCAAAGGCCGACGAGCGGATCGAGAAGTTCGCCGAGATGGCTGTGGAGCAGGAGCGGGACGACCTGGAGCGGATTCGCAAGATCGCCGGCAAGCTGCGGGATTCATTCACTGTCGTCGATTCGCCGAAGGCGATCCGCTCGCTCGATTGTCGGGACGCCGCGGAGGTGTTGCGGGCCAACTACGGCAATCCGCTGGAGGCGGCGGCGCTGTTGGCGGCGGCGCTGCGGGCGTTGGGCATTCCGGCCGAAGTCGAGGTGGCGGTGGATGCGGCGGCGTGGGACGAGAAGACGCCGACGACATCCGCCTTCACCGGGGCGGTCGTGGCTGCCGAGACTCGTGGAGACGGCCTGGTCCGCGTGCACCCACAGCAGGGCATCTTGCGGAGCCCGGGGGCGTGGGGGCGGCGGCATCTGCTGGGCATGGACAGCGCCGGCGCGATCAAGAAGGACTACATGTCCGTTCGTGGGGAGACCGCGGAGAGCGAGGTCAATATCCGCGGCAAGATCGTCGTCGACAAAGACGGCAAGGCGAGCGGCGACTTGCGCATCAACTTGACCGGCTTCTTTTACGATCCCGCGAACCTGGAGACATCCGCCGCGCAGGAGTCGCTGGTCAAAGGGCTGGTCAGCCGCGTTTTCAGCGGGGCGACGCTCAAGGGCCACGCGATCACCAAGTTGTCGGATGAGGCGCTTGGGGCCAAGGCGAGCCTGGCCACGGCAGAGGCCTTGAAGAGCCACGAGAAGAAGTACATTCTCAAGCTCGGCGACGGCCCGGCGTTTCTGCCCGAGGCCCCGTTGCCCTTGGGCCGCAGCGCCCGCCGGACGGATGTCCAAGTCGCCGGTCGGCTCGTCGAGGACGTGGACATCACCATTGAATTGCCGGAGGGATGGACGGCGGTGGTCATTCCGACGCCGTTGCCGGAGGTGAAGGGGACCTGGGGGAGCGTGAAGCAGGAGGCGGTCGTGGACGGCAAGTTTGTCCGCTTCCACCGGATGGCCGCAGTGGCGAGCGATATCATCCCGGCGAAGGACTTCGCCGCCCTGCGAGAGGCGGTCAATGAGTTGCGGACCGAGGCCGCTCGGATGCTGGTTGTTGGGCCCAGCGAGGCCAAGGGAGATAAGGAAGCCCCGGCGATGAGCGGGGGCGAACAGCAGGAGTGACGGGCGACGGAGAGTGGGGGGCGGCGGGGTTCGGATGGGGCGTCGGCCATCGGGGCGTTACAGCGGTTTGACGTAAACGGCCACGTCTCCTTCGTCGATCTGGACCCTCACTGGGACGACGCCGGCAATCTCGCTGCTGAGGAGATTCGCGGCGAGAGTCTCGCCCATGATGTACTTGCCGAAGCGGTCGACCACGCGCTGAATTTCCGCGTCGCCAGTGACGGCCAAGTTGATTCGCTGTTCGTAGCGGAGGTCGAGCTGCTTGCGAATCTGCTGGATTTGATTGACCAAGTCGCGGGCGGTTCCTTCGTCGTTCAAGTCCGGCGTGATGTGGGTGTCGAGGAC
>CAYYBO010000121.1:0-10844 GCA_964470125.1 uncultured Planctomycetaceae bacterium | reverse complement strand
GGGTTACGGCGTCAATCGTCAAACGCGAAACTCTCGAAGTGGAAACGGCACTAGAGAGGAGCGCAGATCGACATTGCTGAGAAACCATTCAATCAACAGTCGCGGGCGGATGTGGATACAGTCTTTCTTGCCGTCCTTAAGCCTCATAGCGTTATGCGGCGCCCAATGCGGCACCACGCTGAATACCGTCGAACTTCCCGCGTTGGAGATCGCGACCGTCAATAAGCTCGACGACGACAACAACAACTCGGCGGTGTACTGCGGGCACCTCCTCCCCTACGGGACGTTTGAGGGACTGGCGCCCGGCGCCGCAAGCGTCGGGTACTATCGCGACTACGACTCGGGCACCGCGCCGCTGGCTTGCTGGTGGTGGGTTGCATCAGTCGACCGGGGACTGACCCGCTTCGATCTTGCCTTGCTCGGCGCGCCCGCCGACCAGATCGTGAGCGCCACCTTGGAGTACGACATGACGACAAAGTACGTCAACTCGGACGTGCCGACCAACTGCCCTGAGATCACTCTGGCCTCGATCTGGATCGTCAAAGAAGCCTGGTCGAACAAATTCGATCTGAGCGCGGAGCACTTGACCGACATCGCCTCGCAGTACAGTTGCGCGAGTACCCATCACTCCCGGAACGTCACATCGGTTGTGAAAGACTGGCTGAGCGGGGCCAGGCCCAACCACGGGTTTCTCTTCGTCGGCCGCGACGAGAGCTTGCCCTCCAATCAGGACCGCGAACATACCACCACGCTGAGCAATATCAAGCTGAGGATCGTCCTCAGCACGCCGCTCGGCTCATGATTGCTCAAAGCTGAGATAGGCCGGCGAGGACAATCCCAAGACAGGGCAAGCGCGGCGCCGGCATCGCGTTCTTCAGCGAGACGCCGGCGCCTCGAATGATGTCGAAGCTCCCAAGGGCCGCCGGAGCGACCACCCAAGGCAGCCACCGCTTACCCAGAACGTCTCAAGATCAGCCATTCGGAGTCAGCGTGCAGTCGCAACATACGGTGTACGTACCGTCTCCGTTGTCGATGACCGTTTGGCGACAGAACGGCGCACTCGGTGGACAAATGCCCGTGCAACCCGTGAAGACACTCGGGGCTGGGCTGATGCCGGCGTAGCACTCGGCCCCCGGGCGGCGGCAATCGCATTCCACTATGCTGAGCACCTCGCCGGTCGCTCCGTTGACCCGCA
Source organism: uncultured Planctomycetaceae bacterium (assembly GCA_964470125.1). Taxonomy (GTDB): domain Bacteria; phylum Planctomycetota; class Phycisphaerae; order UBA1845; family UTPLA1; genus DATKKX01. The sequence goes on along the minus strand of CAYYBO010000121.1, from coordinate 9,649 downwards.
CGCATCGCGGCTGGCAGCTCTCGTCCGGATTGGGACACGTCGTCTGCCGGCATTGCAGCGTGCCTGGCTGCGGCCCGCACACCGGCGGCGGACACTCCGTCGTCGTGCATGTGGTGCCGGGACCCTGAGGCGTGCCGCCCATTTCGTAGCAGCAGGCCTGGGCCACGTCTCGACAAGTGCCGTCCGGCAGACAGCAAGCCTGAGAGAGGCCGCACGGGCCGAGCATCAGCGTGCCGGACTGGCAGAAGGCCACGCCTGGCGCCAGGTCGACGCACGAGCCGTCCTCAAGGCAGCACGAGTATTCCTGCGGAAGCTGGCAACTGAACATCGCACAAGAAGTACCAGGGCCTTGCGGCGACCCGCCGGCTTCTCGGCAGCAGACCTCGGTCGCGTCGATGCACGTTCCATCCGGCATGCAGCAGACCTGCGAATCACCGCAGGGGCCGGTGATCAACAAGCCTCCGCCCGGGCACCAAGCCACGCCGGGTGCAAGGTCGATGCACGATCCGTCCTCGAGGCAGCACGAGTGCGGCGGCGGCGGCTGGCAGGCGTCGTCGATCCCGTTGCCGTCGGAGTCACCCTGGCAAGTGGTGCCGACGCCGAGCGGACTGCCGTCGGCGGCCATGCACTCCTCGACGCTCATCAGGTGACAGACGCCCGTTCGGAAACAACAGGCCCCACGCTGGTCCCAGCAGCACTGGCCCTTGTCGGCGGTGATGCTGCCGGCTACGTTGAGGCCGGTGACGACCCCGCCGCCGTTGACCACCACGATTTCGATGCAGTTCTCAAACGGCTTGAAGAAGGCCGGATTGGTCACGAACACGCGAGTCGGCTGCGGCGTGTTGAAGGCCCACCCGAACGGCGTCGCTCCGATGTAGTTGCCGTTCAAGTACACCGTGGCCGCGTCGTCGGCCCGCAGATCGAGCAGAAGTTGAGGGTTCTCAAATCGCGGGTCGAGACAGAAACAGGTCCGGTACGTGTAGGAGCCGTTCGGCCCGTAAATAGCGGCGCTGATCCACTGCGTACCCGGAATGGTCAGCCACGCCGGGTGCGGGGTGATGACCGTGGCCGGGCGGGGCACGGAGCCGCCGCTGGGATCGACGGTGACTTCCCAGGTGTCGTCGTTGTTGCCGACGGGGATGAGGCCGTTGGTGGCGTCATCCACGCCGCTATCCAGGGCCTTGTCGAGCCTGGCGCCGTCGCAGCAGCACTTGCCGTTTCTGGCGCGGAACGTTCCGGCGAGGTTCAAGCCCGTTGGCGGTCCGCCGATGTTGTGCACCACTACGGTGACACAGTTCCTTCCGACCACAAACAAGGCCGGGTTGGTGACCGTGATGTTGGCCGGTGTCGGAGCAGCGAAGGACGCGGCAGCGCCGATGAAGTTGCCGTTGAGATACACGTCGCCCGCGTCATCGGTGCGGAGTTGGAGGCTGAGCACCGGATTGCTGAATCGCTCGTCCAGGCAGAAGCAGAACTCGTATTCGTAGTCGCCGTTCGGCCCGTAGTAGTTGGCGCTGATCCACTGGCTTCCTGGGATGGTAAGCCAGACCGGATGCGGGTTGATCACCGTGGCTTGCCGCGGCACGGTTCCGCCGCTGGCGTCGATCGTCACGAACCACATGTCGTCGTTGTTGCCAACGGGAATGAAATTGCCCGCTTGGTCCACGCCCGTGGTGAGGTTGATGAATAAGTCCTCCGGCGGGCATGGCATCGGCGTGCATGGCCAGCACAGCAACAATCGGTCAACGAATGGCTGGATGTCGTTTGGATCTACCAGGCTGTCGCCGGTCATATCGGCGCAGGCGCAGTTGTCCACCGGCAGCGGGGTACCCATGAAACACCGTACGAACCCGGCGATGTCGAGGCCGTTCACAAAGCCGTCGCCGTTGACATCGCCCGGGCACTGGCACGGAGGTGCGATGCAATCGCAGCAGAGATCGATCGTGCCGTCCGCATTCGTGATCATGTTGTCAGCACAGATCTGGCCCGGCGGGCAGTTGGCCTCGCAGAAGGGTAGTGTGCCCGGCTGCCAGAAGGGCCGACATTCCGTTGCACTTCGGCAATCGCAGTCAATGACGCTGGTCAGTCCCGTCGCAGGGTTGTAACGCACGCAACGCGGCTGGCATTCATTGTCGGCTGGAGGAACGGGGCACAGGTACGGTTCGCATCCCTGTCCGTCCGGCGTCGGGGCGCACTCGTGAGGGACGTCGGGAACGCAATCGCAACAAACCTCGTAACCGTCGGGCGTCAGGATCAAGGATCGCTCGCAGCGGAAGCCCGGCGGGCAGTCGCCCACGCACGTCGGCTCGGCTCCCGCCAACAACTCAACGTGGCAGGACTCCGGGCCGCGGCAATCACAATCGATGACGGTCGGTATCCCGTCCACGACGCGCACACACCGTGGCAGGCACTCCTCCCCGGCGATCGGGCAGATCGTCGGCAGACAGGTTTGCCCGCGAGGATCGGGTACACATTCCTGCGGCTGGTCCGGAACGCACTCGCAACAGAGGCCCTCCGTACCGTCCGGCAAGAGCGTGGGGGTCAACTCACAGTGCATCCCCGGCGGACACGTGCCGACGCAGACTGGCGAGGGAAACGCGGTGCTGGTCGAGAAGCGAACCGTGCCGGTGGTGCTGCCGGACATTCCACCGAGAGGCCCGCCCGGCGCTCCTACGAAGTCGATGCGGTAGGTGATGTCGAAGAAGCTGTCCACCGCCCAGTTGCCGCCGGGGAGCTGGGTCAAAGTGGTGTGGCCGGGACTGGGCAGGCCGAAGTCGGTGCCGCCGACCACCCGAAGCAGATCGAAGTCCGGATCACCCGTGACCTGTCCGAACATGCGGAACAAGTCGGTGTTGAAGCTCTGGACCGGGTCACCGTTGATGCGCGGAGCGGTGTGAATCTCGATTTCGTTTGGCAGGGGGATGTAGCGGTTGAAGCCGGCGAGCGAGCCGGTTCCCACCATGGGCATGAAGAGAGTCGCGTTGGCGCAGCTCCTCATTCCACCCAGACTCCCGCCGCCCTGAGCGCAGGACGTCCCTTGCATGAAGGAGCACAGCCCGCCGGGGGCGGAAGGACACACGAAGTTGCCTTGGCTGGCGTCGATGTCGATGGTGGTTCCCGGGGGCAGGCCGTCGATGACGCGCATGTCATCCGTCGGCGTGGAGTAGGTGCAGCCGACCGGGGGAAGGTCCGCCGTGCCGGTGCCACTATCAGGAACGATACAGTTGGTGCCATAGGTGAATTCGAGGTGGCACTCCTCCGGCCCGACGCACTCACAGTCAGCCACGATATACCCGCCTGCGGCATCCTGTTTGACGCACTTGGGCCGGCACTCTTCACCCGGAAGCGGGCAGGTCGTGGGCAAACAGCCCTGGCTGGCGGGATCGGGCAGGCATTCCTGGGGCAGTCCCTCGCAGCGGCAGCAAATATTCCAAGTGCCGTTGGGGCCGGCGGTGACAGTGCGAGTGCAGGTCTGACCGGGCGTGGTGCAATCGCCGACGCATTGTGGCGTGCCGAGGCCGGTCTTGAATCGCAAGGTCCCAGTCGTGGAGCCGGACATTCCGCCCAGAGGGCAGCCGGGAGCCCCGACGAAATCAATGCGGTAGGTGATGTCAAAGAAGCTGTCGACGGCCCAGTTGCCGCCGGGGAGCTGTGTCAAGGTGGTATGGCCGAGGCTGGGCATGCCAAAGGCGGTGCCGGCCGTGACGCGGAGGAGGTCGAAGTCGGGATCGCCGGTGATCTGCCCCTGCATCATGTATATGTCAGTGGGGAAGGACTGGATGGGGTCGCCAAGCGTCCGCGGGGCGACGTGGGTCTGGTCCTGAGTGACCATGTCGATGACCCGGTTGAAGCCGGCGAGACTGCCGGTTCCGACCAGGGGCATATGGAGAATGGCATTGAAGTTCTCGACTTCGCCGCCCAGCGAGCCGCCGGGGGCTCGACTGATGGCGAAGAAGTTGAGCCAGGTGGCGTCGATTTCAATGGTGGTGCCGACCGGCAGACCGTCAACGATCTGCATGTCGCCGTTGGGTGTGTCGTAGGTGCAGCCGACTGGCGGGAGGTCGGCCGTGCCGGAGCCGTTGTCCGGCAGGACGCAGGGGGTACCCACACCAACGCCAGTGACTTCAACATGGCACTGAATCCACGGGATGCAGTCGCATTCGATGATCGTGTAGCCGCCGGTGGCGGGGTCGTAGTTCACGCAAACCGGCAGGCACTCGTCGCCAGGTGTGGGGCAGACGGTGCTCTGGCAGAATCGGCCGGTAGTGTCCGGCAGGCAGGCGGCCAGGGTGGAGATGTTGGCGGGGTTGTCAAAGGCAGAGGAGCGGTTGACCTGTTGGACGTGTGTGTCGGTTTGGCCGACGACGGGAGCGACGCTACACAGAAACACGGCGGCAATGAGACGACAGCGATTGGACGCACTCACGGGATTCTCCTTGTTCATATGCGAACTGACCCGCATCGCGCGAAAGCGCGACGCCCGAAACCGCCGTCTTTATAGCAAGGCTATGGGACGGAGGCAAGAATATAATTACTTATAGATAAATTGGTCTATTTATTCACAATTGCGCCGATCGGGGGGTGGGCGGGGCCGCTCAAGGGAGTCTGAGGCAGGCTGGGCGGTTCACCTGCCGGGGAGAGGGGCGTGTTGCCCGTTCGTGGTCTCGCCGGGTCCGGTGGAGGGTGGAGAGCCGTCAAGGGCCGGCTTTTTCTGGAGCCGCAGTGCATCCTCGGAGAAGAGCAGCCCCTGTCTGGCCGCCGCCGAGGAAGGGTCCAGTTCAAGTGCCTGGCGGTAGGTGTTGGCAGCCCGCCCGTGCTCGCCGAGGGCTTGATGACAGAACCCCAGGTTTATGAGGATGCGTTCGTTCATTCCTCGAATGCGATCATGCGCGCGGTTGAGCCGGAGGGCCTGCTCGAATTGTTCGGCGGCGGCGGCGTATTGCCGGCGTTCGATCAGCACGCATCCGAGGCGGAATCGCGTTGAAGCACTGTCCCGTTGGGCGAGTGCCTCGCGGAGCAGTTCCTCGGCGCGGGTTAAATCCTTCTTGAGCAGGTAGGCATCGCCGAGCGCGCTCAGCGCGGTAGGCGATCGGTTGTGTGCCACCACATCGGCCCAGAAGGTCTCTGCGTCGCGGTAGACTTCGCATTGCCGCCAAGTCAGCGTTCCCAGGCCGGTGACGACTGCCACAGCCAGAATAGGCGGGACGGATCGGCCCAACCTCCCCGCGCGTGCCGCGAGCATCGTGCCCAAGGAAGCCAATCCGGCGAACGCGGCCAGACTCGGCACATACTGGTAATGATCCCCAACGAACGACTTGCCCATGTAGCCGAAATCGACGAGACCGCTCGTGGGCGCCATGTTCACCACGAAGAAGAGCATGGCAACCAGCGGCGCCCTTCCGATTCGTCGGCGGAACCGCCAGGCGGCGTCCAGCGCCGCCAGGGCGGCCAACGGGAAGGCATAGGCTGCGATCGCTTTCGTATCGACAGGCCAGTGGGGGTAGACGGGAACAAGGTTGATCGGGAGCAGCAGCTTGCCGGCGTAGAACCACAGTGCGCGCCCGACGATGAGCATCCGCTCGATCGGCGACAGCCCGGATGCGAAGGTCTTGCCCTCCAGGAGCGTGTTCTCTCGCCAGATAGTGAAGGCCACCAAGGGGATGGCCATGCAGAGAAAGGGCATGACCAGCAGGATGTACTTCTTCACGGGCGGCGGCCGGCGCCACCAAATCCAGAGCAGCAGGACGACGGGCAGCGTGCAGGCGACGGTCTTGCTCAACAGACTCAGCAGGAACATCGCCAGGGCGGCGGCGTATACCAGTCGCGAACCGTTTCTCGCAAAACGCAGCCAGGCGAGGGCCGCGAGGAAGAAGAACATGGCCGAGAGCAGGTTCTTACGCTCGGCCAGCCAGGCCACCGATTGCACCTGCACCGGATGCACCGCGAACAAGAGAGCGGCCAACAGCGCCCCCGGCAGGTGTAGGCGGCGAAGGAGAAGCCAGACCAGCACGGCGTTGACGGCGTGCAGGCCGATGCTGGAAAGATGGTAACCGGTCGAGCTGGCGCCCCAGAGACGGTACTCAAGCCAGTGGGATGTGAAGGTCACGGGGTAGAAGGGAAGGCCCGGCGGGTATGCCGAGGGCCTCGTCCAAATGTCGCGAAGTCCCTGCACCGAGCGGAGCAGGGAGTTGTCCTGGATGTAGTCGGTGTCGTCGAAACGGACGTAGCCCGCCCTCATGGCCGGAACGTACGCGAGGAAAACGGAGCCGGCGAGAGCGAGGAGGCAGGCCGCCGCCGCCGCGCGGCCGAGCGGGGGCGGAGGATGCGCCGGCGCATGACCGAGCTGGGTAAGCGGGTGCCCTGGGGGCGCCGCCTTCTGTCGGCCGCTAAAGGCTCGGCGCGTGCCACCCATCATCAAGATCCTCGCCACGCCTTCGAGCGACCATGTCCAATCCTAGAGGCCGCCGGGCAGGTGGGTCCTGTTCGGTGCGGTCGCCCGGTGCCATTGTACAGGGGCCACCGATCATACGCCCAATCGTCGAGACTCCCTTTATCATTTCCGCTCACCCTGATTCCGGCGGGATGACAAGTCTGCCGACGTTGTCTCGCGAGAGAGCGACCATGCAACGCCCGTCGTTAACGGGCGATGTCAGCGTCGCGCGCAACAGCTCCATCAGTCTGAGCGATCTTCATCTTGAGTGAGCCAGTCGAAATCCTTCATTGAGCTGTTTGACTGGTCGTCAGTTTGCCTGCGGCTCGTGAATCTTCGGCCGGGCAGAGTGCAGCGGGGCGACGTTGGCCGGGCGCGGCGGCGGAGCGCCAACCAAGCCAAGGCCAACACTACTGTCGCCCAAATCGGCCACGAGTAGCGCCGTGTCGGCGAACCATCCAGCAGCGGATGATCATCGAGGCTTTGATCCTGCGCGGAGTCCGACGGGTTTCCAGAGGCCCTGCTCCCGTAGCCTGTTCCGGGCGACACGCGGCCCGAAGCCGGTGCTGGGTGTCCGTGGGAAGGCGCCTGAGCGAGGGTGATGGTTCCGGCGACGATCAAGGGGCCGGCGCTCAGTTCGCCAGTCGTGGTCTTGAAGGCGCGAACCTTGATGAAGTAGCCAACGGCCCGGACCCGCGAACGAAAGGGCATTTCTCCGGGATCATTGACCGCGACAACCGTGCAGATCGCACGTGTTGTCGGGTCGGCCAATTCGCATTGATGCAAGGTGCCGACGCCGGGCCGATTGGTCACCTCGTAGCCCTGGCGAGATTGCAGGAGGCCTTCGACGAAGATCACTCGGCCGCGATAGTCGTCGGGACGCTCGAGGAGAAACTTCCAGGGCAGGGGGGATTCGTTGAGTGCGGCGTCAAGGCTGTCGGACTTGGCAAGGGTGTATCGGCAGAACCAATAGAAAGCCGGGTCGTCGAAGGAGAAGGTGCCGTCGCGGACGTCTTCGAGCAGACGCAGGCCCTCGGTCAAATCAGCGACTTCGTCGGCGTTACGAGCCGTTACCGGCGACGCTGTCGCGGGATCGGTCGGAGACGGCTGTTGCACTTGGGCCAAGGCGGGCAGCGCCAAGGTCATGTTGAGCGCGACGACGGTTGCCCACGCGGGGCGGCGGGGGCCCTGTTCAAGAACAGCAGCGGGATCGCGTAACGCCGGTCGTTGCATGACGCTTTGTCCTTCTCAATTTACAATCCTCGACGATCTATGAGGGAAGAGTGCAAGGATCGACACCGCATGCCGGCCCGAGGAGCGAGGGCGCTCTATGAGACCGGCCTTCGCGTGCGCTCCGAGCCGACTGATCGCTTCCCTCGTGTTCGCGACTGAACGGCCGGCTCGCGCTTGCCGCTTAAACTGGCCTGTCGCTTCTCCGACATCGGTCAGTTCGGTTGTTTGACTGCCGCCTCAGCCCGCCTGGCCAAGTCAAGCAATTCATCATGCCAAGGCGGGCCGCCCAGGTCGGGATACCACGCCTTCTCCGTGTCGATCGCCTTGAGCACCTCGGCGGCACGGCCGTGACGGAACTGATGATTGAGCCAGTGGTAACGAGCTTCCCAGTAGACATCCGGAGCCCGTTCGCGAAGGGTCTCATCTTTCAGGAGTTGTCCCCAGTATTCCTCGGCCCGGTTCAAAGCCGCCGTCTTGCCCTCGATGGCGGCACCGGCCGGCGTGGAGGGCGCGCCGGGGCCGTCGCGTCCGATGGCCTCTTGCAGGCGGGCGGCCATGCACAGGTATTCGCCGTCGTCGGGATTGTCGGTCATCAGTTGTTCAACGTGGGCCACTGCCTCGGCCGGCCGACCGGCTTCAGCCAGGGCCTTGACCAGACTGTAGCGGACGGCAGGAACGTGCTTCTTGTAATTCGGCCGCTTGTGAATCCAGTCGAGTAGTTGGGTGATGGTCTCCGCCGTGTCGCCGGCCATCCGTGCCGCCTCCGCCGGCCGCCCCACGCTCTTCAATCTGGCGATTTCCTTCTCCATCTCCGCCGCTAGCCCAACGAGGGCCGCGAGCACCGCGGCGGATTCTCTTTGTTCGGCTGACTCTTCCTGTTGATCAGGTTCGGGGCGAGCCGCCGCTTGATCGACAGCGCCGTTGCCCTCTCCACCCGACTGGCGGATGAACTCCTCGATTGTTTCATTGGCTGTCTTAAGGTCGCCCAGACCGCGGTGGCATCGCAGACGCAGGGCCAGCACGCGGCCGGTGGCAGGCAGTTCACTTAGGATCCGCAGGCCCTCGGCATAGCCGCGAACGTCGTCGCAGACGCTCAAGCCCGCGGCAGCCAGCCGCGCCTCGACAATCCACTCTCGCACCTCCTCGGCATCCCGAAAACCGGGCAGCTCCGGCTTGACCGCGGGTTCTCCTTTCTTCTTGGCTCCTGCACGGTCTGTCGGCTGCCCCTGCTGTTGCGATCTCTTGAACTCGGCCATCTTCAGCGCTTCAGCGAGATCATCCGCCATTGTTCTCCACGCCCCAATGGCATCCTCCGCCGCTCGGCGACGTCTGGGCGGCGAACTCGTGGCCGTCATCGAGTCATACAACGCCTGTTTACAGCGGGCGGTGTTGCGCCGGGCGATCCAGTAATGCGTCGACTCACGAGGCACTCTTGAATAAGCCGCCATCGCCTCCTGCAAGTCGCCGGCTTCCTGCCTCGCCAGCGCGCCGATCCATCCAGCCTCCGCCGCCAGCTTGTGTTTGGCAAAGCGATCGCAGATCAGTTCGCAGACCTCGGCTAATCGGCGGTAATCGTCGGCGCTCTGGGAGTCGTGAGCCGCCGCTCGCCAACAATGGTAGGCGTACTCAACGGCTTTATCAGCCATGTCGCCTGAAACGCCGTCGCGGACCACGTCGCCAAAAACCTCCGCCGCCGAACGAAGATCCTGCGTCTGGAACAGGCAGACTCCGAGGTTGAAGCGGGCTTCCGTCTTGGCGTCCTTGCTTCCGGGGCGACCTAGAACCAGCCTGAGAACGGGAATCGCTGCGGCATAATCCTGCCCGGTCATCAAACGCTCGGCTCTGATCTGCAGTTCCACGTCGGTCAGGTCCGTCAGGGCGCGTTTCTGTCCTCCGAAGGCGTCGAGGTAGACCTGCACGATTTCCGGCCAGATGCCGCCTTGCGCAGCTATGGCGTGGTGGGCATGTCCGCGCCGAATCTGGCTT
>CAYYBO010000120.1:8790-10866 GCA_964470125.1 uncultured Planctomycetaceae bacterium | reverse complement strand
ACAGGGACAGTACTTCCGTCGCGTTCGATCGGCGGGGCTGACCCTGCAAACTGCCAATCAGACAGCGGAGTCCGCGGTGCCGGGGCGAGCCTCAGCACAAGCGATGCCTCTGCGGAGGCAGGCTTTCCGGCCGCCCCGATGCAGGCCATGATCGCGTCGCGTTCGGATTTCCCGTCCGCCAATGCGGCATTCGCAGCCGAGACACACCGGCGTTTCTGGTCCGCCGGCCAGTTCGTGGCGCACGGAGGCGGGTTGTTGAAGCTCCACGGCATACCCCAATAGTAACGCGGGGCTTCAAAAAACAAGCTGTTTCACGTGAAACGTTGGGTGCGGTGGTGGCGTACTGGATCAATTCAGCAGCGTTGCCGGGTTGTTCTGAAAGCCGGGCTCGGCCCCGGGGATGATCCGCTTTCCGTCCACCGTGGCGGACGTGGGGGCCGACACGATCCGGCGTGGTTCGTAGAGAGGGATGACTTGACAGCGACAGTTGCTAGTGACGATGCCATTCGCTAGAATCCATCCGGTCGTAGAATGGAGGTCATACACATGCCCAGCAAATGGGAACCGACGAATCCGAATGACCTTATCGCGTCGTATTGCTCCGGCGCCAGCGTCAACCAACTTGCGAAGGAACATCGCGTGTCGCGAGCCACAATCGGAAGATTTCTGATGGACTCCGACATCGAACTGAGAAGCGCGTCCGAACAAGAGCGGATCAAGTGGTCGCGGATAAAGTCCGATAGAAGACTCGTCGAGCGCCAGTGCTCCGCTGCCTGGAGAGCATCCAAGGGGCGTCCAATCACAGTCGCATCCCGCATACAAGCTGCCAAGACCTGCTACGAGCGCATGCTCAGAATAAGCCCGAGAGAAATCCCGTTCATCGACGGACTTTGCGAGATCGGATTCACGCCAAAGCCCCAGTTCCCCATAGGAACCTACAACGTGGACATCGCCATTGAACCGTGCCGCCTCGCCGTGGAAATCCAACATGGACGCTCTTCCACGAAACTCAAACGATGGCAGTCGTTCAACCCGGAGCGCATCGAATACCTCTTCAGCGCTGGATGGTCCATGCTGCTGTGCTACTGCCCGCAGAACAGAGAGTTCATCGTCGATCGAGTATTGCCAAAGATCGTCGCATTCATTCACGTCCTGAGCAGCGACGAAACCGTCAGACCCGCATATGGGGTGATTGGCCGTGACGGCGAGCCGATGTCCGCTCTCGGTTTCAATTTCGATGGCAGGACCAGAGTAGAAGGCTTTTGACGCGCCAAGGATCGCGCCCTGAATGATCGTTCCAGGCAACAGGCACGCCCAGCCATTCGGCGGCGTGTTCTTGCGCCAGAACGGATCGTCCTTCGGGAGCGTTACGCCGTCGATGGCGAGGTGCTCGGCCCGAACCCGGTCATCGCCGACCGTCACGTACTTGTAGCCCCAGAGGATTTCCTGAACCTCCGGCTGCCGTTCGTAGTCGCCCCGTCCGGCCGCGTAGGCGAGTTGCGTCTGAGTCCGGAAGATGTTCTCAAGCTGGTATCGGTTCGATTCGGTGAGCCCGAGCTTCCCCCATTCCGCACGAAGCGCCTTGATGCCCTCGCGAACGTGCAGGTTCTTCTGCGTGATCTCGGTGATCGTCTTCATCAGCCGGCGTTCCACATCGTCGCCGACTCCGGCCAGAACCCGCAGGACATGGCGGTCCATCACGGCTTCCAACTCGGCAAGTTCGGTCGGACTGAGGAACGACCGCTGGCGAAGGAACCGGATCGCCCGCTTGTAGCTCTCGCTTTGGGCCAGCGCGACGGTGGCGCCTTTGATCTTCGATTCCTTCGCGGCACGCTGCATCCCCCGGAGCCGGGCAAACACCATCGCATCGACCATGATGCCGCGGAGTTCGGAAAGCTCGCGCCGCACGACGGGCTGAACGGAGCGACGTTCACGCCACGCCCGAATCACCGCGGCCAGTGCCCGGCGGGTGACGGACAGGGCGGCGGATTGCCCGATCTGCACGACGTATTGCGTGTCGAGGGTCTGGCGGACCGCCTGTTCCCGCTCCGTTCTGTAGACGCGACCGGCTGGCAT
>CAYYBO010000120.1:0-8690 GCA_964470125.1 uncultured Planctomycetaceae bacterium | reverse complement strand
GACAGCCGCTCCGCGAGTTCGCGTTGACCGTCCGTGAGGTTCGGGTCCGCGTCCAGTACCTCGCGCGACTTGGGGAGCCCTACCGCGTCGATCAGCGCGTCCACGTCAAGGCCCTCGAAGATGTCCGCGAATCCGAGCGGGTTGGCCAGCAGCCCGGTCAGCAGCGTGCGGAAGAATGCACGCTTGTCCTCCGTCAGCGACGCGGCCTTGATCCTCACCTTGCCTTCGGCCGTCGGCCCGTAGTTCAGCACAAGCAGCCGGTTGACCAGGTGCCAGTTGACGAACTGCACGATCTGCTGGTGTTCCAGGTCGCGCTGAATCATCGTCCAGTCGGCCGCCGCCGCCGCATCGGCCCGAGTACCATACAGGGCCTCCAGGATGGCCCGCTCCGGCGTCAGGAGCCCGCGCACAAAGAGCTTGTCGCAGTACTCCTGCCTGACGACGAAGTTGCCCTGCTGGCCCGTGGACGATTTGAGGTCGATGTTCCAACTACTCGCCGTAGGGTCCGGGTTGTCCGGGCTGGGCTGAATCCGCGGCATGGCGGCGTGTCCGGACGATTCAAGCATGTCGAGGATTTCACGCGCGACTTCGGAGTTGTCACGCGATACCCCGTTCAGCACGCTGACGCCGGACGGATACCAGACAACCCAGTGATCGCCCGCGATCTTCTTATCGTAGCGGGCCGCCCCGGCGTTCGCGTCTTCCCACTCCGCGTAGCTCTTCCGGATGTTCTCCAGCAGCGGATACCCGTACCAGTTCGTTCCCTCTTCATCGAACCACAGGACGAAGCAATACGCCGTCTCCAGGTCTACCGTTTTCGACGCGAGCGGTGTTGCCTGCCGAACGCCGGTGAATCCGCCCGTCTCCCCGTCCACCGTGATCTCGGTCATGTCAACCAGCAGGTGCTTCAGCTTGCGGATGCCGTACCGCGGCCCCGTCTCCGTTTCGACCATCTCGTAGACGATTTCCCACGGGCACCATCCGAAGTCGACCCGGTGCTCCATCGCCTTCTTCAGCAGCGTTTGGCGCAGCGACACGATATCGTCCTGGATCAGCTTGATCCAGTCATCTTCCGCGTCATCGTCCGCCTCTACGGACCAGTCCGACGCGACCACGGGTGCGATGCTCAGTGCGCGGGCCAGGGCGACGGTGGGGTGCCGCCTGATCTTCCGGTACGTCTCATACGTGGCCGGCAGATTCTTGAGCAGCACCTCGTCGCGGTCGGCCAGCAGGCGTGTCAGGTAGAGCACCTGCCGCGGCGTCTGTTCCTCGCCCTTCGCTCGCACGCTCTGCGGCTGTGTCGTCTGTTCGGCCACGTTCAAGCACCTCCACTCGGTCAGTCAGCCTGCGAATCTTCGCCTCTGCTTCCCTGATCCGCTCCGAGACTTGCATCGGCGTCATGGGTACGGGGTTGGGTCGCTCATTCGCCATCTTGGTTCTCCGTTGCGGGTTGCGTCGTTGCGCTGCACGTCGCGCAGGTGCTCGGCGTCACGCTGAAGCCTCCGCTGCCCCACTGCGTATTCAGCGTGCCGGACACCTGCGGGATCGCCCGCAGTGCCGCCACGCCGCCGCTGATGAGGTTCGCGCCGAGTTCGCCGCCCTTTGCCAGCCCCAGCATGATGACCTCGTGTGCGGACCGGTGCATGTCGTACTGGATACGCATGATTCGCTCCACTTGCTCCATGCGTGCAGCATCCGCGGCGATCACCGGCGAACTCATGTTTGTGACCTGGACGCCCTTGAGCGTGAACTCGCGCGTGTCCTGGTTGTAGCTGGCCTCCTGAATCGCGACGTTGTTGTCCTTCGTGTCGTGGAAGAAGAGTTCCTGAGACGATCGACTGAACGACAACGTAGTCCCCGGTTCCAGCCGGCCGGTCCAGTACGCCGCACCGCACCCGGTCTGGAACAGGCCGAGAAGACAAACAAACGAGGCGAGCACGAGGGCGCGATTCCGTATCTGTGACCTTTGCATGGCATCCTGCTTTCTGGGGTCAGCGACCCCCTGTAATAATAACCTGCGGGACGTGTTCAACAATATCCACACGGATCGGCCAGAGCCGATGCACGATGTACCCAAGCGCGTCTGAGGCGTGCCCGATGTCCGGATCGGTGCTGTCGTCAGACCGCATCCGCAGGTCGTTTATCAGCGTGGTGCAGCCCGGCGCGACGAACAGCCGCCGCTCGCCAGCCGCGTTCAGAAACATAGCGTTGCACTCGGCAATCCGCGTCCGGAACGGTGGGTTGCCGTGAAACTTCCCATCCTCCCGCATGGTGGGTAACATGAGCGTGCGGCCGCCAGGCGATTCCTTGAACCGCCGGTCGTTCAGGATCGCGTACAGGTCGGTCATAATCTCCCCGGATGCCGTGCTCTGCGCCGCGGTCTTCCGGCTACCACCCGATGCGTCGCAGTAGAACTCGAATCGGCCCTTGTGCTTCGCGTAACGGCTCCACGTGCGATCAAGCGCCAGTTGCGTGTTCGCGTTGGCGATTGTCAATTCGTCATGGATGATCGCGCCGGCCGGGGTCTTCTGCCCGAATACCCAGCACATCGGGTCAACGTTGAAATCGCACCCGATCAGCAGGGTAGCCGACGGGTCGTAGACTCCTGGGCGGACGTTCTCCGTTTCGTCAAACGCCCAGAACATCCCGCCGCCGGCCGTGATCCAGTTCGCGTTGAACTGCTCATCGAAGTCGCGTTGGTCAAGGGTCCGCCGCGCCGACTCAACCTCTTCAGCCGGCAGCACGTCGGAACTCGGCCAGGAGATCGTCTCACGATCGTCAAACCGGCCTTCCGCGCCCTCTTCGCACCACTTCCGGAACTCGGACGCACCGATGCCGTACCGCTTCGGAACTCCGAGCCGCCAGCACGAGCCGTTGCGGTGCGACAACGCCGGCCGGATCGACTTGTCAAAAGCGCCGGGCTGCTGGTCGCACGATTCGTCCACCACGCCGAAGTCCCACTGCGGCCCTTCGATCCGGGCCGGCACGTCCATCCCAAGGATGTAGAGCCGCGAGCCGAAGATCGTCTCGATGAACTGCTCGCTTCGCTGGATTTTGCGAACCCAGTGATGAGGCATGAGGGCGCCGATCCTGTCCCATGCGATCCGGATGGCCTGCGGGTTCGTTGGGGCGGCGTAGAAGTACAGCGGGTTGTTCCACGGGCGCTTCTGCGCGAGTGCGATCACGAGCCGACGCAACGCGATTTCCGTCTTGCCGGAGCCCCGGCCGCACGGCAGCCCGATGAACCGGGCACGCGACGTAAGTACGCGAAGCTGGGCAGGGGTCCAGTTGAACGTGGTCCATGTCTCAGGCAGGAACCCGGCCGGCGGGGCGATGCCCCGCATCGTGCCTTCCATCGCGACGATGCTTGACGCTGCCTCCGCAAATAGGTCAGTATGCGTCTCTTCATCTATGCCCCGGAGCGTGAGCGAATACTTCTCCGGGCGCCGCCGTTCCAGAAGCCATGCAGCAGCTTGCCACGATTTCTTTGCTGCATCCTCAATGATCTTGTGATTGGACCGGATGAAATCAGCGTCGGCCTTTTTCAAGGCTTGAAGGAAATGAAGGAATACTTTATCTCTTGCTGTAGGCGTTGCGCCATTGCTTATGCGCTTTTCTATCTCTTTTGCTTCAGCCTTCCAGGAATAGTAGGAGCGGGTGGTAATTCCGGCGTAATTACAGGCGTCGTCAGTGTCTACGCCGAGCTTGATGCAGTCCAGTAGGCGTTTTACAACGCCATCGTCAGCCAGAAGTAAGGGTCTCCCCGTCTTGCGTTTTCCCATTCTCGCGTTATACTAAAGCTTCCCGCTTTCGTCACGGAGATTCGACACACTTTTCTTAACACCCCTCCTCTTCTTCCTGAACGGCGCCGCGATCGGCCGCCAGATCAGCGGGTAGAACAACGCGGCACCGAGTATCGGCCCGACGGCCAACAGCCGGTTCGTCCATACGTCCGACGTATGAATGTCCCCGCCGGCGGTCTGTTTGCTCTGCACCTGGATCAATGCGGTGTTCGCTTCGATGGCAGCCTTCAGCGTGGCGATCGCGTTGAGCAGTCCGGTCTGTTCGTTCTCATCTGAACCAAGGGGATGGAGCGCAGGCGTCTGTCCGGGAACCTGCGCCCCATCAGCCCCTTGGCGCGACGAAACGGCTGTGCAACTGGCGCACAGCGAACCGAGGGAAAGGAGGAGAACCAATGATGGCGCGTATGTCGTCACGGACTTGCAAGCCCCGTGTTGAGGATGCTGATCTGCAACGCGGTCGCCGAGGTTGACCAGCCGACAACAGACACGAACTTTCCGGTACTGATGTCGGCGGCGTCCATCAGCTTGCCGGCCGTGGATGAGAGCAGGAGCAGCTTGCCCGCTGCGGTGAGGATCGACCCGACGGTCACGGCACCGGACCGGAGCACGTTGACCGGCTGCCCCGTGTCCGCGCTGTTCAGGCACATCCCGATGACGGTAGCCGTTGCCAGCGCGTCCGCGTCCGCCTTCTTCGCCGATCCATCCGAAGCGTCGGAGTACACAAAGTCGCCGGCCACAAGCGGTTCTCCAGCGAACCGGGTTTCTCCGACCTGCGCACCTGAGTCAACGTCCGTCGCCGTAATCGTGTAGGTAGCCATCTCTGTTGCCCTCACAAAGGTCAGCAAGAGGATGGCCGCGCGGGAACCTCTCGCCCGCGCGGCCGGTGCCGCAGATCACTACACCGGAACGACGATCGGGTTGAAGATTTCCCAGATCGACAGGATGGCAGACGGTGCGAGGAACAACGCCGCGACGAGAAATCCGAGTAACCAGCTCATGTGATTCTCCTGTTTCAGAACCTTGATTCGGTAACGATACACGTCACCCTATTCTATCCGCGGCCCTTCTGACATTCAATCCTGGAACCAGTGTCCATCGTGAAGGCCCTGCCGGGCGTAGTCTTGTCCCTGTAAACGCTCTCTGTATCACGAGTCACGTACGCGACAAACTGCTCGTGAATGCAGGCAAGGCATTGGTGCAAGGCTTCAATCACCGCCGCGTTCCGATCCGCCTCCGCGACCAGCTTCCGCGCGATCAGCCCGTCAATGATCCGTTCGATCAGTGTTGAGTTCATGCCAGTTCCTCCACCACAATGAAGACGCCAGTGAGCGTGTCATCCCACCGCTTCGTCACCCGTGCATCGACTACCAGCACGTCATCGGCGTAGACAACGCTTGTCAGCGCGTCGCCTACGGCCCGTGCCAGCTTGTCCCAGTCCTTTCGCGGTGCTGGCGGTGCGGTAGGCTTGATGCTGCCCTTTGCCGTGTAGTGCGACTTCGGGCGGGCGAAGACGAATGACATGACGATGCGGCATGGCCGCTGTGTCGCACCGCCTGGCCATCGCGCGCTTGCGGCAATGCGAATCTGCGCCGTCCAGAGCTTAAGCTTCTTGTCCATCGGAAGCGTAACGATCTTGCCGGTCGTCTTCGACTTGAAGGCGTGAGTCGATCCTTTGCAGGCCGGCGAGCCGAGGCACCAGAACCCGATCTTCCGTAGATTGTTCATGTCTTCACGTCCTTCTGCGCCGCATTCCCGAACAAGTTCTGCTCGCGTTCGACACCAAGGCAGTGCGGTGAGAACCACACCCGCTCTCTGGATGCGTTCGCGTTCATGGTGTCCTTCCGCTGGTTCGCGTAACCGCCTTTGGCCTTCCACGCAAGACACTCCCACGTATCCGGCATGGCGTGTTCACCCTCGTATCCGCAGAGTGCGATCCGGATCATCGGGTTGTCTCCGTTCGCAACGCACCATGCCCGCACGTCGGCCGCCACGTCCAGGCTGTCGTGTTCACCGTAGCATTCGTCCCGGTCGGCCACGCCGTACGGCGGGTCAAGGAACACCGCCGTCAGCCCGAGTTTCTCCGTCGGCGTCGGCCCCAGCACCCGCGACCAATCCCCGCAGCAGACCCGTACCCGTGCCATGCGTTCGCACAGTTGCCGCATGTAGTCGCGTATACCCGCGTGGCGGGTCGTGATGTCCGGCTCCGGCTCGGCGGGCAGTTGCCGGTTCACGCCCTTGCCCGCGCCCAGGTGCGGCAGTTGCCGGTTCACGCCCTTGCCCGCGCCAAGGTGCGGCAGTGCTCTGCATTCGCGCCTGCCCCAGTTGTCGCCGATCCAACTCGACTGCCCCCAGACCCACCAGCCGGCGGATTTCGCGTCGTACCAGTACGGGTCGCCGCGCAGCCGTTCGACAAACTCCGCATCGACCCCGGGCCGGTAGAATAGCCAATCGCCCCTCGCGTGCAGGTCCAACTCGGATACCGGATCGGCCGCGTACCGGGCCACGGCATCCGGGTCACGCTGCACGGCCCGCCAGAAATTGCACAGCCACGCATTGATGTCGTTCACCGTCTCGGTCCACAGGACTCCCGGCTCCCATCCCGGCCTGGCCAGCAGCACGGCCCCGCCGCCGAAGAATGGTTCCACGTAGTTCCGGATGCCCCCGAAGCGCTTCCACACCTCCGTAGCGATCCGTGCCTTGCCCCCAAACCACGGGTAGGGAGATTTCAGCGGAAGGTCAGTCACAGCACGCACTCCCAACTATCCGGGTTTCCCGGACGGTTGCCGTTTCAGCTTCCTCGGCCGTTCCGTTCCGCCCGCTTGGGACATCGCTTCGACAGCGGCGTCCCATCCGGCGGCAAAGGCGCGCTTCAGCCGGTTTTCCAGATAGACGCCGCTCGTGACGCCCTCAGCCATACTGCGGCCATCAGCCGACGCCAGCCATTTGTCCAACGCTACAGCCTGTGGATGTCTCACGGTTTCACCTCCGGCCACTGCCGCACAATTCGCACTTGAAGTCTTTCGGTATCATTGTGCCTCCTCGCACGCGGCGATCGCGTCGATCAGCGGTTTCAGGTCGATCCCGGTTTGCGGTTGGCGGCCGATGACGCTTTCAACGGCTTTGTTCCAGGCGTTCATGTTTTCGATCGCCGCACGCGCGGCGGCCAGCAGTTCGTCCCGCTGCTTCGTGAGCCGCGCGATCTCGCAGTCGGCGTGAACGTAGCCGAGCCCGCGCGCCACAAACGACTGGTAGACAGGACGACCGCAGTCCGGGCAGATGTGTTTGGGTGTTGTCACGGCGTTCCCTCCATTCGCGGATTGACAGCAAACCCGATCTCCGCTGCACGACGACGCAGCGCGAAATAGCGCAGCGCAAGAGCCGGCCGCGTTGCCGGCGTGGGGAAAACAGAGGCGGTGAATCCATCGAACACACAACCGATCCGGTGCGGTCCGAGAGGGCACATCAGGCATTTGCAGCGGACCGCGTTGCACAGCGGTTGCTCCACGCCGGCTATGCACGTGGATTTTCCAATCGGCGGGTCGGATGATTGAATCAGCGCGGCCCTGTAGCGGCCGAGCACGATCCGGAACGCCTCGGCAGCGGCCGGACTCAACTCCGCGGCGGAAATCATCGAACGCCTCCTTCCGTGCGTTTTGTGGCCGGTGCCGGCGGTTGTGGCTTCTCACTCGACGGCGCAGCGCATACGACGCTGCCTTTTTTTTGCCGGCACCGGCCATTGGTGGGGGTGGGAATCGAACCCACACGGCGCGCTGCGCGCCGCCTCGAACCCATCGCGAGCCCCGCCAGCCAGCCCGGCCACCAGGACCGGACCGGCCTCACATGGAAGGAGGCAAAAGATTCGTTTACGACCGACCTGTCTTCCTGTCCGCCCAGAACCGCTCAAGCGCGTCTTCGATAGCTTCTGCCTTCTTCTCGCCGATGCCCTTGATGTCGGTCAGCGAGTTGCAGCCGGACAGATCGCCGATCGTGTTTACGCCCTCTTCGATCAGCGTTACGACGGTGTTTGGATTCAGCCCGAACGTCTGGAGATCGCCGATCGGCACGGACCGCCACGACTCATCGGACCCTGGATCGCCCGCCGGCACCGGGGCCGCGTAGGGCTCGCCCGTGGCCGCGTCGGTCATGTGCAGCGTCAACTCTGGTTCGGGCAGCGGCCCAACCGCGTCAAGCGGGAGCTTCGCCTGGCCACGTTCCAGGATCACGTCCTCGAGCTCCTTGACCCGCGCCTCAAACTCTTCCTGCCGGTGCTTAAGCCGGGCCTTCGCCGCGGCCACGTCATCCTCCGCATCGTCACGTTCCGACCTGGCCTCCGCGACGCCCCGGTGTGCCTCAAGCACGGCTTCACGCCAATCCGATAAGTTTTCCGGCGTGGCTTCACTTTGCGTAGGACGCGATTCCAGGCCCGCTGGCGCGTTTTCAGCGTCTTGTAGTGTCTCGGTGGGGTCCGCCTCGCTGCGTTCAGCCACGGGCACGGGCGCAAGCGGAGCGGGGCTTGTGGGTGGGCTGGTCTGTGCGACCGCGTTCCTGGCGGCTTCCGACGCCTCGCGGATTGCAGCGTTGCGTTCCCGCTCGCGTTCGGCAAGGGCTGCCTGCTCGGCGGCCCGGGTCTCGTAGATGCTCGTGTCATCGACAACTTGT
This sequence comes from uncultured Planctomycetaceae bacterium, assembly GCA_964470125.1. GTDB lineage: Bacteria > Planctomycetota > Phycisphaerae > UBA1845 > UTPLA1 > DATKKX01. The sequence continues at coordinate 228 of CAYYBO010000120.1, read as the reverse complement.
GGCATGAGGTTCTCCTTCTGGTTTGGGTTCGGGTTTCGTCAACGGTTTCGTCACACGCTCCGTCGCGCCACACCGATCGCATCTCCAGTAGCGGTCCTGGTTCATGTAGTCCGATCCGCTGGTTCCGTGCCGGTCGCAGTCGTGCGCCCCTAAACCAAAAACCCCATAACCCGGGCCCTAACCTTTTTGAAAAAGCGCCCGGACCCCCGGTCTCGGTGCCGGGGTCCG
>CAYYBO010000119.1:0-10956 GCA_964470125.1 uncultured Planctomycetaceae bacterium | reverse complement strand
GTGCCCGAAGTGCTCCAGCGAAGTGAGTGTCGCCGTGCCGGAGCCCGCGGATTGGGCCGAGCCCGCCGACCTATCCAGCCTGCTCGTCGTTCCTTCACCAGCCGGGTCCCGGGGCGGATCTGAGCTTCAAGGCGCCTCGGAAGCGATGACGAACGCCGTCCCCGCCGGCCCGATCTGCCCGGCCTGTGGGCGGCGGCTGCCGACTGGAACGCAAATCTGTGTTGCGTGCGGCATCTCCGTGAAGACGGGACGCAGCATCGTCATCTCCCAAGACGACGCTGTTCATGACGCCTACGAAGTTGGCGAGAAGGTAATCACGTGGATCAGTTGGCTCGTCCCTGTCGGCGCTTACCCCATCGCTTCCGAAGCTTTCGGCACTCGGAGGCCGTGGACAGTTCGTGGAGTCGCCGTCTTCACCATCCTGTTCAGCGTTGTGTTCCTACCCACCATCTACTTGGGCGAAGACTCGGGCGGCTTCAGCGTTGGAGCGCTCAACAGGCTGATGTTGTGGTGCGGCGACTCCGCCGCCGTGCCAGAGGCCCTGGCGGAGCTCCGGCAGTACAAAGCCATGCTCGAGAGCGACGAATCCGCAGAACACGGTAAGGAGAAGGCGGACTTGGCCGAGAGCATTGCTCAGTTGGAACAGTTCGAGGCTTCGAGAGGAGAATTCAGTGTCTCGCAGTTGTTGACGCACGCCTTCCTGCACGGGGGTATCCTGCACCTGGCCGGAAACATGCTTTTCCTCATGGTGTTTGGAAGCCGTGTGAATGCCTTGGTGGGCAACGTTTGGTCTCTCGGTTTGTACCCCGTGTTGGCGGTGATGGCGGGGATTGCCCACATGATCGCGAGCAGGTACGAGCCTCTGCGGCCGATGCTGGGGGCATCGGGCGCTGTGATGGGTTTGGCGGGGATGTATTTCGTGCTGTTCCCGGTGCACAAAGTTCATATGGCCGCTTGGTGGCGATGGGGTTTGGTAGCGGGCTTTCGACTGTCGTTGAAGATCTTCGCCGTTCGCGGCTTTTGGGTAGTCCTTTTCTACATCGCTTTCGACGTCGTGTTCACTGCGTTCGGACTCAAAGACGACGTGGCCCACTGGGCGCATCTGGGTGGATTCCTCGGGGGCGTAGTGCTTGCGAGTCTGCTTCTGATCTGCCGACAGGTGAACGCCCGAGGTGCCGACATCTTCTCCGCCATCCTTGGTCGGAGAGCATGGACCCTGATCGGCCGGCCTCGAGCCTGACGCCACTCGCGTAGAATTCCGTTATCATGGAGCCGTCATAGAGGAGTCTGTCTTGGCCCAACGAATCTGGTCCAACGCGATCAGCTTCACGCTGAATGACCGGCGCGTGCAAGTGGACGATTTCGCCGGCCTCAACCTGTTGGATGTCCTGCGCGACAGGCTGGGTGTCACCTCGCCCAAGAATGGCTGCGCCCCGGCGGGGCAGTGCGGTTGCTGCACCGTCCTGATCGACGGTATGCCGCAGTTCGCCTGCCGCATCGACCCCGCGTCCATCGAGGGCAAGGCCGTCACGACGCTGGAAGGCTTGACCGAAGAGCAGCGCCGGTTGCTCGCCGAGTGCTTTGTACGCACCGGCGCGGTGCAATGCGGCTACTGCACGCCGGGCATCGCCATCCGCGCCCACGCCCTGCTGGGGCGCAATCCCGATCCCTCCAGGGCCGAGATCGCCGGCGAACTGGTCGGCCACTTCTGCCGCTGCACCGGTTACAGGAAGATCATCGATGCCGTCGAGTTGCTCGCCCGCGTACGCCGCGGGGCGCCGCTGCCGCCCGATGGGAATGCCAACGGCGGCGTCGGTTCGCCGCTCGCGAAATACGAAGCCAGAGAAGCCGCCATCGGCAAACGCAAGTTCATCGCCGACATCACCGTGCCGGGCATGGTTCACGCGGTCATGCGTTTCAGCGATCACCCGCGGGCCCTGGTCAGGCGAATCGACACGGCGGCAGCCGAGGCCCTGCCTGGCGTGCTGAAAGTGGCTACCTGGCGCGACGTGCCGGGCGAGCGCTACGTCGGCCTGATCGAACAGGACTGGCCGATCTTCGTCGCCGAGGGCGAGGAGACCCGTTGCGTGGGCGACATTCTTGCCGCCGTTGTCGCCGAGGACGTGCGGGTCGCCCGAGAGGCCGTCGATCTGATCCGAATCGAATACGAGGTTCGCCAGCCGGTCGTCGACATGGAAGAAGCGTTGCGGCCCGACTCCCCAAGCGTGCATCCCGACGGCAATCTTCTGTCGAGGGCCAGCCTGGTCCGCGGAGAAGTTGACGCCGCCCTCGCCGCCAGCGTCCACGTCATCGAGGATGAGTGGCGGACGCAGCGAATCGAGCACCTGTTCCTCGAACCGGAGGCGGCCCTGGCCATTCCGATCCGCTGCCGATGCACTAGTGACAATACCAAGGCACCGAACGACGGTCGCATCGCCTGGAAGGCCCTTCAGAATGGCCGGCCGTTCCACGTGGCGTCAGAATCTGGCGGCCGGCGCGGCCTATACGTTCTCTCGCAGGGCCAGGGCGTCTTCGACGACCGGCGGCAGATCTGCAAGGTCCTCGGTTGGCCGCTCGACCGCGTGGACGTGGAGCTGGTCTCTTGCGGCGGGGCCTTCGGCGGCAAGGAGGACATGTCCATCCAGGGCCAGACAGCCCTTCTCGCCCATCTGGTCAACCGGCCGGTCAGGACCGTCCTGTCGCGGCGCGAGAGCCTGCGCCTGCACCCCAAGCGGCACCCGGTGATCCTCCGCTACAAGGTCGGCTGCGACGCCGAGGGGCGGCTCACGGCTTTGAGGGCTCGAATCATCGGCGATACCGGGGCCTACGCCTCCGTGGGGGCGAAGGTCATCGAGCGAACCGCCGGCCACGCCGCCGGGCCGTATCGCATTCCGAACGTGGATATCGAAGCCTTGACTGTTTACACGAACAATCCGCCCGCCGGGGCCATGCGCGGCTTCGGCGTTTGCCAGGCCGCTTTCGCCATCGAGAGTTGTCTTAATCTGTTCGCCGAGAAGGTCGGCATCGACGGTTGGGAGATGCGCAACCGCAACATCATCGAACCAGGCGACGTCTTCTGCAGCGGCCAGCGGATGGTCAAGCCTTTCGGTTTGCGGAAGACGCTCGAAGCGGTCAAGGCTGCTTATCGAGGGGCCAAGTACGCCGGCATCGCCTGCGGCGTGAAGAACGTCGGCATCGGCAACGGCCTGCCTGAGTCCGGCAAGGCGTCGCTCACCGTGGAACGCGACGGGCGGATCACCGTTCGTTCCGGGTTCACCGAGATGGGCCAGGGCCTGTTCACCGTCCTGATCCAGACGGCCGTGCAGGAGACCGGCCTGTCGGCGGAGATCTTCGACGCCACCACCGACACTCGCGACGACTTGAATTGCGGTCAGACCACGGCCAGCCGCGGCACGGTGCTGGGTTGTCATGGTGTCATCTCCGCGGCACGCAAACTGAAGGCCGACCTGGACGCCGGCAAGAGCTTGAGCGACCTCGCCGGCCGCACCTACGAGGGCCGTTGGGACTGTTTCCCGACCGATGCCTTCGGGGCGGACGTGCCCGACCCGATCACGCACTTGACCTACGGCTTCGCGACCCAGGTCGTGATCCTTGACGACGCGGGGCGGATCAGCAAGGTGATCGCCGCCCACGACGCGGGCAGGGTGGTCAATCCGCTCCTGGCCGAAGGGCAAATCGAAGGGGCCGTCCACATGGGTCTTGGCTATGCCCTGACGGAGGAATTCGTCGTCGAAGGCGGCTTTGTTCAATCGAACGACATCAAGGGTTGCGGCGTCCTGCGCGCACATCAGATGCCCGAGGTGCAGGTGATCTTCGTCGAGGAGGGCGACCCCGACTGCCCTTACGGGGCCAAGGGCATCGGCGAGATCGGGCTGGTCCCGACGGCGGCGGCGGTGGCCGGGGCGCTCTATGCCTACGACAAGATTCCTCGCCGCCGACTGCCCATGCGGGATTCGCCAGCCGCCCAAGCGATCGTGCGGATGAAGCCGCCGAAGTAGCGTCGGCCCCCCGCCTGCCCTTTACGTGGCTGAGCGATGCCAAGGGCGGCCGACGATTGCGAACAGAGCCGCGACCGTGAGGGAGGAAGCGGTTGCAAACAGAGCCGCGACCATGAGGGAGCGGTCACGCGGAAATTGGGACGGCCGCTGGAATTGAACGGGAACCGCTCCCTCACGGTCGCGGCTCTGTTCGGAGATGCCGCTGCCGGACGACCCTCGCGGAGGAACGAGAGACCCCGAGGCAGCCTTCACGGAGCAAGTTTACACGATGCACTCGTACGCCGTTCTCTTTCGATCACTCGGCCGAGCCGCGCAAGAGCGGCGAAAGGTTGCATTCTGCACGGTGCTCGCCACCGCAGGCTCGGTTCCGCAGACTCCCGGGGCGGCAATGCTGCTGCACGAGGACGGGTCCACCGAAGGCACGCTCGGGGGCGGCTGCGTCGAGGCGGAGGTCCGCCGCAAGGCCCTGGAGCATCTGCAGCGCGACAGCTCGGCCCGGCTGACCTTCAGCCTGGACCACGACTACGGCTGGGACGATTCACTCATCTGCGGCGGGCGGATGACCGTCGCAGCCGTGCCGGTACGAACCGCCGATGAGGCGGCGCCGTTTCTGGAAGCGGCGACGCTATTGGAGCAGGGCCGCCCCGCGGCCGTGCCTATTCGCGTCGACACCGACAAGGGCGTTCAGGAATACCGCCTGCACGTTGAAGCGCCGGCGAGGTTGATCATCGCCGGCGCCGGGCACGTCGGCATCGAAGTGGCCAAGCTCGCCGCGAGGCTGGATTTTGACGTGTCGCTCGTCGACGACCGCGCCGACCTCATGGGCCGCGAACGAGTGCCCGAGCCGATCAAGCCGATCGTGGGCGACATCGCCGAGACACTCGGGAAGCAGGACATAGACGCCGGTACTTTCGTGGTCATCGTCACCCGCGGTCACAAGCACGACGAGGCCGCCCTTCACGCGGTCATCGACCGGCCCGCCAGATACCTGGGGATGATCGGCAGCCGGCGGAAGATCAAGCTGATCTACGACGACCTGGCGGCGATGGGCGTCGATCCGGCCAAGCTGGCCCGCGTACACGCTCCCATCGGCCTGCCCATCGGCTCGGTTACAGTGCCGGAGATCGCCATCAGCATCCTGGCCCAACTCGTGCAGGTCCGCCGGACGGAGAAGCCCACGCACGTCGAAGGGCCGTTCGATCCGAGCGAAGAGCCCCGGACTTCAGTCCGGGCGGCCCCGCCACCAGAGAAAGGCCACGCCACGTGAAGCCCTCTTCCATCGGCCGCCGTATCTTCGGCCTCATCCTCGCCGCCGGCCGCAGCCGTCGAATGGGCCGGTGCAAGCAGCTACTTCCCTACGGGGGCGGGACGATCATTGAAGCAGTGCTTGAGGCGGCGCTGGAGACGACGCTTGACGGCTTGGTCGTCGTGGCCAATCCCGAGGTCGAGCGTTTCCTGCGTGGCTACCTGCCCGAGCAGTGCTTCATCGCCGTCAACGACGACCCCGAGAGCGAGATGATCGAATCCGTGAGGATCGGCCTGCAGACCGTCAAGACGGAGTTCGAGGCGGCCCGGGCCGACGGCGTGATGGTTCTGCTGGGCGATCAGCCGCAGATTACCGGCGGCCTCGTCACCACCTGCGCCGAGGCCTACCGCCTGCCGCGCAAGCATTCCGGCATCCTCGTCGCCACTTACAAGGGACGGCCCGGCCATCCGACGGTCTTCTCGGTGGAGTTGCTGGAGGAGATCGAAGATTGGCCCGCGGGCCGCAAGCTGAGCGACCTGCTGGACGAACACGCAGACGCCGTCCGCCGTTTCCCGATCACGTCGTGCCCCATGCCGATGGATATCGACACGCCGGACGATTACGATCGGCTCAAGCCCATATGAGCAGAAGGCTGGAAGGTTGCATCATCGCCGACCAAGGCGAGGGAACACCCTCGAGCGGTCGGATGGCGCTGCCGCCACGGCAGACGATCGCCTTTGTTGCCTCGTTCTTCTCGTTGCTGGATTTTCGGTCGCCTTCAGGCCTTGGACAGGCGACCACGCCAGTACCATGACGCTTTGTGCAATTCCATGACGATCAAGAGTGTCATGGCTAGAAGGAGTAGGACGAACCAATGGTGCAACGTCACCGGCTCCGTGTGCAACACCTTCTGTCCCAGCGGCAGATATAGCATGCCGATGTGGAGGAGTTGGGCCAGCACGACGCCGCCCAGCAACAGCGGATTGCTCAGAGGGGATAGCCGGAACGCGGATTTCGTTTCCGACCGACAGTTGGCCACGTGTACGTTCTCCAGTAGCACCATCAGCAACAGCAGCAGATTGCGGGCCGAGAACTCGTCCATCATCGCCACCTCGATCAGGTAATAGAACACGGTGAAGGCGAGGGCGGCCATCACCGTCGCGCCCACGACCGTGCGCTCGATCATCAGCCGATTGAAGATGGGTTCGCGCGGCCTCCGAGGCTTGCGACGTAGAGAGTCGCCCTCGCCGGGCTCAAACGCCAGGGCCACATCCTGAATTCCATTGGTCACCAGGTTCAACCACAGGATTTGCGCGGGAAGCAAGGGAAGCGGCATGCCGGTCAATAGAGCGGCGCCCAGCAGCAACACCTCGGCCACGCCCGTCGAGATCAGCAGGTAGATCACCTTGCGGACGTTGTCGTAGGCAATGCGGCCCTCTTCAACGCCGGCGACGATGGTTGCGAAGTTGTCGTCGGTGATGACCAGTTCGGCGGCCTCACGGGCCACGTCCGTTCCCGCCTTGCCCATGGCCACGCCGATGTTGGCCTTGCGGAGCGCCGGGGCGTCGTTCACACCGTCGCCGGTGACGGCGACGTAGTGCCCCGCATCCTGGGCGGCCTCGACCAACTCCAGCTTCTGCCGTGGGGCCACTCGCGCAAACACCCGCGTGTTGCGCACCAAATCAGCCATCTCCGCCATCGGCTTATCCATGAGATCGCCGCCGGAAACCACCTGCTGAGCATCAGTGGCCATGCCCAGATCGCGCGCGATGGCCAGGGCGGTCACCGGATGGTCGCCGGTGATCATGCGCACCTCGATGCCCGCGCTGCGACAGGACGCCACGGCTTCGCGAACCCCCGGCCGCAGCGGATCGATCATGCCGACCAGCCCGAGGAAACGCAGGCCGCTTGGTTGCTCCGGCGGTCGTGCCGCGTCGAAGGAGGAATCGGCGACGCCTTCGGCGAGACCTAGAACACGATAGCCGCGTGCCGCCATCTGCTCGGCGACGGACGACAGCACCGCTCGTCGATCGGACTTGCCGTTCCAGGCGCACATACCGAGCACGCGCTCGGGCGCGCCCTTGGCGAACACCCGCGTCCGATCGCCGTCGCGATGGTAAGACGCCGCGAACTGCCGCTCCGATTCGAAGGGGATGTCCGCCACTCGCGGGTGGCTGCGCAGCGCCTGGCGCGGGTCGCAGCCCGATTTGTGGGCAAGCGACAGCAACGCAAGATCAGTCGGGTCGCCCCGCCAGATCCACTCTCCCTCGCGCGGATGGAGATCGGCTTCGTTGCACAGCGCCCCTGCCAGGGCCAGCGTGCTCAGCGGGTTGTCCGGCCCGGTCGCAACCGCCTGGCCCTTGGAACGGACCTCGCCGACTGGGGCAAAGCCCTCCCCGGTCACTTCGAAGGTCTGGTCGTCGGCCAGCCGCACTTCTCGCACGGTGATCTCGTTGCAGGTCAGCGTGCCGGTCTTGTCGCTGGCGATCATCGTGCAACTGCCCAGCCCCTCGACCGCCGCCAGCCGCCGGACGACCACGCCCCGGCGGGCCATTCGCGTGGTGGCCACAGCCAGGGCGACCGTCATGGCCACGGGCAAACCCTCGGGGATTGCCGACACGGCCAAGGCCACCGAGAACATGAACATCTCGCCCAGCCCGTAACCGCGCACGAACACCCCTAGGGCCCCGACGATCAGCACGGCGCCAAGGATGCCGATCGCGATCATGTGCGTGAAGTGTTCCATGCGCACAACCAGCGGGGGCTTCCCGCCCGTCGCACTCATTACGTCCAGGGCGAGCTGGCCCACCGCCGTCTTGGCGCCGGTCGCGACCGCCACGCCCCGACCTCGCCCGCGGATGACCGTCGCCCCGGCGAAGGCCATGTTCAGCCGGTCGGCCATCGGAGTGTTCGGCTCTCCGGACCACCCGGCGTCTTTCTGGACCGGGAGGGATTCACCGGTCAGCAACGACTCATCAATCTCCAGCCCCTGGGAGGTGAGCAGGCGAACATCGCTGGGCACTCGGTTGCCCGACTCCATCCAGATGATGTCGCCGGGCACGATCTCCTCGGCGTCAATCTCTCGCGTTTCACCGTCGCGCAAGACGGCCGCGCGAATCCGCAGCAACTTCTGCAGGGCCCGGCTGCTTTGTTCGGCGCGCCACTCCTGGTACCCGCCGATGGCGGCGTTCAACACCAGCACCGCGACGATGAAGCCGGCGTCTACGAACTCGCCGATCACCAGGGACACAATCGCGGCGACGCCAAGGATGTATATGAGCGGGTTCTGGAACTGGCGCAGCACGATCTGCCAGGCAGTGGGACCTGGTTGCTGCGGCAGTTGATTGGGGCCGAATCGCTCTCGACGGGCCAGGACCTCCTGTTCGCTGAGGCCCGACTCACTGGTTTCGAGCTCGGCGAGCACCTGCTGCAACGGCGAGGCGTGCCACATGGGTTCGGAACTGGCGGTCGAGGGTGTTTGTGCATTGTTCATAGTACTAACTGACTAACTCGTGTTGTTTTCGCTTAGAGAGTTCAGAGCCGGTTTCCCTGGAATGCCAATGAGGTTGTTGGCGCCACCTGGCGCCTTGAAGCTCCACTGCCGGAAACGCCACTAACCGGCCGAATAACTGCGGATTGTGGCAGGGTCATTTGCCTAAGAGCACGTCGAGCAGGCCCAGTGTTTCACCCTTGCGTTTGACAATCAACACGGGCGTGGGGGCGCGGGCAACAAGCCGATCGACCGTGCCGCCCAGCAGCACCGACGCAGCCGTGGTCATGCCGCGGCTGCCGACGCAGATAAGGTCCGCCTTGCGGGCTTGGGCGAACTGGATGATAGCTGCTTCCGGCTCGTCCGACGCCGAACAGTACAACTCGTGCGTCAGATCGCTGAGGTCCACGTCTTGGACGAACTCCTCCAATCGCCGCCGATTCACCTCCTCCAGTTCCCTCGCGGCATCCTCGAGCGTGAGCCCGGCCTTGCTGTAACCATAGCCGACGCTGAACACGGTTTGTACATAGACTTGAGGCCGCGGCTCGCCGCTGGCCCGTACGAAAGCGATGGCCGCCAGAAGGGCCATTTTCGCGTGGTCGGAGAAATCCACGGGCACGAGAACGCGGGAGAGATGTACGGCGGCGCCCTCGGGGACCAGGAGGACATTGCATGGCGCTTTGCGGGCCAGCCGGTTGAAGGCGTGCCCGGTGGCCAGTTGAGAGGCCGGCAAGGTCCGCCCGGCGAGGATCAGGTCCAGCTCTCGCTCGCGAGCCGCGTGCAGCATCAGGTCCACGGCTCGGTGCGGCTCGATCTGTAACGTGACGCGTTGCATGATCTCCGATGGTAGATGCCGGTGAAGCATTCCTTCGTGGTCGAACGGCCCCCGCGGGTCGTCGGCGGAGCGGCGCGAGTAGTACACAACGTGGATCACCTCGGGGTGGGCCAAATCGGCGATTCGCGAGGCGTAGGTCAATACGTTCTCGTCGTCGGGCCATTCGTCCAGGTACAGACCCAAGCGATTGAACTGCTCCATGGCAGCATCTCCTTTCGCTCCGCGCCCGGGGGAGCACACTTGGTCACACCGAGGCGGATCTCCGCTCGCCAAGATCATCAAGCCCGTTCACCTGCCGGACCGGAACGCCGCCTCTGGTCCGCTTGTTCTCGCTCATCCACCATGATCAACGAACCGCGGGCAACGAAGAGTAGGGGCCGAGCGCTTCGCGCCGCGGAGGGCGATTGGAGTTCGGCTTCCGTGCCGGTCGTCTCGTAGGTCCCGTCAGTCGATCTCCGAGTCGCTGACTGTAATATAGCGTGGGCCGTCGCGATTCAGCAATGGCGCAATGTACCTTTGTACGAATCGCGGGTTCGTGGTTCCCGTGTGCGCACCCGAGTCTCCAAAGGCGGCCCGTTCGTCATCCCACTCGATGTTCACGATCTTTGAGTAGAGAGCCTCTGTTTCGTCGTCAGCGTCCGGGGGAAGTTGAATGCCGTAGCGTCCTGCCACTCTCGCGCCCACCCGCCGCCGGTCGGCAGTGCCGGTCAGGGGCACGAAGACCTGGAGGACCCGATCACGCTTTGAAGAGAAGACATAGACCTCGCCGCGGACGCGCCGCAGCGCTTTTCGCAAGTCGTAGTCGGCGCTCAAGGAGGAACCCAGCAGAACGACGTTATCTACTGAATATCGGGATGGGAGTTCCTCAAGTGCATGAACAACAATGGCCGAGCCCGCGGACAAGCCGATGAGGTGTACCGAGCCGCCCGGGAAGCGTCGCCAATGTGCCTTCATGTGGCCCACCAGCTCGCGAGCCTTGGCCCGTTTGTACTCAGCGCTCGTGGTTTGGTCGGCAAGGATCCCCAGGCCTGTGTGCCAGCGGAAGCAACGGAAGTCGCCCTCGTACCCGTCCAGTTCAAGACCCCGCTGCACGCTCGCTCCCCAGTTGGTCAACGGCCCGCCTCCCCCCGCGCCATCGCAGTAGAACACGACGTCATCACGTTCGGTCGGAGTGGCCGCGCGCTGCACGCTTGCGCAGCCGGTCGCGGCCATCGCGCACAGGAGTGCGATGGCTCGATGGTCATACGCGAAACTCGGCCTGTGCCGCTGCGATGTCATGTGCCCACCATTCCTTCGCTGCTACGCCTCAACGACACCAGATCGGAAGAGCACACGTCTGAACTCCAGTCACCCGCCTTGGTCCATC
>CAYYBO010000118.1:5025-11062 GCA_964470125.1 uncultured Planctomycetaceae bacterium | reverse complement strand
GGGAAGGCTACCTGGAGGCGCGGGTGACCCGCCGTTCCCGGGATACGACACTGGCACGCATCATCCACAGCGTGGAGGAGGCACAGTCCCGCAAGGCACCTTCCCAGAGCTTCGTGGACCGATTCGCCCGAGTGTGCGTCCAAGGGAAGTACTCCGACCTGCGGCTCCTCCTCAGCACTCGAACCGGGGACCCACTCGTCGCCAGACGCTTCGAGTCCATGTTCAACGCCCTCAAGCAGGTCCATATCCTCGCCCTCCAGAAGATCCCCGAGGTCCCCGGCCTAGACGGCCCCGCCTACATCCTCGTTGCCGAGTACATCCTCGAAGATTTTGCGGCCACCAAGGGCCGCTCAACCGAACAGGTCCGTCTGGCGATCGCGAAAGAGGACGGGATGTGGCGCATCGGCCCGATCCCGCGTCACTTCCTAGCCGCACTCGAAGCCCGCGCCGCCGCTTCACAACCCGCTTCCCAGCCAAGCGACGCCGACTCACCCTCCCCCCCAACACCTCGCGCCGCCGCCAACCGCCCGGTCACCCTCACCCCTCCGTGAGCCCTCCTCCTATCCCCATCCGCGCGTTCCTACCCGGTTATCACACCAGCCAAGCCGCACACCCCTGCTTGAGATCCCTCGACCTGCCTGCCGCCCCGGCAATACTGTTAGCGCCGCTCAAGCGGACGCAGTCGTGATAGGACCTGCCGACGCGTCCTCCAACGGCACATAACCTTCACGCTGATAAGCCCGCCAGGGCAATCGGCCGCCCCAGAAAAAATTATATCTTAGGTTTGGCCGGTGGATATGCGACTCCTCTACCGCAGTACTGAAAAGAGCCCGCGTGGGCCAGTACTGATCGTTGGGGTTCGATCCCAACCCAGGCACGGGCCGCAACCCGGCCAACACTAGTAAGGTCAATCCGTACTCGCCAGCAGGAAGGGGAAAAGACATGGGGCTTACAGTCAGTAACGTCAACACACTCACATTGTTGAACATCCTCAACAGGACATCCGCGAGTCAGACCAATTCGCTGACCCGGTTGTCCACAGGCCACAAGATCAATGCCGGCAAGGACGACCCGGCCGGCCTGATCGCCGTCCAGAGCCTTAACTCCGAGCTCACCGGCGTCACCGCCGCGATCTCCAACGGTCAGCGGGCCAACTCGATGTTGAGCGTGGCCGACAAGTCGCTGGTGGAGGTTGAAAGCCTGTTGTCGGAAATCCAGACACTGGCCGCCCAAAGCACAAGCTCCGGCGGCTTGAGCGCAGCCGAGATCGCCGCCAACCAGGCTCAGATCGACAACGCCATCAACTCCATCAACCGCATCATGCAGACCACGACGTTCAACGGGAAGAAACTGTTGGATGGCCAGCAGTCCATCCGCGCAACCGCGACTCAGCCGACAAAAGTCACCGACTTGCGAGTCTTCTCGCGGCCTACGTCCAATGCGTCGCAGACTTTCTCGGTAAGCGTCGTCACCGCCGGCACCGTGGCCTCCGCCACCTTGGGGAGCTTCAGCACCTCCGGCACCGCCGACGTCAGCGCCGCCGAATTCACCATCGCCGGCTCGCTGGGAACAGCCACGATCACTGTTGACGACACCGATACGATCGAGTCCGTCCGCGACAAGATCATCGCCGCCGCCAGCGAGACGGGCGTCTCGGCCTCGGTCGTAGGCGGCAACTCTCTGCACATCCAGAGTCGTTCCTACGGTGACAGTGCCTTCGTGTCCGCGCAGTTCGTCAGCGGCGACGCCGACTTCAACACGGTGTCTTACACCAGCGGCTCCGACGCCGTGGTCAACGTAAACGGGCAGCGAGCCTTCGTCGATGGCCTGCGGGTCAGCTTCAACTCTAACGGCACCAGCGGCGAATTCTATCTCAGTCAATCGGGCAACGTCGCGGGCAGCGCCGGTGATCTGAGCATCAGTGGCGGAGGCATGACCTTCCAGCTCGGAACCACGAGCAGCACCCAAGCCACGCTAGGCATCGAGGCCCTGTTCGCTCATCAACTCGGCAACAGCATCGACGGCTATCTGTCAACGTTGAAGAGCGGCGGCGCCAATGATCTGTCCTCCGACGCAAACAACGCGGTGACCATCGCGAAAGCCGCCCTCAACCAGGTGGCCACGCAGCGAGGCCGCATCGGCGGCTTCCAGAAATTCCAGGTGGAGACGTCCGTCAACAGTTTGAATGCCACGAAGGAAGCTCTGGAAAACGCCCGCGGCGTCATCGACGACGTGGACTATGCACTCGAGACCGCCGAACTGAGCCGCTATCAAGTGCTCCTGCAGTCGGCGATCTCCCTGTTGGGCGTGACCTCCCAGCAGTCAGCGCAGATTCTGTCGCTGCTGCGATAACGAGACGGTAACGCCCTGTGTCTGGTGGGTTGAACCGGCAACGGTCGGGACCGAGGCCCAACCTCGGTCCCGCCGTTTCCTTGCGCGGGGAAGACGTCCAAGCTCGGCCGGCGACACAGCCCGCGGACGGCGGGTCTGCGCGGGCAGCCTATTCGCAGTGGGCTACGGCCTTCTCAGGATAGGCGCTCACCCGCGTTCACGCCGCGCGTAGCGAATGGCCCGGCGAACCCACTCCAGACAGGCATTCGGCGCCAAGCCGAAGTTGAGGAATCCCACGCCGGCGAAGCCCCCCGCAGCCGCCTCATGCACCGCCCGCACCAGCGAATCGCCATCCACAACGGACGGTGGACAACAGGCGTGCAGCAGATCCACCTTCTCGGGCCCACCTGCGTCTCGAAGGCCGCCTGGCGCATTCACGCGCTCTGCCAGCGGGTCTTGCCGTGCCGAACCGGCCTGGAAGGCCAAACCATCGCAGCATCCCCGCAGACACTGGATGTTGGCGCCGCTCGATGAGACCGGTGCCGACACCTCCACGACAAGCCGGCCGCGAACGCGAGAACGGACCATCCTGGCAAGCGAGCAGACCGACTCGATCCTCATGCTCTGGTAGGCCGCCAGGTCGCGGTCGTTCGCCAACAGCGCGTCGAAGTCCGGCTCTTCGCGGCCCAGCCGCATCTCCAACATGGACTCCAACCGATGCCGTACCGCCCGCCCGGCGCTCCGCGCATCAACACCGGCGTCCACCGCTCTCTGGCGACACGACGGACAGAAGCACCAGGACCAGAGCACACGTTCCACTTCCGTCGGCTGCACCCCTTGGTCAAGAAACCGGCCGAGGCCCGCCCCGTCGCCGAAGTCCGCGTTCGATAACTCCACCGTCGCTGAAGGGCAACGCGCCGCCAAGTCTTCCGCCAGCGCCGTAATGTACGCACGCACGGCCGGGTTGGACGGGCACAGCCAGCGGCCGTTCTTCTCGCCGAAAATGTTTTCACAGGCGGCCATCGGATACCGCTGGGCGATTACCGGATTCCAACAGGCTGATAAGTCCAAGCGTATCCCTAACCGTTCGTGCTCGGCGGCACGGACGATCCTGACCAGCGGATCTCCGGACTTCAGGCCCGAGGCAACATTGGGCTTGATTGGTGTTTCAGCATACAGGGCCGTCGTGGGCTGGAAGTGTACCGCCGCCGCTCTGACCACAACTTTTTTGCCCTCGCCTCCTCGCGGCCGCAGCTCGTGGACGTCGTGATGGACCACTGCGACGGACACGGCGTCAACGCCGATCTCCCCCGCCATCCGGGCCATCGTCTCCTCGAGCCCTTCCTCCTCGATGTCCCATGGATAACACGCAAAGTAGTACTGCGTCACAAGCCAAGCCCTCGGCAGCCGATCCCCTGTTTACGGGCGGGTATTGTACGACGCCTCTCCTTCGAGTCGATGGGCACCTCGCCCCCGACGCGCAAGCTGCCCCCGGGGCCCCGCAGCCGCGCCCCTGCTGACACTCACACCCCAGCGACAGAGAGAGAAGGCCTGCCGATGCTCATCCTGAGCGGGCATCGTGCCGGCGCGACCACAGCACTGGAGCCCAGGACTACTTATGACTCCTTTGACAAATGCAGCCGCAACAGGTTCAGCGACGCCTTTGCTGCCCGATCGCGGACCGCCTCGCGAGGCAGCGTTTCGCCCAGGCGCAGTTCTTTGACGGTGACGCCATGAACGTCCGCCAGGCCGATGTAGACCAGCCCGACCGGCTTCTCAGCCGTGCCTCCGGTCGGCCCGGCGATGCCGGTTGCGCTGATGGCGTAGTCTGTTGCTGCCATCCGCCGGCAGGAAACCGCCATTGCCTGGGCGACTTCAGCGCTTACCGCGCCGCGGGCAATAATCAGCTCGGGCGAGACGCCCAGCAGGCGGCACTTGGCCTCATTCGCATACGACACAACGCCCTGCACGAAATACGCGCTTGATCCCGGGACGTTCGTCAATCGCTTGGCGATCAGCCCGCCGGTACACGACTCGGCCGTCGCAACGGTTCTGCGGTGTGCCGTCAGCAGCTTCGCGACCGCGTCGGCGAGCGTCTCATCGCCCTCGCCGAAAACAGCCGAACCCAGCCGCCGGCGGACCTCGGCCGCGTCGGCCTCCAGCAATCTGCGAGCCGCCTCCTCGCTTTCCTGCCGTGCGTTGATCCGAATCGAGATAATGAGATCGGCTGCCCCCGTGCCGACACTCGGGTTGCGTCCCCGGCGCATCAAGTCGGCGAGTTTTTCGCCGATCTCCGCCTCCGGCGCGCCGAATGTTCGCAGGGTGCGTTGCAGGATGAAGCACGCGCTCGCCTTGCCGACCAGGCTCGGCCGGATGTCGCGATCAAACATCTGCCGCATTTCAAAGGGCACGCCGGGCATCACGTACACATCCGCCCCGCGGACTCGGGCATGCATGCCCGGCGCGGTTCCGCAAGTGTTCTCGATCGGCCTGGCGCCTTCGGGAAACATCGCCTGAACGCGATTGGCCTCTGACATGGACCGGTTGCGCCGTTGAAAGAACGCCTCGATCTGCTTGAGACTGGCCTCGTCGGACAACAACCCGACGCTTAGCACGTCGGCCAACGCGAAGCGGGTCAGGTCGTCTGGTGTCGGCCCCAGCCCACCGGTCACGAGGACGATTTCGGTCTCACTCGATGCCGTGGCGATGGCATCCCGAATTCGCATTTGGTCGTCCGGGACCACCACGTGCCCCGTGCACTCGATCCCTAAGCCGGCGAGCTGCTGGGCCAGCCACGGGGCGTTGGCGTCGATCGCCTGGCCCAGGGTCAGTTCCGTGCCGGTGCTGATGATCCTCGCCCTCATGATGCGTCCAAGACAAAGGCTTCTTTCACAGGTTTAAGGTACTTCTCCTCCCAGTCCGCGCCCAGGCGGGCCGCGATTTCGTCAAAACGCCCCGCCAGGACTGCTGTTTGGTAGCGGCTGTCAGCGACCTGGTGAAGCGGCAGGATGGCCAGGGCCGCCGCCAAGTTCACAAGCCAGCCCATCGCCCCCGCGGCCGCCAGCGTCCGCCATCTCGCAGGAGAACACCACATCGCCGCGATGACCAGAACGCAAAGCCACGGCAACAGCACCCAACCGATGCCGACTCGCAGCTCAACCTCCCTGGCGGCGTATGCCACCGCCGACGGCGGCAACAGAACCGACAGGACCACGAGAAGGCTCAAGGCGACTGTGATCCACTGCCGCGTGCGAAGATCCTTCCGCTGTCGTTCTGTCGCCCATCCGGCGGACACGATAGTCCAAGCCGCGCCGCCAGCCAGCAGGCAGGCCGCGACGACGTACGCCCAGAGTTCGGAGTATACTCCGTATGTTTCGAACCATCCCACGAGCACGCCCCCCAGCGCCAGCGGCGGCGACAGGCCGGCAATGATCCGCACAATCCGCCGACGCTTGAACTCGCCGCCGGATGGCGGCTTGCCTCGGTAAAAGACCCTCGTGAGGCATGCACCCAGGCACGAGACTACAAAGACCGTCGCGCCGCCGGCCCCTGTCACCGCCAACACCCCTATGAGCACCAATGAGTAGAAGGCTCGTCGGTACTGCGGCGGCGCCACCGTCGGCATCTGTGAGAACGCTTGCTCGCACAGGTCAATCGGCGCCGACGGTGGCGCCGCAGTACCGCCGAGCCTTCTACTCATTGGTGC
>CAYYBO010000118.1:0-5015 GCA_964470125.1 uncultured Planctomycetaceae bacterium | reverse complement strand
GTCGCCGCGGCATGAAAATCGGACCGCATTCTGGCCAAAGGCTCGGCAAGGGCCGGTCGATCCGCCAGCGATCTTGCCAGCAAGTCCGCGCAGAGTAATCTTGTCCCCGCGTCGTGCTCTGCTTTCATCAGCCCAAGCGAGAGTTGAGTGAACCAACGGACGCAATGCTCCGCCTTCTCCGGCTGCCCGGCCTCGCGGAGCTCGCCAGCCAGCCCGGCGATGTAATCCTGGATGATCGAAAGCACCTCGTAGTGAATCTCAGTGCGATCATGAGGAAAGGAAACGGCCAGCGACGCCGCCACCTGCGGCCGCTTGATGAAGCGCTTCAAGACCTCGTACCAGACGCTGGTCAAATCGCGGTTGTAGAGCGAGGCGGTTTCGGCGGGAGCGTCGCCCGCGATCACCGCCCGGACGGCCTCGTACCGGCTGATTGCCGTCTGGGGCCCCGCGCCCCCGGGCGACGCTGAACCATTCGACAGATCCAACAGCACGGCATGCACCCAACGAGCAAGCAAGTTGTCACCGTCGAGCTCCGCCTCACTCTGCGCCTCCGGCAACGCGTCCTTGGCGCTGCGATAGCCGAGATGGACATCCTTCAACATGTACAGCAAACGGGCGATCGTCGCCTGCGAACCTCTCTTCGCGCTGGCGCGATATTCCACGTTGGCCGCGGCGATGACGTCTGTCCAGCCGAACACCTCGCTTGGGGTCCGCCCGGTCTTGCGATCCGAGTGCCGCCCGAGTGCCGCATACTCTGCGCGCGTGGCGGCCCCCAACATGCTGAGGGGATTAAACAGCCAGACAAACACAACGGCACCGGCGAGCGCCGCCAGTGCCGCGGTGAGAAAGGCAGATCTCCATGAGGTCCGGTAGCGCGGGATCTCGATCGCATCAGGCTCGCTTCTTCGAGCTCTTCTTCGGTCGGGCTTCTTGCTCAACTTTGCCATCAGGATGGTGCTCGGGCGGGGTGTAGTGATACGGCGAAAGGGCCGCCTTTCGGCACATCATCACGATACGTTGAACCAACTCATCCTGATTGTCAATCGTCTCGTGGGCCACACACGCGTCTTTGATTTCCTCGGCGAGGTGCTGACCGGTGACCACGCGACGATCCCAGTAGTCGTCGTACCAGTAGTACGGGTGGTTCAGCGCGATGTTCGAGCCTCGGGTGGTGGCCAGATCGCTGCCCCAGCGGCGGCTCTCCGAATTCTTCTGGATGTAGTTGCGAACCTTCAGGGCGTTGTGCCCGATCGGCGTCGGCATCGGCTGGACGCGTGGCTCGCTCTCGCCGCGCTCGCATTCGTTGTGCGGCCAGTCCTTATTGAACGCATCGATGGTAAACACGGCCTCGATGAACTTGGTCTTGTGTTGTTGGGCATAGTGCCGCACTACCTGCGTGGCCAGAAACGCTCCATGACCATGCCCGACCAGAATGACCTCCTCATCCGGCTTCGCGTCAATGTCCACCACGATCTTCAGCCAATTGTCCGGGTAATAGACCTTGGCGTTGATCTCATGCTTCTCCAGCTCGTGCCGGATCAGCGCCAGCCCGTCGGACGTTTCGTCGGGGACCCCCTCGATCAAATACACTCGCGGCCCGGTGAACTGCCACTTCTCGGGTTTGTGACAGCCGGCGAAGACCGTCGCCAGCAGGGCCATGATCGCTCCCGCGGAGCAGATTTGGGTAAGTCGGCCGGTCATGCTTGCTCCCCCCTGTTGCTGTGGCTGCCCAAGGCGACCGAGCGCCGGTCCGGCTTCAACCGCCTTCTTGGGCGATAGCACCGCCACGCACCGATTCTATGAGCCCGGCGAGAGGCAAATCAAATCTTCGGCGCATTTCAACGAAGTCCGGAAACGAGCTCAGGGCATAAGTCGACGACTTCCTTGAGCCACTACTCGCATCCCGGACCCTAACGGCCCTACCCGGGCAGCGGCATGGGGATAATCTGATGTTGCCCTCCGAGCTGTTGATAAACACGAACATGCTCCGAGACCATCCGAGCCACGGAGTTATTTGACCGTGCGTGAGACTGGCCCGCGCTCGCCAGCCGCCGAGCAAGCCTTTGATCTTCGATCAGCCGGGAGATCTGCTGGGCCATGCAGAGGTGATCGCCGGGTGGAAAGAACAGGGCTGTCTCCCCGTCGACCAGACCGTCGCACGCACAGTCGGTGGACGCGGCCAAGGCAACCCCCGCGGCCAAAGCGTGAATGGGCTCCTCGCGAAAGGCCTGCCTGCCGACGGGAGCACAGAAGACATCAGCAGCCTGCAGGGCCAACCGCCAATGCTCCAGTTTGCCTGTGAAGGTCACGCTTGAGCTTAGCTCGAGCGAATCCGCAAGCCTGCGCAAGCCGCCCTCCGCCGAACCCTTCCCGACGATGAACACGAGAAGATTGGGGTGATTGGTGAGCACGGACTTGGCTGCCCGCAGGAGACACTCCACGCCGCAATCCGCTGATAACGGCCCGACATATACGAGGGAAGGAGGTCGTTGAACATCCGCGAACGCCGCGGGGGCAAGAGTGGAAACGACACCCACCGGGATGTGTTCAACCGTCGGGCCGGCAGGACAGCTCCGGCCAGCCTCCTGTTGAATTCCCTTCGTTGGGGTGATCAGCATATCTGCGTTCCGGCAGGACCGGTTGACAGCATGATTCGTGATTTCGGAAGGGATCGTGACAGTAAGCGTGAGACGACCGCCCACCGCGTGAACGATCTCCTCGCTCAGCGGGGCGGCGGAGAGCGAGAGCCCATGAACCACCACCGTCCCCTCCGTCGAGGCGTTCGCGACTCGGCGCTTGACTGCTTCGACGGTGCTGCGAAGACCCAGTTGCGCAAACGGCCACCGACCCTCGCGCCACGAGATAACCGACGCCGGTCCGCCCGCCAAACACACCTCCCGCGCCTGCTCGGACACGACGAGGACCGCATCAACGGGCTCGTCGATGAGCCCTATCTGCAGATAGCGCAGAGCCGTCGGAAAGCACTCCGCGGCCTTCTCGTCTATCACCAGGCAGACCGTCACTGGCCTCGGCTTTTCCTGCCCTGTCTGTTCCACGTCAAGCCCGTATTCCGCGTTTGTGCGTCACTTCCATGACTAGATAGGGGAGAGTATATGACCGGAAGCCCACTTGCGGGAAGCACCGGAACTAGTCGTCCCCAGCATCGCCCGTCTCCCGCCGTGCCTTTAGCACGTCGGCGGCCAACACAGGGGCCAGGGAGGCGAAATCGCCGAGAGCCGCCCGTCCATCCCGCGGATCGCCCGGCCGATCACGGAATGCCAAGCAAGGCATCAATGAACGATGGGATATCCTCGCCGTCGTTGAACCCGTCGGCCTGAACGTCTGCAAGCCAACGCTGGTCGGCGGTCGCGCCCGACGGATCGAGCAGCACGGATACGAAGCCAGGAACGTCGGACAGCTCGACACTCCCGCTGAGGTTCATGTCACCCCGGATTCCGATCGTCGCCGCGAGGTCATAGGTGATACTCGGCAGGTTCGTCCAACCCGGCAGCGTCGTGTCATCTCGTGTGGAGAACACCAGGGAGGCCGCATAGTCTCCCAATGATGCCCCCGCGTCGTCAAAGTGTACGAAGAAGCTCACCGGCGAGCCGGTGACATTCGTCGGTGTGAAGCTGGCCAGGCTGAAACGGAGCGCATCCGGCCCCCCGATGTCATATGCGTAAACCTCGAGCAATGACTGGATCGCTGCATAGCCCTGGTTGTACACCAAGGCCGTCTGGTCGGTGAAGCCGCCCGGCAGGCGTTCGCCGAAGTCAAGCGGGGCACTTAAGACCTGGGAGCCGCTCTGGGTCGAGGGCACGGCATGGCGTTTCACCGTCCCGTAGACGAAAACGTTCTTCGGGCTCGTCGCCGAATTGTTGGTGATGACGAGGTTTGCGTTGTAATACCCGGCCGTGTCGGTCAACAGCACGACGGTGTGCCCGCGCGTCGCCTGCGGCGACAAAGCGAACGGACCCGTTCCTCCAGGCAACGAGTAACCGGAGGGGACGGTCGTGAATTCGTACACCAAATCCAAGGCCGGCGGCGTTGCGGTGTTGGTCACATTAAGCGTCTGCTCGTTTGCCGGGCTGCCGGCCCCCACCAGGAGCGTGCCGAAGGGTACCGAGGCGGGCACCTGGAGAACGGGCGGCGCGGTCAATTCCAGCACAACCGGCAGATGGTCGGAGGCGCCGTGCAGGGCGTTGGCGACGGCCTCGCCCTCCGGAATGGTCGGCGGATCGTTTATGTCGTTGTCGAAATGCAGCCCGTCATTGCCAAACGCCTTGT
This sequence comes from uncultured Planctomycetaceae bacterium, assembly GCA_964470125.1. GTDB lineage: Bacteria > Planctomycetota > Phycisphaerae > UBA1845 > UTPLA1 > DATKKX01. The sequence goes on along the minus strand of CAYYBO010000118.1, from coordinate 728 downwards.
AAGTGCCGGTGACGTAATCGAGCCCTAGCCCGTCCTGGAGCGCCGCCGAGATCAACAGAAAATCAAAACGATCATCCAGCCCCCCGCCAACCGAGCCCGGCGGTGGATTGGGGTTGTCCTTGTGCGTGCACTGCGTGTGAATGAAGCGAAAGGCGTAGTTGTCATGCCACGCACCGGGCATATTGATGGGATCGAACCCCCGCCCGTTGTTGTTCGCGAGCGAGCCGGTCAACTGCACGTCATAGCTCTCTTCGCTGCTGTCGTATAGGTTGAAGTCGCCGGCATAGATGAAATGCGTGCCGGAAGGCAACTGATTCGCGTGGTTTCGCACCGCCGTACACTGGGTCAGCCTGGAGGCTGCGTCGGAGGACGTGTTGCCCGCTTTCAGATGCATCGAATACACATAGAAATAGACGTCTCCGCCGACCAGCCCAAGTCGCCAGCGGTCCGTGTATCGGGGTGACGTTGTCAGGTACGTGTGATCGCTGCTGCCGCCGTACGTGATGACGGCGGTCCGATAGAACAGCGCATTACTCGCATTGGGGCTGTACTGGAAGGTCGCGGCCGCATAGCCCCCCGGCCCGTCGGCGGCATTCAGCACGTAGTTCAAGAAGTAGTTCACCGCCGTCTGATTACTGATCTCCTGCACCACCAGCACGTCGGCCTGGACGGCGTTCAGCACGGTCTTGAATTGCGTTTCTCGTCCCGAGCTATAATTGAGGAGGTTG
>CAYYBO010000117.1:0-11218 GCA_964470125.1 uncultured Planctomycetaceae bacterium | reverse complement strand
TCTCCATGTCGAGGAATGTTCGTACATCCGAGACTTCACATCGATCCAGGATGCGACGATATAGGCGACGCTCAAGATCGCCACCTCTTGGGCTTTGGCTTTCCCAGCGGTAGTTGTGTTTCAGAATGTGATGGACCAGCCTGGCCTCCGCGGGCGTTCCCTTGGCGGTGCGAAAGAAGTGCGGGGCTCGGATCCTCAATGTACCGGCGTGACCTGGAACGAACACAGTCTCGGGGGGCAGCACCCCCGCCTTTTTCATCTCCCAGACGGCCGGCCAGTCCTGACAGTGCGGCAAGCTGCTCAGGCCATCCGCCATTCGGCAGTAGTCTCTCCGTTCTGGTGAATGAAACCACTTGTGCCAACTCTCCAGACTATAGGGCACGAACTCCCAGCGAAACCCGAGCCGCTGGGCGACCCGCCGGCTCCCTTCCGATTCGGCGTTTCCTGGTTTGCCGTAGGAGAATGTCAGGACGTTCTTGCACCCCAACTGCCGCAGCATCAGGGCGATCAAACGCGAGTCTCGCCCGTTGCTGAGCGGTATGCAGAGGCAGCGCCCGTCGGCCCACTTCATCATGCGTTGGGTGGACTGCTCCATGACCTGCTCGTGCTGAGTGGCAAGCTCGTCAAGGCCGGCCTCGACCGCATGTCCGTGGATCCGTCGATAGTACCTCTTGGGGCATAGGTCCGTCCCGTTTGGTCCGGCCTCGATGATGACCGCCTCACCGGCCTGCAACTGCTTCACGTGTGCGTAGAGCGTATCCGGGCCGGTGACATAGCCGCACAGCGAGAACTCAGTCTCGGCCAGCTCTTCGAAAGCCTCATCTCCCACATGCTCTCGCACCCAATGAGCGTCATCGCTGATGTAGGCGTCGTCTCCCTTCTGACCATAGAAAAGCGGAATGCTTCGCGTGTGGTCGACTGCCGCGTACACTTTATCGCCGTTTTCGCGGATGACGGCGAAGAAGCCGTTGAGCCGCTGCAGCAAAGCGACGAACTCGGCGGCGGATTGCACTTCGGCGAAGGCATCAGGCAATGGCGCGAGGTCGGCGCCCTCGCCCTTCCAGAATGCGCTGCCGCGGATGTGGACGCCGCCGCCGGACTGCCAACCCATGTTCTCTCGTATGTGCAAATGGACTTTATTCATGCTGGCCTCTACCGTGACGAAAACGCGTGAAGAGCGAAGCGCCGACCCAGACGGCGCTCACCAGGGCGCCTCCGGCCACGAAGGCGGTGCCGCCGAAGACAAACCTGCCTATGGCGCACGGGGCGACCATCGGCAACGATCGCAGCAGTTCGGCGCCGATTCGGCCGATCACGACTGCGGGACGATTTCCGGCGGCTTTGTGCAGCCACAACATGTACACGAACCAGATCACAGCGCTGGTCGTCGCAAAAGCCGAGATTGCGATCAACGGACGAGCCCATTGCCCGCCCACCCAAAGGGCCGTGACGCGGCCAATCAAGAGAACCGTCTGAAACACGAGTTCTCCGTGTTGGCGTTCCAAGACGAATACAATGGAGGACAAGGGCATGGTGATGAAAACGCACAATATCCAAGGGCAAAGATATTGAGCGACCACGCCGGCGTCCTTCCAGTTTTGTCCGAAAACCACCGTGAAGAGTTCCGGGGCAATCAAGCCCACGAGCAAAACGCAGGGCACCGCCACTTGAACAAGCTTAGAGAAGACGGCCAAAGTCACGGCAGCGGTGGTTCCCTTGGCTCGTGACTCACTGACGGTTGAGAAGAACACCTGGGAGACGGCCCTCCCGATGAGCGAGGTTGGATACCAGGCCACTTGGTGGCAGAGTGCATACTGCCCCGTGATTGAACCGCCATAGAATGCGGAGAGAAACAAGACGGGCACCTGGGCGCTGAGTGTGTTCAATAGCGATGCCCAGGAGGAGAAGGCGGGAAATCGGTAGTATCGCCTCGCAGTCGACAGGATCGTGCCCATCGAGAAACGCAGGCGAAAAACTGGGCCGCCTCGCAGGACGAGCTTGGCCAATCGCGCGGTTCCCGCGCTCTGTCGGACGACGCTCCCCAGAAGCAATCCCCAGGGACACAGGCCAAGAAGACCCAGGCCGACTTGCGTCGTCAGCAAAGCCGCTGACTGGTAGACTTTGGTCTGGGCGATCACGGAAAACGCCTTCTTCCGCACCCCCCAGTAGTACAACGATTCATAGACGCCGCCGACGAGCATGCCTACCGAGACCAACCATAGGTATCTGCCGAGTGCCGGCTGACCGAGCCAAATGGCGACTTGATCGCCGATCAGCCATGCCAGGATCGCGGCAACGATGGCCATGCAGGGAATGATCGCCCAACACAGCGTGAGGATGTCCGCTGCGGTTTGGTCATCGGACGGCACGGGAATGGCGACGTCGTACCGCCATGAGGCGAGTACCAGCGAGACCATGAGCAACGACGTAAACACTCCCAGAAGGCCGTAGTCCTCCGGTGTGTACAGCCGAGTCACAACCGGTGAGCCCACAACCACAATCAAGTTGGCCGCGGCGGTCCCGCCCCCCAAAACGGTAACGCTTCGGGCGAAGCGGCCCTTGGGCAGGATTCGTCGGACGATGTCCTTGAAAACTTGCAGGCGGCTGGCGTTACGGCTCATTTGCACCTCATCACGGCCGACGACCATCTCGGGCTGATCTTTCCTTATCGTCGTACGGGCTGGTCGGCCCCCCCGGTGATTTACCGGTCCCCAAAGACTCGGCGGCCGAAGCCTCATTCCATCAATCGGGTCAGCATCGCTCCGGAGCGGCCGGCGCACCACCCTCCTGCAGCGGCGTATCCTATCTCGCTCCTGGCCCCCACAGAAGCGGCCAGGAGATCTGGCGAAAGAGAATCACTATTACCTGGGCCGCCGGGCGGCAGGGAATCGGCCTGCCCAACCGAGATCGGGACCGCCGTCTATCAAAGGTACGCGGCTCTGGCGGAGTCGGTGCGCGCCCTCGGTACCCGCCGCCGGCTGGCCTCTTGCCGTAATCGGGGAGTCTGATATAGGATGCCTGCGAGAATTTTGCTTGACCGAGGACACGCGCGCCGTCGAAAGTTGTCGTGAGGATGCCCAGCGCGGGGAAGCCGCAACCAAAGTAGCGTCGGCCCCCCGTGGCCGACGGGATCACGAAGAATCTTCGCGGCCCGCGAAGAAATCAACCGTCAGTAGTACAGGGGCCAGAGCCGATGGAGGCGGGGCGCCGGGGCATCAAGCCGAAAGGGCGGCGGCGGCGAGATCGACGCACCGACCCGAAGGAGACTGGCATGGATTTGCCGCATGCCAGTACTGCTGCGCGGGGGCTTGCCCCGCGCTCCGGCAGGCCGTCCGAGATCTCCGCGTGCCTTGGTCGTTGGATTGCCGACTTAGACTGGAGAGGTGGCTGAGTGGCTTAAAGCGACGGTTTGCTAAACCGTTGTACGGGCTAATACCTGTACCGGGGGTTCGAATCCCCCCCTCTCCGTTTGTCTCCCGACCGGCGGCGGGCGAAGCGGCGCTTTGCCCCGCCAGGGACCGGCGTTGAGCATGAAGGCCCACAGGGAGGTAGGCAGGACCTTGCGGATCGCGGCGAGTTCAACTCCACGCCACGCGGCCCTCGCGGCAGCGCTGCTGCTAACGATCTCGGCTCCGGCCGTGGCCCAGTTGCAGCTCAACTCCGGGCCTGGCCCGCAGACCGGCCCCGGCGACGCGTTCCTCGCCCGCCAGCGAGCGCTCGAGTTTGAGAACCAGCGTAGACAGCAGGCCCTGCCGCCCGCCCAGAAGGTTCGGGTCGATTACGGCGGCTGGTACAACTCCTACTTCTTCCTCTTTGATGACGGCGTCAACAGCAGCCGCACCCTGCGCCAAAACGAACTCCGCCTTTGGGCCTCCGTCAGCGCCGATCGAGGCATCCACGAAGGCTATGCACGCATGCGGATGACCTACGACGATTGGAACCACGGCGACAGCTACACGCGCAACGAGGACGACCTCAACGGCCCCAACCTCGAACGCGGCTGGTATCGCTTCGACATTGCCAGGGCCTTGCGCGGTCACACCTCCTACCAGGCCCCGTTCGAGTTGAAGGCCAAAATCGGCCGCGACCTCGTGCAGGCCGGCACCGGCTACGCCGTCGATCTGCCCCTCGACCACATTCAGTTGCAGGGCGAGTGGTTCAACTTCGAGACCACCTTCACCGTCGGCAGAACGCCGTCCAGCACGGTGAACATCGACCGCAGCCGCCCGGTCGCCGATCACAGCAACCGCAACTTCTGGATCATTGAGGAGCGATACAAGGGCTTCGACAAGCACGAGCCTTTTTTCTACTTCGCCTGGCAGGAGGACAACACTCGCGAAGATCCCCGCGACCTCCTCCAGGATTATGACTACGACTCGCGATACATCGGCTTCGGCTCCACCGGCGAGTTGATTCCCAACCTGCGCTACGGCACCGAATGGGTGCTGGAGCGGGGTTTGAGCTATGGCGACCGCCGCTTCCTCCATCGCGACGAGATCAAGGCCTGGGCCTTTGACCAGCGCTTGGACTATTACTTCCGGCACAAGATGAAGCCGATCCTCTCCGCCGAGTACATGTTCGCCAGCGGCGACGCCGACCGCCTCGACAGCCCCACCAACGCCAGGGGCGGCAATCGCAACGACTACGTGGACAACAGCTTCGTCGGCTTCGGCTTCCGCGACACGGGCATCTCATTCGCCCCCCGGCTCAGCAACATCCACGTCTGGCGCCTGGGAGGAACGTTCCGCCCGCTGCCGGATGTCGAGGTTGCCAAGGAGCTCGAGCTCGGCACGGATTGGTACCTCTACGCCAAACACCACTCCGACGCCGCGGTCAGCGACGGCCTGGCCGATCGCCAGTCAGGCTATCTCGGCTGGGAGATGGACTACTACGCGAACTACCGCATCTGCAGCGATCTGTCGTGGACCATTCGCTTCGGGACATTCTTCCCCGGAAAATCGTTCAGCGACCAGACGACGCGGACTTTTCTACTGACGGGCATCACATGGTCGTTCTAGCACACACCGGAAAGCCCCTTTGGACTGTTCTGCTCGGCCTTTGCTGCTGCCTGGCTGGGGCCTGCGCGGGTCCGCGGCAGACACAGCCGGCCGTTGACCCGGCCACTCTCTCAGACGATGCCTTCCAGGCCTACCTGGCCGAGGTCGACCTGGTGACGGTTGAAGAGGCCTACCGCGCCATGCTGGTCCTCGCGGACGGAGAAGACAACTGCAAGACGTTTGAGGAACGCAGGCAGAAGCTCGAATCCCGCGGGATTGCCCGACCCCAGTGGAATCTCCAACCCCAAGACGTCGTCGACGCCGGCTCAGTGGCCTACATGATCTGCCGGGTCTGCGAGATTCACGGCGGGGTCTGCTACAATCTGCTCGGCCGAGCGGGCTTGGGGGACCGCCGCTACGCCCTTCGCGAGTTAATCTATCGCGAAATGCTCGACGACATGGCCGACTATCAATACGTGACCGGAGCGGCGATGGTGGGTTTGATCGCCAAGGCCGATGCCCTGATGGAGAAGAAAGGGCTCTACGAGGTAGAGAAGATCGACCTCAGCGACCAGACCGACCGCGACGAATACGGCAACCTCAAGGTGCCGCCGCCGAGGGAATAATCTCGGTTCCCGCCGCGCGGCACGCGGAATGGTCCTATGGGGGGTGAGAGTGCCGTTTCGGCAGCGGACCCGCAACCGCGATGGAGTCGTAATCGATTTCTGGGTAAAGAGTTGCGGGCAACTGGCTGCCGGATTCGAGCACTCGGGGTTGGTCCCGTGTTGGTGTGAATTACCCACCCTGCGTCACGGTCAACTGGGGACCGAGCAACGAGGAGTCGTGCCATGAGAAGGAATATCCTGCTTGCGGCGGCGCTTCTGACCATCGGTGGCCTTGGCCTCGCGCAACCCGCCTTCGCGCAAACTGGCCCCGCCCCACAGGTGCAATCGGCCGGCCTGATTAGCTCCGACACGATCGGCGATCTCCGCTATGAAGTCACCGCCGTGACCGGTAATGTGCGGTTCGCCCCCATCGGTGCCGACCCGCTGCAGGACACCGGCTGGCAGAAAGTGTCCGTCGGCGATCAGCTCGGCGCCGGCATGCAGATACACGTGCCCGCCATCCGGGCAGGCCTGAAGCTGACGGCCAAGCCGTCGGAGCCGCCGACGGTCATTCTCATCGAGCGCGGCACCCTGATCGGCATCTCCGAGCTGCACCTCGACAGGCAACAGGGCACCGCCAGGAGCCGCGTCAAACTTGCCTACGGGGCCATCCGCGCCGGCGTTGCCGAGGGGGCCACCCGCAGCGATATGGAGATCGAATCGCCCGTCGCCACGCTCAGCAAGCGCGGCACCGACATTTTCCGTTTCGAGTATCGTAACGGCCGCTTCATGATGTCGCTCTCCGAACAGGGCCGCGGATTGATCCAGGCGATCCAGACCCGCTCCGGAGAATTCGGCGGGCTCGACCGCTTCCGCTCCCGTCATGTGACCCCAGGGCAGTTCGTGACCCACCAGATGATGCGGGCCATCGAACACGTGCAGTTCGATCGAGCGGTCAACATCAACGACGCCTTCGGCCTCCAAGGCCTCGACGAGATGTTCACCATGCTCAACAGCCCCGGCGGGCTGGCTTTCCTGCTCCCGCAAGGCAGCAATCTCGCGGGCATGCTGGACGGCGCGAGGCAGCCGGGCCGCACGGGCCCGACGACCAACTTCGATAACCAGGTGCAAACGCTGCTGAATCAAGTGTATCAGTCGATGGCTCCGCGCACCCGACAAAGCCCTGTCGGCGACTTCGGCATCGGCCAGGGACCAGTACCCGGCATCCTCGACACGCGGGCCAAGGCGGTGCACACGCGGCATAGTCTCAGCGCCATCCAGCGGATGAGCCGCGAGGCCGGCGCAATCGTCAATAAGAAATAGCCGACCCACGGACCGGAGACACCCGCCCGCGGCTCCGACTCGGATTCACCCGCACGGTGGCCCCGTTTCTGCGGGCGGAGTTGTGATTGGCCCGCCTGCACAGGCGGGATTCTGAGCGGCGCGATCTTCCTCGCCCTCCTCCTGCGCCGCCAGGAAGCGCTCGCGGATCGCCCCCAGCAGGGCGTTGCCCTCCGGCAGACGATCCAGACGGTAGAACAACCCGCAGGCGAAATCCTCCTGAAAGAGGAACTTGCTGACCAGCCATAGCCCCTCGGAACGCAAGACGCGGTCGTCGCCCGGCGATGACGGCGAATCAGCATCGCGGTTGCATTGGGCCAGCCACCGCGGCAGGATGCTGCCGAGGTTGGCGATCGCCGCCGGCTCGCCTGGCTCGATCAGGCCGTGACGGACGTAGAACGGCTTGACCATCGCCGTCTTCTCGCTCCGTCTGGCGGATCCTCCGCGTTGAACAACAAGCCAGCGGCAGGCGCGCAGATCGGCCAGGTGGCGATATCGCGGTTTGCCGAGGGCGGACGTGACTCGGTCGATCGTCTGCTTGATAGAGGCGGCCCTCTCGTATTCCAGCGACTTGGCGGCCGATTCCATCGTCGTCCGCAGGGCGGTCAGCCGAGGCTCATGCAGCCCGGTCGAGAAGGCGAGGGCGTCGGACACGAATTGGCGATAGGCGTCCAGGGATACTCTGCCGCTGCACGGCGCGGGACATCGCCCCATCTCGAAGTATGCACACGGCTGCCCGTTCGGCGCCTGCTCCAGGACCTGATGATACCTGCACAAATCGAAGGCATCCTCCAGCAGGTGACGCCACTCCTCCGCGTCTCGTCGCGAAGCGAAGGGGCCGACGTGCTCGGCCGGCCCCTGGCGGAGTTCCTTCACCGATACAAATCGCGGCGTGCGAGCCTGCAAATCTGCGGACAAGAACCAGGCCGGCCCGAAGCCGAGCAGCTTACGATAACCCTTGGGGTCGAACTCGCGGGCGGCCTGCCAATGCACCCAGGCCGTCTCGAAGCGGCTGAATGTCGGACGCCAGTGGACACGCCGGGCGATCCGCGAAAGATCGGCCCGCTTGGCCTTCTTGTCCGCGGGCGGCGCAGCCAGGCGGCCAGGCACCACGCGGCGAAGGCTTTCGCACGAGGCGAGGAGGATCGGCCGGTCATCTTTGTCGGCGATGAGGTACACGCCGCCATGCGCCGGCAGCGAGCGTGCATCAAGCGGAGCATCCGGCGGAATGTCGAGGCGATGATCGAACATCCAAAAAGCTGTCAGCTATTAGCTGTTGGCCATTAGCCATAGAGCGTTGATCGTCGGGTCGTCATCTCCAGAATCGCCACCACGGCCGGCGCTTTGGGCGGTCGCCTGATTCCGTCCTGGCTTTCATGTCCGGTAGCAGCAGCCGCCGTTCCCGCCACTTCGACCGGGCGAAACGCTCGGGGTGTTCGCGGAAGCGCTGCGACGACGATTCCGAGAAGAAGGCGTCGGCGGATGGCAACTCATTCTCGCCGTCGTAGAACTTGAGGGCTTCATCAAGACAGAGTGCCGCTTCGTAGGCCAGTTCGCGGCCGGCCGTTTTCTGGGTCTCCTTCTGGGCGGCGTCGAGGATCGCCTGAAACAGGGTCAGCCAGCCGAGCAGGTCTATGGCCGAGGATCGCTGGGGTGTGGAGTTGATCTGCGATGAGTGGGCCTGCTCGCGGGTGGGCGGTGGGTTGATGCAGAAGTGCAGGACCGTCTCCGTGCTGCACTTGCCGCAGGCGACCGGCATCGTCCAACCGCCCGCGGCGGAGGCCGTCTTCTGCAGGTTGCTTCTCGCGTTCAGGGCGCCTCGTTGGCACGAGCGGCAAGGCGTGACCTTAAGATAAAGGTATGCTTCGGCAACACTGTGAACATAGATGATTTGCTCATCGGGGGACATCATCTTGCAGCGAAGGGTAAAGGGCCGTCCAGCCGAGGGTCAAGCGCAAGGGGATGGCCTTCAATGGCGCGTGGGCCGTGGATTTCAGACAGTAGAAATCTCCGCACTCGGCGACGCGCGAATGGTGACGAACTGCACCGCCGATGGCAACGCCGTTCAAGGGGAAGCGGTTACTCGCCGTCTTCCTCGGAGTCTTCGTCTGAATCTTCTTCCGAGTCCTCCTCCGAACCCTCCTCCGAGCCCTCCTCGGATTCCTTGTCCTCGTCGTCGTCCGCCTGGTCTTCTGCGTCGTCGGATTCGTCATCTGCGGCCGCGGAGTCGTCGTCGGCTTCGCCTTTGCCTTCGGCGCTGTCTTCCTCTTCTTGTTCGGCTTCAGCAGGCTGGTCTTCTTCTTCCGACGCCGCGCCGGTGTCGGCCCCAGGCGGCTCCGGAACTGAGCCCGCCCCTGCATCGCCGCCCGGCAGGAGTTGTCCGGCCGGCCCGAGCTTCCCGAGGGCTGCTTTCTTCATCCGACTGAACAGCCCGCCGCCCTGCTTGTCCTTCTTCTTCGCCGAGGCGGCCTTAGCTGCGGGCTGGTCGCTGCCGCCGGCGCCGCGTTTTCCTTCGGCCTTTGCAGACCTGGGCGTCTTGGCCGCTTCTTCCTTCTCTCTTGCGGCGGCGGCTTGTTTTCGGAAGGTATCGAGCGGTTCGTAGGACACATCGGGGGCCGTCACGAGTTTGACGTCCTTTTGATCCGCCACGTACGTCGTATCGATGGCCGGCTCCTCCGCGGGCATCAGACCGGCTTTGGCGGTCTCCGCATTACTCGCGGGTTCGCTGGACTTTGTGCAGCCGACGAGCAGGAGGACAAGGCCAACCGTTAAGGAGAGAGAACAAAGGCGAATCATAGACACACCTCTTCTGGCAACCGTGGGAAGGAAGGCTGCGATGCTGTATATAAGTTTAATCCGGCGCAAGGGATAGGTCAACGGGGCCGACTCGCCGGCCTCAGGCGGGATGTCCTCTATTCCCGCGGTTTTCAGCCTATTGCCTGATCTCCGCCTCTCCCGCCGCCATCTTGGCGAGCAGCTCGGCGGCCTTGGGGTCCGGGATGAACTGCACATGTCCATCGGCGAAGAGGAAGCAGGCGCCGCCGTCGTGGACCTCTCGTTCAGCCAGGAGCACCTCGTTCGGATTGCTGTTCGTGGTCAGCCCGGGTCTGTAGACCACGTACGCCTTGCGGGTCGCTTCGTCGATCGATTTCGGTCCCTTGCCGTCGTAGGGACTCGTCAGCGTCTTCAATGAAACGACGTCGGGCAAGGCCCGCAGAAGGGCCTCCAGGCTGTCCGGGAAGGCGCCTTTGTGATTGGCGGCGTACTGGTACGAGGCCATGCCGACTGCTCGCATATTGGCCATGCTGATGGCCCTTTTGGCCTGGCGCCGGGCCTCGCCCAGACTCTTGCCGAGAGCCTTGGCCAGCGCCACCAGGGCTTGGCTTGCATCGGGTGTTGCCGGGACGCCGGCGGCCGGTTCACGGGGTCCGCCGCCGACACTTCGCAACGACCAGACCAGATCAACCGTGGCAATCCGCTCCTTGACGGTCACGGCCAGGCCGGAGAAGCCCTCCATGATCAGCGGTCCCAACTCCGAACCGACGGCCAGGGGAGCAATGGGCACTTTCTTGCGGAGTTGCTCGATGTCCAGCATCGCGGCCAGGTGGTTCGGATCACCCAGGAGCTCGTAGCACTTCTTCAGGTTTGTGTTGATCGGTCCCGGCGACTTCCCTGCAGCCGCCTGCCTGGCTACGTCCGCGACGATTTCGACGTCGCTGCCGACCAGAAGCATTCCCTGGTCGATGGCCAGGCAGAATGCACCGGAGGAGGGATCGCCCGGGCGCTGGTCGGTTCCGCTGGGCAGGGCGCTGCCGAACCTGGCCCTGCGAACCAGGACGCCGAGTTTATCGATGTCCTGGAATTGCAGATCGAAGTGTTGGGCCAGCTTATCGAACTGCTCGCGAAACCTGGTTTCGTCAGCCAGCGGGGAGACCACGCACACCCCGACGGGGTGCCTCCTGGCGAAATCCACGCGGATGCCGAAGGCCGCTTCGCCGACGAGATTACCGAGGATGCCGGTGTCCCAGTCCACGCCGGTCTCCTTCTTGAACTCGGCCAGCTCCTCGCGGTACTCGGCGGAGATGCTCGGGTCGAACGAATCGGTGATGGCATAGGCGCCGTCCACTATGTCGGACGCGCTGTTCCAGCCGATCCGCCCCAGGGCCACGAAGTCTTCCGGGAAGACGCCCATGATCTTCGCCGTGCTGGTCGGGCGGGCGAGCACCTTGACAAGGCCGTGGCACTCGTCGGCCAGGGCGACAGTGATCCGCACGG
>CAYYBO010000116.1:1134-11284 GCA_964470125.1 uncultured Planctomycetaceae bacterium | reverse complement strand
CGTGGGCGGCGGCATCCACGACGTTGAGGAGCCACAACTTTGGGCCGCAAGGGTACCATCACACGCCGAACGGCTGTCTTTCCGCATCTAATACAGTACCTCGTCGAGTGTACTCCTGCGGGACTCGTTCACCGGATCCATGAACTCGCCCCGGACATCGTCATCGCCGGTAGTCTCTCGGGACAAGCTCGTGGAGCGTTGCAGGCACTCAAGCTCTTCTTCGCTCTTGTGAGCGGTCGGGTCTGCGACACGATCGGACGCTGCTCCGCCGTAGAAGACGGGCCTCCGCTGCCCGAAGGAGCAGAGATGTAGACCCGCCGACACCTGGCCAGAGTCAATTGCGGATGACATTGGAGAACAACATGTGGTTGCCCGTCTTCATTTTCTGCGCACGCGTGGCGGACGTATCTCTCGGAACACTGCGGTTGATCTGTGTGACGCGCGGGCATCGCACCTTCGCGGTCGGACTCGGCTTCGTCGAGGTCACCATCTGGGTTTGTGCGGTGGCCAGTGTGCTGAGCAACTTGAATCAGTGGGTGAACGTGCTTGCTTACGCCGGTGGATATGCCACCGGTCTGGGGCTGGGCATGTGGCTGGAGAGCAAGCTTGCCCTCGGCGTTCATCTTATCACACTGATCAGCCGTGAGCGCGCTGAAACGCTGGCCGTCCACCTCCGTCGCGCCGGCATCACCGTAACCACGCTCCTTGGTACCGGCCGCGACGGGCCAGCAAACGTGTGCTTCACTATCGTGCCCCGCCGGGCGGCGTCGGCCATTGCCGAACTCGCCAGAGATATCGATCCCGACGTTGTCGTTACCATCGAAGATATCCGGAGCATCTCCGCGAAGCGTCCTACTCGTTGGCCCGTGGTGTCAACCGTACTCGGAGCCTTCGCGCCTCGCGAGGCCACAGTCTCTAGAACGGCGTGAATCTCCACCTTCGACGTTGGAGATGGAATCGATTGAGCCAGCGAACCTTGAGTTGAGAGCCCACGCAAGGGACAACCGGGCTCGTGAGCATCTTACGCCGAACGCGGATCCCCAAACGCTGCTCAGATTGGCGGTTGTCGCGACAACAGGCAGGGCGGTCTCCCGCGTTCTCGTTCACCTTCCAGCGGTCTCGGCGCCGCCAGAAACGCGGTATTGCAACAGAAAGGGGCATTCCCCCGCCTTTACAACACCGCCAACCGACTGAGCTGCGGCGGCAACTTCTTACCCGACAAGCACTTTGCGCCAAATCCGAGTTGTTCTCAAGGCTCGATTTAGACGTCCGGCCCAGTCAGGAGTCAGTCTTCGCCGAGGAAGCTGATCTCGGGATCGCGTGGATTGTCTCTCGAACCAGCGGCAATTGGATGTCGGTTGGCCCAGCGTGGTGCCGCCGCATCGTCCCTGCATCGCCGGCCCACGCCATGGCGTTGACCATGTGGATCTTGGCTAGTCTGGACCAGTTGCCGATCGCTGACCGGGGGGCCATGCACATCCGTCGTCGGCACACCATCCAGCCCCATTAGAGCGGCCCTACACCACTCGTCCCCGCAGACCCCCCCCTGTGCAGCCATTACTTTGGCCCTGGCTCCGGGCATTAGCCCTTCGTGCGATGCTTGGGCTAACCACCGTCCACGCAATCCCTTGCGTCATCGCCTAGGGTGTATTCTGCGGCTCCGCCGGACCGGGGGCTTGAAAGAGACCGGCGAATGGACTACAAAGCGGTGTTTGGTGTCGTTGGATCCAGCGCCACGGCGAAGATCCCGCTTGGTGCCCAAGTGCCGGCGGGGGATCGCCTGCCCGGCGGCGCCCATGCAAGGATACCACTGCTTTTGGGCGGTGGATTTCGGCCGCGCAACGCTGCGCAAGAGCAACAGCGAATGTGCGAATTCCAGCGTTGCCGAGTGTCGGAAGCCGCATGCTGAGTATCGAACGCCGAGTTTTGAACGCCAAGCTCATAGCATCCAATGAAATTCATCCTCCTTGACCGCATCATCGCCCTGCAGCCCCCGACGCGGATCGTTGCTGCCAAAGCCTTGACCCTCGCGGAGGAGTACCTCGCGGACCATTTTCCGGCTTTCCCGGTCATGCCCGGTGTCCTGATGCTGGAGGCGATGGTGCAATCGGCGGCCTGGCTGGTTCGGACGACCCAGGATTTCGGCCATAGCATGGTGGTGCTGGAAGAAGCCAGGAATATCAGTTACAAGAGCTTCGTGCCGCCGGGCCGGACGCTGGAGGTGACGGCGGAAGCGGTGCAAATCGGGGATCGGTCGAGCGAGTTTAAGAGTTTCGGCCGGTGCGGAGAGCGCGAGATTGTCAAGGCGAGGTTTCGCCTGCGGCACTACAACTTAGTTGAGATAGACGCAGCCATGGCGGACCTGGATGATAGACTGGTTTCGGATTTGCGACGGAGATTCGAGTTGCTTGGCGGCCCGGCGGCGATGAAGGCGGCGCCCGTGCCCGTCGGCGGCAGATAAGAACCTTCTCGGAGGACGAGTACGATGGCGATGAGTCGAGCGGAGGTATTCAGCAAGGTAAAGGAAGTGCTCGTCGACGCCCTGGGTGTTGACGACGAGGAGATCAGCGAAGAAGCGACGCTGACGGGCGATCTGGGCGCGGAGTCGATCGATTTCCTGGACATCGTGTTCCGCCTGGAGAAGACCTTCTCGATCAAGATCCCGCGAGGCGAGCTGATGCCTCCCGACGATATCCTGCAGAATCCCGAGTACGTAGAGGGTGGTCGGCTGACGGCGAAAGGCATCGAGACGTTGAAGAAGGCCATGCCGCACGCGGACTTTGGCGTATTCGAGAAGGACCCCGAAGTCGCCAAGATGCCCAACCTGTTCACCGTCAAGATGATCGTCAACTATGTAACCACGCGGATGGCGGCGTAGCGACCGTGCGCTGGATCTGGATCGACAAATTCGTTGAGTTCGAGTCGGGCGTTCGGGCGGCGGCGATCAAGAACGTCAGCCTCGCCGAAGAACACCTGCACGACCACTTTCCCGGCTGGCCGGTGATGCCTGCCAGCTTGATCCTTGAAGGAATGGCCCAGACAGCCGGAATCCTGGTCGGCGAAGCCGGCAGCTTCCGGGAGAAGGTGATCCTGGCGAAGGTCAAACGGGCGGTGTTCTTCAGGGAGGTGCGGCCCGGCCAGCAGATCCGCCACGAGGCAATCATCGAGCAGGTAGCCACCGAAGCCGCCAGCACGGTCGGCAAGTCCTTCGTCGACGGCGAGCCGCTCGCCGAAATCGACATCGTTTTCTCGCACATTGACAACAACCTGAGCGGACTGAGCTTCCCCGAGGAGAACTTCGTCTTCACGGATGAATTCAAGTCCCTGTTGCGAACCTACAACCTCTCGCCCCAGCAAACATGACGGCGTCTCACCGCCGCTCGGAGGCGATCGATTCCTATCCCGTACTCCGGTATGTCAGTGACTAACCTGCTGCCGATCATGTTCATGACCCTGGGCGCCGCCCTGGTCGTCACCGTGGTTGCAGTGCCGATCGTCAGGCGAGCAGCCAAGGCGTTCCAGCTCTACGACCGGCCGGACGCCGGCCTCAAGCCGCACGCGCGGCCCATTCCCTACCTCGGCGGTGTCGCCATGTACCTTGGCTGGCTCGGGGCCATGCACATCGCAATGTGGCTCGTCCCCTCGTGCCGATCTTACATCCCCTGGGTGGTCGCCGCGGGCAGCATCCTGATGCTCACCGGCCTGGTCGACGACCTCCGCGGCCTGCGCCCAAGCGTCCGCCTGCTGGTCCAGGCCGCCTGCGCCGGTCTGCTCCTCTACGGCGGCATCGGTCAGGCACTTGCGACGTCACTGCTGGAACCGCTGGGCGCGTGGCTGCCCCAGTGGATGACGAGCGGCCCCATCTCCCTAGCCCTTAGCGGCGTCATCTGTGTCGGCCTGCTCGCCGGCGCGGCGAATTCCACGAATCTGATCGACGGGTTGGACGGACTCTGCGCGGGCATCCTCGGCATCTCCGCCCTGGGATTCGCCTTTCTCGCCGACAGCCTGATCTGGGCAATCGGCCAGCCCCCCCCCACCGCAGTCGTACCCGTTGTGTTGGCGGCGGGCCTGTTCGGGATGTGCGCGGGCTTCCTAGTCTACAACTTCAACCCAGCGTCGATCTTCATGGGGGACAGCGGTTCTCTGCTGCTCGGCTTCAACGTCGCAGTGCTGCTCATCCTATTCGGCGAGTTGGCTTCGTGGCGATGGTTCATCGCATCGGCCCTCATCTTCGGGTTCCCGATCTTCGACACCGCCCTGGCGATCATGCGTCGAGCCTTGAACCACCGGCCTCTCTTTCGGGGCGACCGCAGCCACTTCTACGACCAGGTCCGAGACCGCGGCTTGTCCGTGCGGCGCACCGTACTCCTCTGCTACGCGATCGGCGCAGCGTTCGCCACCGTCGGCGCGGCGTGCCTGCATCTCCCGCCGGTTTATTTCATAGCATTAGTGATTGGCTGCCCGATTCTGCTGGCGATTCTCTGCCGACGATTGGGCATGCTACGAGTGGACGACACGGCGGAACGCTCCACGTAGCGATGCCAGGGGTCCAGAGTGTGACGCCGAACTTCGGGCCGGCCAGAGCTCCGCGTCTGAAATGGCAGGAGAATCGTAACGAGGCCCCGGAAATCGACGCGCGTCCGCAACAAAGGTGCTGGTCGATTCTATGCTTCTATCACATCCGCTGTAAGAAAGTTGACGGCCAGCGCCGCCATGGCAGCTAGCGCGAAGAGGGCGCTTGCCGCCCCTGGCAGCCAATGTCCGCTCATTTCAGAAACCACGATGCAATACAGCGCCATGCCCTGCATGGCCACAGCCGTCAGGCACCGCACCTTCTGGAAGGTCGGCGGGGGCAGGTATCGTCTGCGTCGATACAGCAGGCAAGACGCGCAGTAGTGTCTGCTGTCCATGCCGGCGAACAATTCGGCGACCCGCTCGCACTTGGGGCAGAGTCCCACACTGCCCAGCCGGCTCTGAAGCGCAGCGGCGTTCTTGAGCTGCCCATAAGCCTCGGTGACCGTGCAAAAAAGGCGATGGCTCTCCGATCCCCGGGATGAGCGGTCTGGATGGTGTTCCATCGCCAGGCGCTTGTAGGCACGGTGGATCTGCTCTGGCGTAGCCCCAGGCAGCAGACCAAGCACCTCATAGCAGCGCAAGTGGTTCACTGTGTATTCCCCAAACACACGCCGGGATCAAACAGTGTCGCCGCCCGGCGAATTATCGCTATGAATTACCGTAAACAACAACCCCGCGATGCCCGCCACGGCCCCCCGCTTCTGCCCTGCTCGCC
Source organism: uncultured Planctomycetaceae bacterium (assembly GCA_964470125.1). Classification (GTDB taxonomy): domain Bacteria; phylum Planctomycetota; class Phycisphaerae; order UBA1845; family UTPLA1; genus DATKKX01. The sequence continues at coordinate 5,994 of CAYYBO010000116.1, read as the reverse complement.
CATCATCTGGCGGTCCATCCCCGCTCCTGCTCCTTCGCCTGCATTATATCAAGCCGCCCCCACCCGAGCCAAGTCCGCCCGCCCCTCCCCACCGTCCTGGTACGAAACATCTCGCGGGGCACTCTCCCCGCCGCCGCCCTGCCGCAAGGCCGTGGCTGCCGTCAGTTTTTCTCGCACCCTGGCATCACCGGGATTGATTGCCAGGGCGGCGCGAAACTCGCCGGCGGCCTCGTCAAGGCTGCCCCCTTTCATCAGAGCCACTCCGAGATTGTAGTGGGCGCCGGCAAAGCCGGGCTGAGCGGCAACAACCTCGCGATAGTGCCGAATCGCGGCCTCGGTTTGACCGCTTCTCATCAGAAGGTTGCCGATATTGTAGTGGGCGACCGGCAAAGCGGGGGAGGACTGCAACACGATCTGCAACTGCTCGATCGCCTCGCGATGTCTACCCTGTCTGGCCAGGCAGTTAGAGAGATTCAGCCGGGCCTCCAGGAAGTCCTCCTTCAGCCGAACGGCCTCCTCATACTGTTGCACGGCCTCCCGAGTCCGGCCGCGGCTCGCAAGGGTGATTGCCAAATTGTAGTGGGCCTCCGGCGAGTCGGGATCACGCCACAATGCAGCAGTAAGGTCAGCAAGAATTTCCGATCCGCCCATGCCGGTGGAAGAAGTCGCCGGCACTGCTGCTGTCGGAGTTGCACGAGGTTCGCTTTGGCCGCGCGTTTGCCCGACCTTGTCTGCCCGGGCGGCCAGCGCGAAGTGATGGGCAAAGAGTGCCCCGGGGGGCGTCGACGGCGACACTCCCCTGTCCAGACGACGAGCTCGCTCACAAACGCGTCCCAAGATGATTCCGTAGACGCCGAGCAGCACAAGGCAAGCCAGACCGAAACCGGCGAGGCTGAACACGGCGGCAAACACAGCCGTTGTAACAAGGAGACTGGGGATGCCCGGGGAGTCCGGCATCAGGGGAGACAAGCCATAGATTTGGCCCATCAATGTCGCCAGGGCGAGGGTGGCAGAAGAGACAACAAAGCCCCACATCACCGCCGTGGTCGACTCGGCCAACACGGCGTGCGGAATCCGCCTAGCAAAGCGCCGGAGGTATACGAATTGGCCGAGACAAGCAAGAAGACCGACGATCGTCAACGCGCCGGCAACTACTGCAGTCGTCCGATCGGGAACGGCCAGCAGTTCCAATCCCCACAACATCGCACCCAACGAGGCGATGATTGCACAAGCGCGAACCATCCTTCGAAACCCATTGGAGGCTTCTGTCGAAGATGCACGCGGCTCCCGGGCGGTGATGAGAATGACAGCAACGAGGCAGAGAACACGGCTCAGTATTGGGAGAATCGCCGTGATGATGGGCGGCACGCCGGCAAGCAGGCCAGAACTCTCGTGGAAGACCCGCAAGACGATCTCGATGAGCATTCCTGCCAGGGCCAGAGAAACGCCTCGTCGGACCGTCAGCAACCAAGACGGATCGGACCGATACAGAGGAATGCCCCAGGGCGGCCGAACCGACGCCCCGCCGCAATTCGGGCATGCCGCATCGCGCGCCACTCGTCGCAAATCATGGCCGCAACCCGCGCAGGCAGCCGCCCCGGATACAAGGCGCCGCGAGGCATCCATCCTCAATGCCGGCGATGCTTCCGACATTAATGGTCCCTTCTACGGCTGTTGCTTGGACCGCCCGTCGCGTCGCGGAAATGGGCCTTGCACGCTGATCGAGCGGTTCAGCGCTCCACCACCATGTGAGGATCAACATTATAAGGGATGCTCTCTCGGCTGCCAAGAAATTCTCTTGGCCCCACAGACCAGATGCAGGAGCCGCGGACGGTTCACCGGGCGCGAGGCATGATTCAGGCGGCCGGCTCGTTCCTCTTGTCGCGAACGGGGAGGGGATTCTCGAAACCCTTGCGGGCGCAGATTTCGTCAATAATCTCGTCAAACGCGGCCAAGTGGTACTCATCCAACCTTAGACGCCGGTCAATGCCCTGCTCTTTGTAGACCAGGTCGACCCAGCCCTTCTTGGCGAACCGCGCGGTATCCAGAGCCACCATCTGATCCCAGTTGATCGGTTGCCGACCGGCAAAGGTTAAACCGGTCTCGTCTATTACAAGATGTGTCCGAATCGCCTTGGCGAGCAGCGCCAGGCAGTAGACCGCGACGATAGCCAGGACCAAAGCGAGCAGCTTCTGGGCGAGGATATCGGTGTCGCTCTTCTCCGCAGAGCTTCCTTCCACTCTCGCCGGCCTTCCCTCCAGAAGATCGATGCGAATACGGAACGTCGGTCCGAAGTAGTACCACGCGTCAGGGCGCTCGAAAGACGGTGGTCCGCCAAAGAGCTTCTCCAATTCTTCTCGCTGGGCGGCCCGGCCTATCTTGGCAATCGCCTCTCGGGCTTTCGGCACCGCTTCAGGCTTCACGCTGGCGTAGACGGGCGAGCCGCTGGCTTGTTCGCGTTCCTCCGGGGTGGGGAGTTGACTGAGATGCCCTTCCACATTCTTGGCGGGGTAGCCGATGTAGCCGTCATAGGCAAACCAGCCGCTGAAGCCGGCCACCATAAGCAGCAGGAGCAAGGTCCGCACCTTCCGTTCGCCCGTTGGTCCGCTTTCTATTCGCATGTGTGTCTCACGGAAAGGTCCGACTGCGGCAACATCGGCCGACGCCGAGCTCCTCTCACTTGCCGAAATCCTGTACCTGTTTGCCGAACGTGTTCACGTCATCTGCCGAGATCACAAACACGCGATCCGGCGCGGCCGCGATTGAGGCATATCGATCGCCGCTCTGCGGCCCCGTCGAGGAGATCGACAGCGCGGCCACCTCACCTCCTTCGGTCTCAGCTCTTACAATGACCGCCGGTTGGTCCAAGCCGTAGTCCTTAGGGTCTGCCCCCGCATACCTGACAAAGCGCTGGGCCTTGAGATCCCGGAGCGCGTTCAGGACGGCGGTGATCTTTGCCGGGTCGGCCTGGAAGGTGGCTTCTCCCACCAAAGTCCAATCGTTTCCGTTTTTTTCGAAGGCGAACGGGACGGCGCCGCCAAATTCCAACCGCCGGGCATCCGCGGCGTTCAAAGCCACCACCCGCGTATCAAACAGCTCGGCCTCGATGTCCTCGAGCACCTTGGCGTCCACCTCGCAGATGGTGGATCCTCCCTCGACCATGGCGTAGACCTTCCCCTCGTGTCGGGTCACGAAGACGGTGTGTACCACCGGCGGCTGGGGAAGTAACTCGATTTCCTCGGCGGCCGAAGGCTCTGCCGGCTCGGTCGTCGGCTGGTCGGTCGCCTGGTCCGCCGGCTGAGGAGCAGTCTCGCTCAGCGGCAAGGCGGGCTCGGATGCCGGCGGCGGGCTCGGCTTCTTCACAGCCAGCGGCGGGGTATCGACCGTGACGCGGACCATCGCAGCAGCGGTGCTCAATCCGAATTTGGCGACGTCGGGCGCGAGTCCAACCACTTGTCTCCCACGAAGGTTAGAGAGGTCGGCAACTATGTTGTTGACCGCCGCCGACTCGGCCTTGCCCAAAACCGGCGAGGCAAACATCCATTCCCCCCCCTCCCGAACCACGGCAACTGTCTCGCCCTGCCGCGTCAACTCCACCCGCGAGGCCATAGAACCGGAGAATCTCAGCAAATCACGGCTCATGAAGGAGGTCGCTCCCACGACCAGGGCGTCCGCCGATTCCGCCTTCACTACAGCGATGAAGCCTTCCCGGTCATTCCTCAAATAAGCGCCGGTTTTGCTGGCCGTCAGCCCGCCCACCGCGAATCTCTCCGGCTCCACTTGTCCTTCGATCGCCAGCTCGATCGTCGCCCGCGGATCGGCGAAGCCGAAAGTCGGCAGCTCGGCAGGCTCAAAGCCGACGGCGGTCAGATCTCGAAGCGCCTTGAGGAAATCGTCCACGGCGACAAACTCAGCGGGCATCGGCGGTCCTGCAGTGGGTCCCGTACTCATCTGCCAGACGCCGCCCGCCTTACTCAATTCAAGCGGCCCAGCGGCAGAAACAACCGTGATACGCTGCGCCTGATTCGTTTGCGCCTGCGTGATCCGCTTGTCCCGCAAATCGAGCAATGGCGGGGCAAGCTGGGCGACGCTGGCCTCAGGTACTTCGAAAACCGTTGGGCGGGTTTCGTCGTCGATTCTGGCGAAGACCTGATTCTCCGCCCCGCCGCCAAACGCCAAGCAGATGGTCTGAGTCTTGGTTTCGTACTCCGGCTCGGCGGGGGGGGCGTCGGCCGGCTCAGAAGCCGCCGGCCTCGGTGTCCGTGTCTCCACGGTGACCGCCACTTTCAACCGCGGGCTCTCCAATCCATACGGGCGGAGCGTCTTGGGTACCTCCTCGATGAACTTGCCGACGTTAAGGCTGGAGAACGCCCGCAACATGCCGCCGACCTTAGCGGCATCCGCCCTTCCTTTGACGGGCGAGTCAAGCATCCACTTCTCGCCGGCCTTCACCAACGTGTACTGATGGTCGCCAAGAACCTCGATGCGCACGGCATCGGCCTGGTTGAACTCCGCCAATCGCTTGCTTCGATAATCCGACGGGCCCCTGCGCATGTCGGCGTTTAGATCAGCGTCCACAAGATGAATGACCTCGCTGCCCTCGCGCTGCACATAAGTCCTCTTGGACAAAGCCTGCCGGGCCCCGATCTTCACAACATACGATTTGCCGTCCGCATCCGTCAGTTTGACGATCCTCAGCGGACGATCCAACGAAGTCATTTCGCTCGTCGGACGATCCGGATCGTCGTTGGGGTACATGTGAACGTAGGCAAGGTCCTTGAACCTGTTGGCGTCATCGGCGACCCCAAAATGATGCCCGGCCCAATAACCGGGCGCGGAAATTTCCCCATGGCAGGCGCC
>CAYYBO010000116.1:0-1124 GCA_964470125.1 uncultured Planctomycetaceae bacterium | reverse complement strand
CGTCATCGTCGACCACGAAATGCTCGCCGGGCCAGTTAACGGGCGCGGTCATATGCCACTTGGCGTCGCGCATCTCAAACACGATTGCAGGTTCTGATCCGGTTTTGATCTCGAAGCCGCGCAGCTCACCCAGCGGCGGGTCAAGCAGCTTTCGCACGTCCACGACCCGCTCCGTGGGCTTCTCCACCACCGAAGACGACTGCGCCCACCAAAGAGCCCCGACTGCAATCGCCAGTGCAATCACCAGACCGATTGTTGTTCTTGTGTTCATCGCGAAGTTCCGTTGTTCTACGTGCGATTCGTCTCTTCGCGTCCCGCGAAGACTCCGGGAGGTAGCCGGCCCCGCTTACGCTTCAATCCAGAATCCGAAACCCGCAGTCGGCCGTCCCATTCTCTCGCCTGCCGCTCCGCCGCGTCCTGCGCTGTCACTTACGCCGCACGTACCAGAGCAAAATGCCCGGCAGAAAAACCGCCGCCGGCCAGACACCCCAGACGAACACGCGCAATCCGTTCAGCTCTGCCTTGCTCATCGACGCCACGCGCGGCACGGGAAGCGGCCCGCGGCCGATCCATTCCGGGCGGCCCGTCAGCCAGTACAACCCGTTGACCAGCAAGTCCGCGTTTTCAGTCGGAGGTGGGTCGAACCGAATGGTCGTTGATTCCGCCAACACGGGGTTTTGGAGGTAGTCGTCACGCAAGCTGGCGCCAAAAGCGATGACCAGTATCGTCCCCTTGCTCTTGTCCTCCTCACGACGCTCGGCCGCCACCATCAAGTCGAACGGACCCTGCATCGGCGCTGACGTGAAGGTCACCTTGCCCTCCGACGTCGGCTGCCGCACCTGGTCGATGATCTGAACGAGTTGGCTAATATCCACGGCGCTGTAGTTTTCCTTCTGTGGAATGGACAGCACCGATTGGACACTGACACCGGCGGCCGGCTCGCTCTTTTCTTCTATGAGGCAGGCGTCGTTAACCAGGAAACGAGTACCGCGCAAGGGCCTGCCGATCGCGTGTTCGCTGAACCCACCGGCAGGCATATGCGTGAAGCGAGGCCCCCTCACGGCGAAACTCCGCGGATCGCGGCGATCGGGAGGATCAGGTCGCCCAGGGCGGTTTTCTTCTTC
>CAYYBO010000115.1:0-11295 GCA_964470125.1 uncultured Planctomycetaceae bacterium | reverse complement strand
CATCCCGCACTCCGGACATACGCGCAGGCGTTCCTCCAGCACTTTGCGGAAGATCATCTTCCCGCAACCGTCGCACCGCATCCACAAGCCTTCGGGAACTTCAACTTTGGCCATCAGACCGACCACCCTCCGATGCAGCGGCGGCCAGCGCAACTACAACCTGCCGCGCTCCGCGGGCGAGGCCATCGCACGTCGACAACCCCTCGGCTACCAGCCTGCTTCTGTGGCTCCAGCAGACTCTCCAACTGCCTCCGCCCCCTCGCCGCGTCATGGCAGACGGGGACGCTCCGGCACACGGCCTTCCTTGTACGCATCAACTCGTACTATAGCCGTTTTCAGCCCCTTTGGCACGCACCGCGTCCTCGCCGGCACCAGCAACTCGTGCCCCCGACATGAGGCGTCTGACGTGCCTGGCCTCGCACGCGGTGAAACGCCTTGGGTCAGAAAATGGAACAGGACCTGAGCGCGCCACGGCACCCAGGTCCTGTATCTGCTAGCAGACACAGTGGCGATCGCTCATCCGCGTTCGCCAGGTCAAACAAGCCATTGTGGGATAGACTCTTGAGCCGACCTCACCGAAAGAGCAGTGAAGCCGATCTCTTCTCGACCACGGACGAGAGCGGCCATCCCACGAGAGTGTCCCGCATGGCCGACACCCTGCCGATCTCGCCGTCCCAGAGGCTTTGACCCGCGATACTCGTCGCAACGCAAGGCCGAGCCCCTAGCCCCTTCAACACCGCGAATTAGCGGCGCCACCAGAGCAGAAGCCAGGTCAGGGGAACGAAGACCAGGTCAATCAGCGGATTGAGGTCGATCAAACCAATCAGAGCACCAATCACAAAATCGAGAGCTGCCATATGCTTTTCCTTCCTTGTAACTAGTTACCAGACTTTTCCGAAACCTCGCGCCAGTAGCGCTCAGTTGAACACGCTTCCTAGTTTCGCCGCCACCACAGCAGGATCCAGCTCAGCGGGACGAAAATCAGGTCGATCAGCGGGTTCAGATCGATCAAACCAATCAGAGCGCCAATCACAAAGTCGAGTGCTGCCATCGGAAGACCTCACTTCTCCTAATGCGTTCCCGCACTGTTGTCCCTGATATCTCCACTGAGGCTGACCATCCAGAGCAGACCATCGGGAACGGTCTGGCCAACTCTGTAGGTGCCCCGGTCTATGCCGCGCCAAACAAGACGAGGCCCATCAGGCTCTATCGCCTGACGCAGTGGGCGGAGTTTAGCTACATTGGGAAATCCATGTCAACAGCTCCATCGGCCAATGTGGCTTTTTTTTCGGCCCCGCTGGGTGCCACTCGGGGGGGGCACACCCCGACTCCAGCGAGCAGCCGAACTCGGAGCGCAACGGCGCAAACCCTGGCTGAAGCCGTAACCCAATTCAATATATTAGGTTAGATCGCTACCCGGGGAGACGTGCGTCCAGTCCGGGGCGAACCGCTACAGGTCAGCACGCTAAAGGGCGTATCCGAGTAATCTTTTCGGGCGTGTCTAGGTCCCCGTTCTTCCGCTGGTTCCTAAACAACCTCGTGCCTCACGCTCTCGGCCCCGCACGCTCGCAGCTCCCCCTTGCGCGCCCCCAATCGCATCACGAATCTGACTCGCGCCGAAGCACGACAACAACAGCCGTCTCGCCGTGAGGCTCATTCTCATGGCGCGACACGAGGACGTCCACCTAGCGACGGCAGGCGTGTGACGCTTTCAATCATCTCTACAACCCCGCAAACTGCGACCGCCTGCGCTTTGTGCTGCAGGGCCGCTCACCGTCCCCCCGCGTCCGACGGCATCTCTTTAAGATTGAATTGGGCCGCCACCGGGTTGTGGTCGGAGCCGACCGTCTCCACAACACCCGAGATGATGCGATAGGACTTGGGCACGTAACGCCTGGCCATCGCCGGCGACGCCAGAATGAAGTCAATCATGCTCTTAGGCCCTTTGTTGTAGGTGATCGCATCCTTGGGCAGATCGGCGAGGAAATCCACCAGGGCGCCCTCACCCTCCCCGCGCAGCGCCTTGAGAGGAGGGCTGTTAAACGTGTCGTTGAAATCGCCGCAGACCAGGAACAGAGCGTCCTTATCAAGGCTTAATAGTTCGTCGACCACCCGGCGAACCTCGCGGGCCTCCCCCAGGCGATAATCATCCGTCGCGCCTGCCCCGTCGCGTTTGCTCTTTAGGTGGACGACGAACATGGTGAAGGCGGGATGATCCGCCGGCTCAATTCGCACTTTGAGCAGGTCTCGACGGAAGTATATCTGCCCGCCGGGCCGGCCCTCTGAATCGAATCGCAGATGCCGATGCGATGTCACCGGGCCCACCGGCAATCGCGAGAGAACGGCGCAGTCAATCCCTCGACGATCGTTGCCCTCAAAGCAGACGACGTGCTCGTAACCCATGTCGCCCAGCATCGCGACAACGAACCGCTCCAGGTAGCCCCGGTTCTCCACCTCCTGCAGGGCCAAGACATCGGCATCCAGCTTGCGAATCGTCGCCGCCAGCCGGTTCAACTCGTCCCTCGGCTTGGGCGGCGTGCTTTCGTCGCTGGTGTAGGGGTCGTCCACCTCGTCAAACAAATTGAGAACGTTAAACGTGGCCACGGTGACGATCCCGGTGAAGGGGCGAGGTTTCACCTCCTGCCGCGGCGGAATCGGTTCCTCCTTCTCCAGGATGGTGACTTGGTCGGGGTGGGCAATCTCAATTTGAGGCTTGCCCTTGTATTCGGTGATCACCCCCCGAATCCGCACGACCTTCTGGTCGTACATCCTCTCCGGAGGCTGGGAAAACCGCTTCCAGCTCGGCTCGCGGACGATCGCCGTGAAACTGCGGGCTGCGTCGAAATTCAGAAAGCATATCTGGCCGGATTTCTTGGTCAGAACGATCTTGCCCTGGACGACCACCGGCATGTCCACGAACTTGCCGGCATCCTTCCAGTCGATGACCGGCAGCCCGGCCTCCGGCGGAATTATGGGCGGCTCCGCCCGGGCGACAACAGCCACGAACAGAAACGGCACGAGCGAATATCTCAACAATCGCGACATGGTAATTATCTCCGCCTCGCCTCTTTCCATAGTTTGTCCAGGGCAACGGTGGTCTCCGTCGCCCACACCCACGGATCATCCGCCGGCTGTCCGCCGCGCCGGTGCCGACCGGCCTCGCCCCAAACGCAACCGCATGATTGGGCGGGTCGCCGAGCGTCTGGCCGCCTCTCTGAATCCCACCCGGCGGAACGCGGAAGGAAAGCCGGTGTACGCAAACACGTCCGGCATGGCGCCTCTCTTCGGGTCGACGGGATAGCCTTCGAGGAGCGTAGCCCCATGCTTCCTCGCGTACTCCGCCGCCGCCTTAAGCAGCCGCGCGGTGACGCCTTGCCGTCGGAAAGCCTTGGCCACGAAGAAGCAGACCACGGACCAGACGGGTCGCTCGTCAATCCGCTTGAGCACCCGTGAGCGATCCAACACGGGATAGGATTCCCTCGGGCCGACCGAGCACCACGCCACGGGCTGCTTGCCCACATAGGCGATGAGACCGGGAGCGTCTCCGGAATCAACCAACCGCTTCAAGGCCCGCTTGTTGCCCGGCCCCTTCTGTCTCACGAATTGCGACCGCTTGAGCCGCCACCACATGCACCAGCAGCCGCCACAAGCGCCGTTTGGGCCAAACAACTCGACGAGGTCGGGCCACCGCTCGGCTGTCAGAGGGTGAATGGTCAGGTCGGCGGCTGGCAGGCGGCGGCGCGGCATGCAAGGATCTCCGGGCCCACGAGTCAGGCGACGACCATCCTAATTAGAGGCCCGGGATCAATCAACCAGCGCGGAGCGGAGGCGAGCAGAAGATGGGCGTGTCGCAGCGGTCTCCATGAACGGCTCCGCCACCGAGCCTGACGCACAAGGCATCAGAGTCGGTGGCGGTAGGCGATGAACCGATCGGCAAGCAGACACCGTTTCGCCGGAGGCCGGCCCGCAGCTTCTTTCCCCTCCGGAAAACCGTGATGATCGCAAAGCGATCGCTCGGTCGCCGCATCCACTTGCTGCCGGATTCCCTGTCCAACGAGCGGGGCAGGGTCGCCGCCCCCCACATCGGTTGATCTCCTCGCGGAGTTCATTATTCCATCGCGCGGCGGTCGAAGTCCGCGGCTGGGCGCGTCGCTCATAATGTTCGCCGCATCAACCGCGGAGGGGCGAGGTTATTGGGCGGGCGCGGCGGCGAAGCCGACGGGCGAGAAAGGTCCCATCACTCAACGCAGCAACAATCGGATGACCTGTGAACACCAGCCGTAGTTATATGTTACGTTTGCTGTTGCCGAAATATCGTGCCGTCGTCGGTCGGGCGGCGGCACGGAACCCGGCTGAATCTCTGCAAACGGGGACCGCCTGATGCCAACCGCCAAACTGCTGGAGTTACCGCGAAGAGTGATACCGCAACCTTGCCGGCGACTTCCGGGAGCCATCCCGTCGGCGGTGCGGCCGACATCCTATCTTCGCCGGCCCTGCCGGCAGCCGGCGCAAAGGGAGACTGCGCCCGCTTCTCCCAACCAGCCTTCCTGATCCCGCTGGACCCGCGTCGTAACCCGGCACGGCGGAGCGATCATCCGTGGCACAAATCCGCCGGCCTGGCGTCCAGCAGACGAACCAGGTCAGCGGTGGCTAATTCCACCATCACGCCGTGACGGCCGGCGCTGACGGTAATGTGATCGAGGGCCAATAAGGACTCCTCGATCAAGGTCGGCAGCTTGCGGCGCATCGCAAAGGGAGAGATACCGCCTATGTGATAGCCCGATATCTTCTCGGCCTCTTCGCGCTCGGCCAGGTCCGCCTCTCTACTGCCGACCGCGGCGGCCATCCTCCGAGTGTCAAATCGCTGGTCGCCAGGGACTATCGCCACCCAGAAAGCCCTGTCGGGCGTTCTAACAACCAAGGTCTTGCAGACCTCCTCCAACGGCCGGCCGACGGCTTCCGCGGCCCGGTCTGCGCCCACTCCGGTGAACTCATATTCCAGGACGTTGAACCGGACGTTTTGCGATCGCAGCCACTTGATAGCGTTGGTGTCCGACATATCGCCTTCTCCGGGGAGGCTGACGATTGGATTCTACAGCCATCAGCGAGCCACGGCGCACCCGTTGGCATCTCGGGCACAATGAAGAGAAGGCGCGGCGACCATGCCACGGCCCTGTAGAGAGGGTCGGGGCGACGGGAAACGATGGAAGAAAAGACGCCGGCGGCGTATGATGCATTCCGTGGTCCCCGGGGGTGGCGGCGTGCATGAGCGACCAACACACAGAAGAGGCGGACCAGCGCCGTTCCTTGCGATCGGAAGACAGCGCCGGGCTTTCGCGGAAGATCCTGCATTGCGCCAATCGCAGCCTTTCGCGGGTCGATTTCCTGAACGAGGTTTCCAGGGTCTTCATGGACGCTTCGGTCTGCGACGCGGTCGAAGTGCGGCTGAGCGAAGGCAACCTGCACTATCGCTGGCAAGCGGCCCGGCGGCCGCAGTCCATGTCGCGCCTGGACCTGGTCAATTGGGCACAGGACGGCCACGGCAGAGTCATCCCGGCTTTGAGTGAAAACTCGGACCTGGAAAGCGTCTGCGGGCACGTCGCCGCTCAGTCGGCCGAGGGACCCGCGACGTTCTTCACCAAAAACGGCAGCTTCTGGACGGGAGACACCTGGGAGCCGACGCCTCGGGCCGGGGCGGGCGACGGCAAGCCCTCGACCGCAGCCAAGTACATCGGCGGGCACTACCGTTCGCTGGCGGTGATTCGATTCTTGGTGGACGAGGCGACAATTGGCTTGCTGCTCGTCAAGAGTGAGCGTCCGCAGTCCTTCACCGAAGACGAAGTGGAGTTCTACGAAGCCGCCGCCCAAACCATCGGCCTGGCCGCCGCCGATTGGCGGGCCAAGCGGGCGTTAACGGAACGGGTCAAGGAGTTGACATGCCTCTACGGCATTGCCCAGTTGGTAGAAGAAGGGGTGGGCAAGCCGGACGAGATACTGCGCCGCATCGCGGCTCTTCTCCCGCCGGCCTGGCAGTACCCGGAGAGCGCCGCCGCCCAGATCGTGCTTGACGGGCGCGCCTACAGATCTCCGGGCTTTGCGGAGGGTGTGCACCGGCAGTCGGCGGAGATCATGGTGAACGACCAGCCGCGCGGCAGCGTGGAGGTGGTCTATACCGAAGACCGTCCCGAGTTCGTGGAAGGGACGTTTCTCGTCGAGGAAGAGAAGCTTCTCGGGGCGGTAGCGCGTGAAATCGGCCTAATCGTTGAACGAATGGAGGCCGAGACTGAGCGTGAACAGCTCCAGCACCAATTGATCCATGCCGATCGCTTGGCGACCATCGGCCAACTGGCCGCCGGTGTGGCCCACGAACTGAACGAGCCATTGGGCGGCATTCTGGGTTTTGCGCAGCTTGCCCAGAAATGTCCGCAGTTGCCGCTCCAGGCGGCGCGGGACATTGAGAAGATTATCACTGCCTCACTCTATGCCCGGGAGGTGATCCGAAAACTCCTGGTCTTTGCTCGCCAAGTTCCCGCTCGAAAGCAGTGGCTGAACCTCAACCAAGTGATAGAGGACGGGCTCTATTTCCTGGAATCGCGTTGCTCGAAGAGCGGCGTGCAGGTTGTCCGTGAACTGGCCCACGACTTGCCGCAGATTGTCGCGGACCCGGCACAGGTGAAACAGATTCTGGTGAATCTGGTGGTGAACGCGGTCCAAGCCATGCCCCAGGGGGGAAGGCTGACCATCGGCACCCGCGTCATCGACTCGACCGCCGAACTGTTCGTGGAAGACACAGGAACCGGAATGGACGAGGCAACCCTGGAGAAGATCTTCCTGCCGTTCTTCACCACCAAGGACATCAACGAAGGAACCGGCCTGGGACTGTCGGTTGTTGACGGAATCGTGGCGGCACACGGAGGCACGATCGAGGCCAGTAGCCGACCGGGGCTGGGGACACGATTTGAGATTCGTCTGCCGGTCAGCGGATCGGATGAGGCGAGGGAGTCAGATTCGCCATGACGAACGTGGATGAGGCCGAGCGCATCCTGGTGGTCGATGACGCCCCGGATACGCTGGAGTTGATCCAGCGCAATCTGACGGCGGCCGGTTATCAGGTCTTCGCCGCTTCAGGGGCGGCGGAGGCCCTTCGCCTCCTGGAGAGCACGCCGATCGACTTGGTAGTCACCGATCTGAAGATGCCGCAAATCAGCGGGCTGGACCTGGCTCGGCACATCCACGAGAACATCAAAGACACCGAAGTGATGATGATCACGGGCTACCCTTCCATTCAAGGGGCCGTGACCGCAGTCAAGCTCGGGGCCCAGGACTACCTGACCAAGCCGTTCACTGACGAGGAGTTGTTGTCATCTGTCCGCCGAATCCTGGATGTGCTGAAGGCCCGCCGAAACGCCCAAAACGGCTCGCAGCAGGCGCCCGCGGCGCTGCCCGGTCTGATCGGCGAGTCCAGGGCGATGAAGGATGTTTTTGAGGTGATCCGCAAAGCGGCGGCAACGCGGGCTACTGTGTTGATCACCGGAGAAAGTGGCACGGGCAAGGAACTGGCCGCACGGGCGATTCACTACGGCGGCCCCAGGGCTTCGGCGCCCTTCGTGCCCGTCAACTGCGGTTCCATTCCGGAGAACCTGCTGGAAAGCGAGCTGTTTGGACACGTGCGCGGTGCGTTCACCGGCGCGTCCGAGTCCAGGGCGGGTTTCTTCCAGACCGCCGACGGCGGCACCATCTTCCTCGATGAGATCAGCAACACCACCCTGGCGATGCAGGCGAGGCTTCTCCGGGTGCTCCAGGACGGCGACATCCACATGGTGGGTTCCTCGCGCCCGCACCGCGTTGAAGTGCGAGTCGTCGCCGCCACCAACAAGGACCTGCGCACGTTGGTCAAGACCGGCGTCTTTCGGGAGGACCTCTACTTTCGCCTCAACGTCATCACTTTGGCCATGCCGCCTCTTCGCGAACGCGATGATGACGTACTCCTGCTGACGTCGCACTTCACCCGCAAGTTCGCCGAGGAACTCAAACGTCCCATCCCGACCTTCGCCGACGAGGCCCTCCAGGTTCTGAAGAGCTACCACTGGCCCGGCAACGTCCGCGAACTCGAGAACGCCATCCAGCACGTTGTCGTCATGTGCGATAGCGACCTGATCAAGGTACCCGACCTGCCACCGGCCACCCGCTTCTCCGCCGGCCGAGAGACCGGGCTGAATCGTACCCTCGCCGAAGTCGAGGTCGAGCACATCCGCAACGTCCTCGCGGGCGTGGGCCAAAACAAGACTCGGGCAGCAGAGATTCTCGGAATAGACAGGAAGACGCTCCGAGAGAAACTCAAGCTTCACAAACTCCCATCCAGTTGATCCGCCGGAGCCGTTCAGCGCGGGGAGAATCGCCCCACCGGTTCAACCAACCCCGATGTCCGATCATCCTGAAGGACACCAGCCGTTGGTGAACTCCAGCATACCAGACATTCAGGGGATCTATTTATCCTTAAAGCCAGGCGAGAGTTGCGCGCGGAATCTCTGGCAGTGTCGCTGATCGCAATTCCGCCAGTGTCGGTAGTTGGTCTCGTGGTACGCAGCTTGTTCTATAGGCTTGATGACCGGGTGTGTTGTCCGCGCGGTGGAAACCTTGCCCGGCGATGCAGCAATAGCGGAGGACCGCCACATGATCGCAGTTGATACTCAGTCGTTCGTGGGTCTCTGCGAGACGTGCAATAACGCACCGTCCTGCTTCCACCACGCCCGTCGGGGACCGGCCCTGTTCTGCGAAATGTTCGACGACTACGTCTCTCCGGACGCGACCGTCGCCGCGAGGACGGCAGTATCCGCCCAGCGGCCGTTCCTGCTCCGGCATACGGAGAAGGAGCCTGTTCGGCAGGCAGGCTTGTGCGTCAACTGCGAGCACGCATCGCATTGCGGCCACGCGAAGGTGGAGGGCGGTGTCTGGCATTGCGAGGACTACGAGTAGCCCGAGCGGGGCGGAGCACGTGCATGAAGACAGATGAAGTCTTAAGCATCATCGACAAGCATCAGGAGCGAGGGGATGGTCTGATCTCGATCTTGGAGGAGATTCAGTCGAAGTACAGCTACCTGCCTCCCGACGCCATGAAGCTCGTTGCCGAGCAGACGGGCTGCTCGCCGGTGGATGTCTACGGCGTCGCCACCTTCTACAAGTCCTTCAGCCTTAAGCCTCGCGGCAAGCACCTGTGTTCGGTATGCCTGGGCACCGCCTGCCACGTTCGCGGGGCTCCGGCGGTCGCCCAGGAATTCCAGCGTCAACTGGGTGTGCAGCCCGGCGAGACGACCTCCGACAAGGAGTTCTCGCTGGAGACGGTAAACTGCCTGGGAGCTTGCGCACTCGGCCCGGTCGTCGTCATCGACGGACACTACTTCTCCAATGTCCGTTCGCCGAGGATCAAGCAGATCCTTGGCGACGCGCGTGCCGGGCTCGACGACGCCGAGCGAAAGGCCGACCTCCAAGACTTCGTGCTGAACGTCAGTTGCTCCCGGTGCAACCGCAGTCTGATGGACCCGGACCACCCCATCGACGGTTCGCCTTCGATTCGCGTCACTGCTTCTTTCGAGCGAACCCACGGGTGGCTCAGATTGTCGGCGCTCTACGGAAGTTTTACGGTCGAATCCGAATACCTGATTCCCACGGATACGGTGGTGGATTTCTTCTGCCCACACTGCCACACGGAGCTCAAGGGGGCATCGAGCTGTCCACAGTGCAGCGCGCCGATGGTCTCCATGATCGTTCGGGCGGGAGGGATCGTGCAGATCTGCTCTCGCCGCGGCTGCAAAGGACACATGTTGGACTTGAATGGGAGTGGGTTCTAGACGCGGCGGCGCCGCCGTCGAACCAGACCGCTCCGCGAGGACTGGCAAGATGCTACGACTGTCGTCGGTGTGCGATCTTCAACGGCTGCGAACGATCACCCAGGACGGCAACGAGAAGAGCACGCCCTGCGTGATCGTGTGTGCCGGTACGGCCTGCCAGGCCAGCGGCTCGAACAGCATTCACCGAGCGGTAAAGAAATACATCATAGACAACGAATTGCATGAGCGGCTCGGACTGCGGATCACGGGGTGCCACGGTTTCTGCGAGATGGGCCCGTTCATCCTCACCGAACCGCAGAAGGCCTTCTATACCCAGGTTCAAATCGAAGACGTCCCTCGAATTCTCGACGCCGTCTTGGCCGGAGAGTACGTGGATGAACTGCTCTACCACGATCCGGTTACAGGGCAGCGATACCGCAACTTCGACGATATCCCCTTCTTCAAGAACCAGCAGCGCACCCTCCTGGCGATGAACCAGTTGATCGACCCCATCCGGGTGTACAACTACATCGCCCACGGCGGATACGGCGCTCTGGAGAAGGTGTTGGAGAAGAACGATCCGGCCTGGGTGGTGCAGGAAGTGAAGGCATCGGGGTTGCGCGGCCGAGGGGGAGCAGGTTTCCCCACCGGTGTGAAATGGGAGTTCCTGGCCAAGGCACGGGACGGCCGCGGCAAGTACCTGGTGTGCAACGCGGATGAAGGCGATCCCGGGGCCTACATGGACCGGAGCATCCTGGAGGGCAACCCGCACAGCATCATCGAGGGCATGATCATCGGCGGCTTCGGGACCGGCTCGAACCAGGGCGTCGTGTACGTCCGCAATGAGTATCCCCTGGCCATCAAGCACCTGATCATCGCCCTGCGGCAGTGCCGCGAACTGGGTTTGCTCGGCAACGACATCCTGGGGACCGGCTTTTCCTTCGACATCAAGATCGTCCGCGGCGCCGGCGCGTTCGTCTGCGGCGAGGAGACCGCCCTGATCCGCTCGGTCGAGGGCAGGATGGGCGAGCCTCGACAACGCCCGCCGTTCCCGGTGCAGCGAGGCATCAACGGCAAGCCGACCGCCATCAACAACGTCGAGACTTGGGCCAATGTGCCCTACATTTTCCGAGTCGGGGCCCAGGAGTATGCCAAGGTCGGCACTCCGGGCAATGCCGGCAGCAAGGTGTTCAGCCTGGTCGGGAAGATCAAGAACACCGGCCTGGTGGAAGTCCCGATGGGCATCACCATCCAAGAGGTGGTGTACGACATCGGCGGCGGGCCCAAGGGCAAGGCCAAGATCAAGGCCGTGCAGACCGGCGGTCCTTCCGGCGGTTGCATTCCCGCGGAAAAATTCGACCTCCGTATCGACTATGACACACTGGCGGCGCTCGGGTCCATCATGGGCTCCGGCGGCATGATCGTCATGGACGAGGACACCTGCATGGTCGACGTCGCCAAGTACTTC
>CAYYBO010000114.1:0-11312 GCA_964470125.1 uncultured Planctomycetaceae bacterium | reverse complement strand
GCGACGGTCCCACGCGTTTGGGCGCGATCCACAACAGGACCATCCTCAGCAGGGCCGAGAGCCCTCGAATGGTGCTGACTGAGGGCGGCGGATCGGCACGCATCGGCGGCAGTTCCATCGGGACCGCCTCACTGAGGCTGCTCGATCTATCCGTCGGCGCATTGCTCACGGTTTGGCCTTCTCCAGCTTGGGTTCCGAGTACAGAGGTCGCTCCCGCGTGTGGAAGAACACTAGGTCGCCCTTGGGGGGCTCGGTTGAGCCGGGACGTCGCTGCGGTAGCGCTCCGCCGTCATCCATCTGATCCGACCCAACGGCATACAAGAGGAAGTCGTCTTGTGCGGTCGTTGGGATGTAACGCAGGGGATGGCCGTCGTAGGGATCGAGCGGAACCTCATCCAGGTAGGTACCCACCAACTCCGTCAGTAACAATGGGTACTCGCCCCGGTCTCTCCGATAAGCGGACAACGCTATGGCAGTACGTGCTGCATGGCACACGGCCGTGCGTCGCGGAAGCAATCGCAAGGGGTATAGTGCGTACGCAGTCAAAGACGCGTTCGCCAAAGGGCCATCCATTAGGCCAAATACATAGTGCGCCTGCACCTGTCCGAGCTTGTCTGACGCTTGGGCGAAGGGCATCCGATCAACTGCGGTCAGGGACTCACGAACTCGCTCGATCTTCGCCGCGACAGCACGGCGGCTGTTGAACAGCGGAGACGCTGCGTTCCAGAGCCCGAATCTTGGCTCCGACACTAGTTGCGGGCTCACATACATGTTGTTCAGACAGCTCAAGACGAGCCAGCCGTCGCCGTCAGCGTCAATCGTGTAACTGAGGTCGAGGACCCTGGTGAGCTGGTTGACTTGGATGTCCACCTTGTGTTGCCAGACTGTGTGTGAATCAGGCAAGATCGACCGCATTGCCTCAAGAAGACGCTCGGCCTGGACGCACGTGAGGGGGCGCTCATGCGCCAGGCACATGATCTCCACGAGGGCAGCTTCCTCGGTGCCCTGTGTGATTAGGTTCACCACGATATCGAACGCGGTATAGCACGTCGCAGAGAGTCGCAGGATGGCCAGCAGGTCTTCTATGGCGGCATCAGCATCACCGTGCTGTTCAAGGTTGTACCTTGCGTGGGCAGCGAGTAACCAACAGGCGCGTCGCAGGCTCTTCGGCGAGGCAGAAGTCAGCCGGCAAACACCAGGCTCGATGGCGGCCAACTGGGCAACGGCGTCTTGCACAGCAGGCGTTTCCAGGTAGTCGATCACGGCCTTGAGATGCGGCCGCGTCTCTGGCGTCCAAGGCCCGTCCACGGCCTCGGCAAGCTCGATCGGGCCTGTCGGACTTCGATCCCAGCGCATGCCCTCCGGCGGAGGCGGCAGCGTCCACGTCGGCTCCGGCGGGATGGCGGCGATGGCAGCCATGATCGCCGCGGTGCGGTCCAGTTTCGGATCCGGCGGCGTCCTTGGTGGCAGATCGTTGAAGGACGCCAGACTCGTATCCGCCGGGACGCCGTTCCATCTGGTTGCGGCGATGTAGAGGAACCAGAGTAGCAGCGAGGCGTAGACGATGATCGCCACGGATCGGCGGACCCGATGTGAGAGAAGTTGGCGTATCGGACTCGCGGTCACAGAGGCATGTTATCTGTGAATCAAGTGCTGCGGCAAGGATCGGGGGACGTCACGGACTCTCGTGCAGGAACCCGAAGACTGTGGCCACGGATGGAGCTTGTTGCATCATGTTCAGCCTGAAAGGCCGGCAAATCGTAGCCGGGGGCAAGTGGAACGCCGCCCCCGGGAAGAACCAGGCGTCTGCCTGATTCGACCTTGGAAGGGTCGTCCAGTGTTGGTGCGGATATGTCGTCGTAGTCTCGCGGCGGGACGACCCCTGCGGGGTCGGAATGGGATAGGGGGGCCACAACGACCGGGGGCGGCGCTGCGCTTGCCCCCGGCTACTGACTATCAGCCCTTCGGGCTGAGATTCCCCGCCGCTATAGCATTTCACGATTGGGTGTGGCATGAGGCGTCCCCTTGTCGGGGGGCAATCTTGCAAGGGGGCGCACATGGTGTTCCCGTCGGCCACGGGGGGCCGACGCTACGAGCAATCGTGAAATGCCCTATCGGCAATCAGTCGTCGGGCTGAGATTCCCCGCCGCTACTGGCGATCAGTCGTCGGGCCGAGATTCCTCACCGCTAGTGGCGATCAGTCGTCGGGCTGAGATTCCTCGCCGCTATCAGCCATCCGCCCCTCGGGCTGGGGTGTCTCCCCGCTATTCCGGCCGGGCCGTCGGCGTGATCGTGAACGTCAGGCGCTCGCCGCCACGATCGACGACGATCTCGACGGGCTGGCCGATCTTCACTCCGATCAGGGCATCGGAGTAGTCCTGCAAGTTGCTGATCTTTCGCCCGGCGAACTCGACGATGATGTCGCCGCCTTTGAGGCCGGCCTTGTCGGCGGGGCCGCCGGCGCGGACGTCGGCGATCCGCGTGCCCGCCACGTCGGCCCCCGAGAAGTCCGGCACGGTTCCGGTATACGCCCGAGCCCCGCCGCGCATCCCCGTCGGCGCCGCCTGCTGGGCACGGGCGTATGGAATGCTCAGCCCCGGGTCTGTTGTGTCATCCAGCAAGTCCTTCACAAACACGGCGATCCGCCGCAGTCCGTCATAGTTCAGCGTGTCGGCATCGTCCGTCGGACGGTGATAGTCCCCGTGGCTGCCGGTGAAAAAACCGAGCGAGGGAACGCCCTTGGTGTAGAACGCCGTGCCGTCCGACGGCAAATACGGGTCCTCCTGGAAAACAAGCTCGAAGCCCGCGGCGGTGTTGCGGCGGTCGACCAGCTCTCGCCACGCCGGAGACGAGCCGACGGCCTGCACGATCAGCTTGTTGTCCCGCAGCCGGCCCACCATGTCGAAGTTGAAATAGGCGACCATTCGCTCAAGCGGAATCGGCGGCTTGTTGACGAAGTGGCTCGAACCGATCAGCCCCAGTTCCTCGCCGCTCCAACATGCGAACACGATCCCCCGGCGCGGCAAAGCAGGATCGGCCGACCGCCTCTCCGCCGCTGCCGCGGCGGCAACCTCCAGCAACAGCGACACGCCGGAGGCGTTGTCGTCGGCCCCGTTATGAATCTGTCCCGCCTCATCCTTGTGGGCCAGCGAACCGAGGCCGACGCCGTCGCCGAGGTGGTCATAGTGGGCGCCCATGACTACGTATTCCTCGATGCCCGAGGTCGGCGGCACGACCGCCAGGACGTTTCGACAGGTCCTGCGAACTCGCTCCAACTCCACCTCAATGCGAACGCGGGTTCCGGCGAGGGTGCTCGCGGCGTGCGGATTCACCGACTCCCCATCATGCGCCGTCTGCAATTCCTTCAGGTCAAGTCCGGCGCTGGACAGCAGGCGGCTCGCCAGCTCACCGCTGATCGAAACCGCCGGGATTGGTCCGGCAGCCTCGCGGTCATCCGGTCGAAGCTTGACCAGTTCGCCGGCGTTGGGTGAATTCGGCCCGGTCACCAGCATGAAGCCGATTGCCCCGTGCTCGGCGGCGAGCTTCGCCTTGTAGCGCTCTCCGGCGTAGAGGCTCAACTCCTGCCGCCGCTGCGGTGAGGCATCCTCCGGGAGATACCGCAGGGCCATGGCGATCTTGCCTTGCACATCGAGGTATGCATACGAGTCGTACCCCTTCCCCGCGGTTTGCGGCTCGACCAGCCCGTAGCCGACGAACACAACCTCGCCCTCCGCCTGGCCGTTGCCGCTGAAGGCCAGCGGCCGAAAGTCCTTGTCCAATTCGCAGGCCGGGCCGCGGGCCCCATCATTTGACGCCATGCTCTCCAGGATCACCATCTTGTTCTGGTCGGCGACCATGCTCACCCCGGCGGCGAACCCGAACGGTTGAAAGAAACCTTCCGCACCTGGGACGGGTTCAAGACCAGCGTCTCTGAACACGTCCGCGATATACTGCGCAGCCCGGGCGGCCCCCGGCGAACCGGTCAACCGGCCCTCGCATTCATCCGAAGCGATAAACAGGACCGCTTGGCGAAGGTCCCCCGCCGAAATCTCAGGCCAAAGCTTCGACGCCTGATTGACGCTCGTGCAGGAGAAGTCCTCTCTCACTGGCTGATGACAGGCCGCGGTCAGAGCCAGCAATGCCATCGCAAACAGACGAATTGACGATCTCATGCAGGCGATCTCCTTTACACTGCAATCCAACCGAGCCAGGGCAGCAGGCAGTGCTCGCCCTCGTTGTTCCTCCCCCATCGCGGCTTGGCCCTTTAGCGGCTCTGCCGCCAATGTCATTCACCCCTGACTCGGCTATACTGCCGCCCAAAGATGATGATAGTGTCGGCGAACCGCCCACGCGAGCCAAACGTGGGATCATTCAGTCGGGGGGCAATCTCCTGGAAGGTCGTCAGGCAACATCGCCGCAACTTCGGAGCACCAAACGTGAAAACCACACCAGCCCTTCTCTCGCCTGCTCTATTCTCGCTGGCGGCAATCGCCGGCCTCGGCTGCTCGCCAACGGGCAGTTTCAAAGTCTCGGTAGTGCCGAAGGACCAAACCCTCCAGGAGCGGATCGTGTATCGCGATCCGGGCTGGGTGACCAATCGAATCGCCGTCGTGGACGTATCCGGCATTCTGCTGAACGCCTACGAGCCCAAGCTGCTGGCTGAAGGAGAGCATGTCGTCTCTTTCATGGTCGAGAAGCTTAACGCCGCCGCGAATGACAATCGTGTCAAGGCCGTTGTGTTGAGGATCAATTCCCCGGGCGGCTCGGTTACCGCCAGCGACATCCTCTACGCCGAGGTAAAGGCCTTCAAAAAGCGCACCGGCAAGCCGGTCGTGGCCTACTTCCAGGACGTCGCCGCCAGCGGGGCCTACTATCTGGCCTGCGCCGCCGACGAAATCGTCGCCGAGCGGACCAACGTGACCGGTTCTATCGGGGTGGTTATGCAGATGGTCGACTTCTCCATCGCAATGAGCAAGCTGGGCATCGGCGCAGACGCGATCACCTCCGGCGCCCTCAAGGATGCCGGCTCGCCTTTGCGCAAGATGCGTCCGGAAGAGCGAGAGGTCTTCCAGAAGATCGTGGACGGGTTGTACCAGCAGTTCATTGACGTTGTGGCGGAAGGCCGGACGGGGTTGACTCGCGAGCAGATCGCCGGGCTTGCCGACGGCCGCGTTTACACCGCCACGCAAGCGCTGCAAGCCGGGTTGATCGACCGCATCGCGACGCTTGAGGAGGCCGTCCAAATCGCGAAGCAACGGGCCAATATCGCGGCGGCCTTGACCGTCGTCTACCACCGGCCGCTGGAGTGGAAACCGAGCATCTACGCCAAGGGGCCGCCCTCGGCGTCGCCCACCGTGAATCTCATCAACATCGACTTGCCGCCCGACTGGACCACGAGGCCGCGATTCATGTACCTCTGGAGTATCGAGCAATGACACGCAACCGCGACCCCTTGGACCCAGGCTTCGCCGATGGGCAAACCGCCTATCTTCATCGCTCGATCCCGGCCTCCCTGAGGAGCTGCGCACATGAAGAAGCCCGTCCTTTCCGCCTGCCTGGATGATCTTCGTCTGGAGGTCAAGGCTGCGTTGGACCGTGCCCGCTCACTGGGCTTTCGGGCAGTCGACGTGGGCGCGACCAGCGGACCGATCTCGCCGTCCGAGCTATCTCACACCGGCCGGCGCCACCTAGCCAAGCACCTCGCCGATCTCGGCCTGCGTCTGAGCAGCTTTCGCGGCCCGGTCGCGGGGCCAGGCTACGGCGACGCCCGTGGCGGGGATCAACGGCTGGAATCACTCCGTGAGGTTATTGATCTGGCCGCGTCCATGAAGGTGCCGGTGGTTTCGACGACGGTAGGCCCCTCCGCTCCCACGGCCGTCGCGCCCGAGATCAACCGCCTGCGAGAAGCTCTGGCCGCCATCGCTGATCGAGCCGACCGCGCCGGCGTCATCGTCACCCTGGAGACGGCGGGCTTAAATTCACCGACCCTTTCTCGCCTCCTGGCCGAGATTAACTGCCCCTTGCTTGCTGCTTGCTGTGATTCGGGAGCGATGCTCATGCAGGGGGAGGACCCTGCTCGCGTAGCCGAGGTGCTCCCCGGAAGAATCCGCCTGGTAAGAGCCCGCGACGCCGTGGCCGGCTCGGCGGCCGCCGTCGGATACGAAGTCGCACAAGGCGACGGCAACCTGAACTCGGAGCGGTTTCTCGCCGCCCTCAGTGAGGCAGCGTTTCAAGGTGATATCGTGCTAACGCGGACGAGCGGCAACAACCCGGCCGCGGATCTCCTCAGGGCCAGATTGGCTTTCGAGAAGTATCTTGCCTGAGACTCGCGTGGAAATCAGGCAGGTGAACCAGCCGCCGCACAACCCGGCCACGTCGCTCTCTTTCATCCCGCAAGCAAATTGGCCGTGGTGGTCGCCCCCCGCCACCACGGCCTGTCCGCGGGCGACGCGCGGTGGTACCGAAACGCATGCGCGGCGCCCATTAACGAGGCCGGTCACCTCCCCTTCCGGAAAGCGTCAGGAGTCCGCCGCTATACCGTCACAGTAGACACTCCTCCACCCCTCCTGCCGGCGGGGTGTCGGACGCGGCGGCCTCACCAGGATGCTTCAGATCGGCTTTCAGAAGACAGCCCTCCTCACGCCGCCGATCCGCCTCCCTCGATGCCGGCCACGGTTATCCCGACTATCAATGCTTCTTTCCCCACCGGACGCGAGGTTCAGTGATTCGGCACGGCGCAGTCCCCCCTCCGCCAGGACCGCGCCCGTGCCGCGTCCCGCTCCCTTCCCTGACTCTGGTTTCGAATGCGCGCCGACTAGGCTTGATCCTTTTTGGATCCTGGTCGGCTGGCCGAGGAGACGACGAGGTGCGAGGTCTCCCGTTCCTCGACTTGTATCTCGCGGCCATCGAGATGGTCAAACTGATCGTGCTGAATCGGGTCGGCGTGCCGCGAGGTCTCGAATATTCAAGGAAGAAGGGAAGCGAAGCTGAGGCTTACGAGCGGCTCATTCTCAGGCTCATCGGACATCACCGCGAGCCCGTCCCTGTCTTCCTGATCCCACTGAGCAGTCGATGGCAACGTGGCCGTCGGTTCAGATTGCCTATGGCGCCTGAGAAAGGTCGGCGCCCAACGGCCCACAACCACATCCACCATTATTCTTGCCTGTCGGCAACGAAAGGCAAGTCCTGAAACACAATTATCAGCAACGGACCCGACGAGCATCCCGCCGCGAGGACGAACCGCAGGGCATCGCGGCGAGGCAAGTCAACTCGATCTGTCACGGCCTCAGCACACTCGGCGGCTTTCTGAATCAGCCGCCCTCGATCCTGCTTCAGGGCGTAAATGATGGACCGTTGCGGCCCCGCCCGAACCACTCCTGGTATATCACCTGTTGAGGAGTACGGGCGAATCGGCCGGTTGGAGCGCCAAAGGCTCGGCGGCGTGTGCCGCGGTGCGCTCACCCGCCGTGGCCGCGCGCGATGCCTGGTAATTGCCGTAGAGCGTCAGCAGCGTGACGTACGAGTAGCCCACGGTGAAGAGGCACATAAAAAACAGGCCGATCCAGACCTTCAAATAGACCGTGTAGCACACGCAGGCGACCAGGTACAGCGACATGAACAACTCAAGCCACGTCTGGATCCGCTTCGGATCAAGTCGCTGCCTGAACGTCTTCTTCTGCCAGCGATTGTCGGCGGCGTGGGCCACGCCGAACTTGGGTGTTCGCACGAACTCCGATTGCCCGCCGAAGAAGCCCTCAAAGGCCGCCCGGGCGTTGTTCATTGCTATGCCGACGCCGACGGCCATCAGGAACGGCAGATACTTCAGGCTGTCGCCCCAGGTGCGAAAGAGCTCGCGCTGGCAGGCGACGTAGAAGGAGCTGGCCGAACAAGTCGCTAGCAGGATCAACGAACCGTCGAACAGGGCGTGGAAGCCGATGTTGCCGGTGAAGACCTGCGTGCGCAGGTACATGACCGGCAGGAGCAGTAATGTGAGGATGAGAATCAAGAAGTAGCTGGTGCAGCTTGTGAGGTGAAAGAACGCCTCGACCTTGATCCGCCACGGCAATCGCGAGCGGAGAATGATTGGCAGCAATTTACGACATGTCTGCGCCCCACCCTTGGCCCAGCGATGCTGCTGGCTCTTGAAAGCGTTCATTTCCGGCGGCAGTTCGGCCGGTGAAGTCACGTCCGGCAGATAGACGAAACGCCATCCTTTCATCTGGGCCCGATAGGACAGATCGAGGTCCTCGGTCAGCGTGTCGTGGTGCCATCCGCCGGCGTCGGCGATGCACTGCTTCCGCCACATGCCCGCCGTGCCGTTGAAGCTCATGAAACGGCCGGACCAGTTTCTGGCGGCATGCTCGATCACGAAATGCCCGTCGAGCAGTATGGCCTGCGTCTTGGTCAGCAACGACTGCTCGCGGTTGAGGTGTTCCCAGCGCGCCTGGACCATGCCGACCTTGGGGTCGACAAAGTGATCGACCATGCGTTCAAGGATATCCTCCGGTGGCAGAAAATCAGCGTCGAAGATCAAGACCAACTCGCCCTTGGCCGTCTTCAAACCATTCTCCAGCGCGCCGGCCTTGTACCCGTGCCGGTTGTCCCGATGAACGTAGACCACCGGGTGCCCTTCGGCGCGCATCTCTTCGCAGGTCCGGCGGGCGATGTCCACGGTCTCGTCGGTGGAGTCGTCGAGCACCTGAATCTCCAGGCGATCGCGAGGGTGCCTGATCCGGCAGGTTGCCTCGATGACCCTTCTGGCCACGTACTGCTCGTTGTACATGGGGAGCTGGATGGTCACGAACGGCTTCTGCAGGAAGCACGCCCTTTTCTGAGCGGCGTTACGCCGGTTCTTGTAGTAGAGATAGACGAGCGAGTATCGGTGAATCCCATATACCGCGAGGATGAAACACACCGTCAAATGGCACGCGATCAATACGTAGTGCCAACCTGCAGGCTCGATCATGGTTTTGCCTCACCGCCAGCGGAGTGTGCCGGGCCAACGGCTTTCCGGAAAGCTGCGTGGAGTGAACCGCACCGTCAGTAGATTCTACTCTGGCATTGCGGTTGGTTGATGGAAGATTCTACGAGTTCCTCGGAATCACTGTCAATCACGAGTCGCTTGCCCGTCGGCGTTCCCGGCGATGCCTCAACGGACGCGGGCCAGCTGGAGATAACCGCCTGTCGATAACGAGGTTGCCGCCAGGAGTCTCTCGCCCGGTTCGGGCGGAGCGGTGAAAAGACGCGGCCGCGGTTGACCGTCGATCCTCAGGATCGGCGATCGCTCGCGGCCGCGCCCGTCGCCCGGCATGACACGGTCTAGGCAGGTGGTCGAACCGGGCGACGCTCGGGTGGGGTGAAAGCTTGCGAATCAGTCGTCTGTCTTCATTCTCATCTTCATCTTCGTCTTGGCCTCGCCCTTGCTCCCTGCGTCATCGCCTTGCAGTCTGCGAAACTTCTCATACAGATCGGGTCGGGCCTTCTTCAAGGCCGCCGCGTCGGCGTAAGTCTGGGTCAACTCCTCATCGCCCTTGCGGGTGGTCACCTTGATCTGGCCGTCGGCCGTGATTTCAAAACTCGTTCCGGCTTTGCCTCTTCCGAACAGATCATCAAGGCCTTTTTCCGAGTGCGCGTGCAGGGCTTCTTCGTATGCCTTGCGGGCCTCGGCTCCCGCCTCGGCAGCGTTCTTGCGCATCTCCGCCGCATTCTTCATCAACTCCTGAAGATTGATGTCGAAGTCCGAGCCCTTGTCCATGAACTTGAGCACGCCACCGCCGGGCGCGACAAGACACCCCGCACCCTTCCCGAGCTTGAATTCCAGGCAGGTGTGCCTCTTCGTGATTTTGTAGGCTTCAGGATCGTCCTTCTTGAATTCCTCCTCGCTGTCATACGCCTTGGTCGTCACCTGCCGCTTGTCGCCGTCGATCTTCGTCCGCGTCACCGTGATCTTGTCGCCGATCCGCTCGATTTGCAGCTTGCCCTCTTTGGTCTCGATATCGAAATCGCACTGCGAGCCGGGAAGCGATCCGCTCCATTTGAACAGGCGCTCAAAGGCCTGCTCGTCAGGCAGGTGCTGCCACAGCTTGTGCATCTCCTTCAGGTCGCCGAGGTTCTCGAACTTCCAGTTGCCTTCCGCGTCCTTGCGGAGGATGCCGCCATGATGGAGCACGTCAGCCTGCGACAGCTCCTCCAATTCCGCTTCGTACTTGGAGGGGCCCACTGTCTCCGGCCGCTTGCCCACGACCAGTAACACCTTGATCTGTCGTCCGCCGCGAATCAGCGCAAACTCATGCTTCTCGCCGGGCTCGAATTCCCGCACCGCTGACATGAAGCTCTTGATGTCGGCCGGCGCATCCTTGCCGTCCATCTGAATGATCACGTCGTATTGCTGAAGTCCGGCATCATCCGCGGGCGAATCCTCGACGATGTTCAAGACCATCTGACCTGCGTCCTTGTCGAGGCTCAGATGGGCGGCCAACGGCTTGGGAACCGGTCCGAACTGGATGCCCAGCCACGGCCCGCCGGGGGCGACGTCGCCGGACCCGATGCCATCTATCACGGTGGTCACGTACGCGTAGCCTTCGCCCGGCGGGTCGTCGTCTTCGGCGTCGCGGTAGGCGCCCACCTTCACGAAGAACGGAGCCTCACCGCCATCGCAGCCGGGTCTGTCTCCTCTCTTGCTGATCCAGATGCGGCTCGGGCGGTCTTTCATCCCGAGAGGAGGGCAGGCGCGGAGGTCCAGAATGCCATCGTCAAGCTCAATGGCCCCGCCCAGTTTGATGTCCCCGCAGCAAGACGGTTTCTTGCCGTCGCCGTCACAGCCGAGCGCCTTCATGCGAACGATTTTCTTGAAGACGCCCTTGTCGCAGCAGCCCGGCAGATCGTCGATCCCGCACCAACTCAACGCACGCCGCGGCTCGCGGACGACCGACGCCGGACCGTCTCCCTTCTCGCGCACAACGATCGTCTTGCGGACAACCTCCTTCGAGCCGCTCTTGTCGTCCCCGTCGCACTGTTTCTGCTTGCACACGACGACGCATCGCTTGCCGTCGCACCGTGCCGGATCGCACCCGGGCTCGTCTGCCGCGACTGCGACCCGGACTGCCCGCGCCTTGTCCGCGCCGCACATCGGCTGCTCGACGGCTCGGCTGATCTTGCATACCCCATCGCCGGCCGTCACTCTCGCTTTCACCGCGTCCGGCCCGCTCCAGAAGCACACGGCTATCGTCAGCATCGTCTTGACAAACAACATGGCGTCTCTCCCATGAAGTGAGCCGCGTCAAGGTCATAAGTTCTTGGGATCGTGGCGATTG
>CAYYBO010000113.1:0-11387 GCA_964470125.1 uncultured Planctomycetaceae bacterium | reverse complement strand
CGCGACGCGGTCTACGCCCGTTGGGACGCCCACACGCCGTTTCCCGTCCACGGGCTCAACGACGCGATGGGCCTGCGGCCGACCAGGCTGCCGTGGATCGTCCTCGCCGCGGGCTTCGCCGGGGCCGCCACCGGCCTGGTCCTGCAGTGGTTCACCAATGCGTTCGACTATCCGCTGCTCATCAGCGGCAAACCGATCTTCTCGCTCCCGGCGAACATCCCGGTGATGTTCGAGCTGACCATCCTGTTCGCCGCCGTGGCCGCGTTCGTCGGTATGTTGGGCCTTAACGGCCTGCCTCGGCCGTATCATGCGTTGTTCAGGAGCCGCCGATTTCGCAGGACGACCACCGACGGCTTCTTCATCAGCATCGAGGCGAGCGACCCGAAGTTCGAGCCCGCCGGCACGAAGCGGTTTCTGCAGGCTTTGAGCGGCACGGAGATCGAAACGATCGAGGAAGAGGAGTAAGCCTCATGCGGGGCAAGGCTATTTACACGGCCGTTCTTCTCGTCGTCCTGGTGACCGTGCCGGCGGTGGTCATCGCCCGCATTTGCTCAGTGTATTCCAGCAAGCCGCGAGTCCATGTTTTCATGGACATGGATGTCCAGCCCAAGCTGAAGGCCCAGCAGGCCAGCCTGCTGTTTGCTGACGGCAGTGCCCAGCGGCCGCCAATCGCGGAGACCGTGGCCCGCGGCGAGCTGCGCGAGGATCCAGCCTACCACGCGGGCAAACTGAGCGAGGAAGGCGAACGATGGGTGACTGAGTTTCCCATGCCCCTGACAGACGCAGTGATGCAACGCGGCCGAGAGCGGTACGACATCTACTGCGCCGTGTGCCACGGCCTGGACGGCGGCGGCAGCGGCATGGTGGCCGTCCGGGCTGCGGCCTTGCAGGAGGCCGCCTGGGTTGCTCCGGCCTCGTTTCACTCCGACCAGGTCCGCGAGCGGCCGATCGGTCATTTGTTCAACACGGTCAGCCAGGGCATTGCCACAATGCCGGGCTACGCGGCACAAATAGCAGTCGATGATCGCTGGGCGATCGTCGCCTACGTCCGCGCCCTGCAGAGAAGCCAGAACGCCGCCGCGGGGGACGTACCGCCCGGCGTGAAGATCGAGGATTCACCTGACACCCAGAAGAAGTGACGGCTACTTCGGTGCAAGACACACTTGTCAATCAGCCATCTAACGACCACCGCCTCGGTGACGGCGCGATTCATGTTGCCCGGGTGGGCATCCTCGTCGGCGCCGCCGGCCTGGCTGTCAGCCTGATATGGGGCCGCTCAGCAGAGGATATGGGCCATCGCTTCTTCCACGCCTACCTGGTCAGCTTCACCTTCTTCCTCAGCCTGTCGCTCGGCGGGCTGTTCTTCGTCATCCTTCAGCACCTCACGCGGTCCGGCTGGAGCGTCGTCCTCCGTCGGCCCGCCGAGTGCATCGCCTCGAACCTCTGGCTCCTCGCGGTCCTCGCCCTGCCCATCATCCCGGGCATCCGGCACCTCTATCATTGGGCCGATGCTGATGCCGTCGCCAGGGATCATCTGCTGCACGGCAAGGAGCCGTACTTGAATGTGCCGTTCTTCCTGGTTCGCCTGGCCATCTACTTCGTCGTTTGGATCGCCTTGGCGGCCTTCTTCCGCCGCAACTCGGTTCGGCAGGATGCCACCGGCGAAGTGGGTCTCACCCTTCGCATGCAGAAGTGGAGCGCCCCGGGCATGCTCCTCTTCGGCGTGACGATCACCTTCGCTGCTTTCGATTTGTTGATGTCGCTGGACCCCCACTGGTACAGCACAATCTTCGGCGTGTACTACTTCTCCGGCGGCGTGCTCGGCTTCTTCGCCTTGTTGACACTCACGGCGCTGCTGCTGCAGCGCAGCGGCCGGCTGACCGGCGTCGTCACCGCCGAGCATTATCACGACCTGGGCAAGCTCGTCTTCGCGTTCAGCATCTTCTGGGCGTACATCGCCTTCTCGCAGTACATGCTGATCTGGTATGCCGACATCCCCGAGGAGACCGTCTGGTATCTCCGCCGCCAGAGTGGGGAATGGGCCTTTGTCGGCCTAGTCCTGCTCTTCGGGCACTTCGTGGTCCCGTTTCTCGTGTTGATGTCTCGCGGGGCGAAACGACGGACCCTCGTCTTCGCCGCCTGCTCGGTCTGGGTGCTCTTGATGCACTTGGTGGACATGTACTGGCTGGTCATGCCCCAGGCGGCTCCGATGAGCGCGAGGCCCGCCCTGGTCGACGTGGCCTGTTTCATCGGCGTCGGCGGGCTCTACATCGCGGGCATCGTGCTGAGTATGCGGCGGCAGGCCCTCGTACCCTTGCGCGACCCGCGGCTGGCCGAGTCGCTGACCTTCGAGAACGTGTGATGCGAACGGCACTGTGCAGCGACAACCTGAATCTCCTGCAGGCGATAGTCGTTGCCGTACTTATCGCGGCGGTCGTTCTTGTGGTAATGGTCATGGCGCAGTGGCGTTTCGATCTTCCCACACCGACCGCCCTCGCCGCTGCCCAGGCTGCCGCCGACCCGTCTGAGCTCTGCCGGCTTCACGATCAACAGGCCGATGCCCTCAAGTCCTGCCGCTGGATCGACAAGAACAGTGGCCTTGTCACGCTGCCCATTGAAACGGCGATGGAACTCGTCGTGCGGCGGCACGCTCTTCCCGGCGGCGAGCAGTTGCGCTAAGGAGACCCCTTCCGGCCGGACGTGCTTCGGATCGAGCGTCGCTCCGCCGGCAGCACACGCCGAGGGCGGGATCGGTGGATCCTGCCACGGACCCGGCCGGTCACGGTGGGTCAAGGGATTGCTTCATCTGTGCAGGGCGTCCAGGAAGTTCATTGCCCAATCCGCGGCGTCATGACGGCGAACAAGGCTTCGCAGCGCGGACATGCGAAAGCGCGCTTCATCCGTCGGCACGCGCAATGATGTGTTCATGATCTTGACCATGCCCTCAATGTCGCGAGGATTGACCAACAAGGCTGTGCGTAGTTGCCTGGCTGCTCCGGCAAACTCGCTTAAGACCAATAAACCCGAGCTGTCCCTCCGCGAGGCCACGTATTCCTTGGCCACCAAATTCATGCCGTCTTTCAACGGGGTTACTACCATTATGTCCGCGGCGACGTAGAAAGCCGCCAACTCCTCGCGGGGCAGATTTCGGCGGAAGTAATGCACGGCGACTCGTCCCGGTTCGCTGTAGTCTCCGTTGATCCGCCCCACGATCTGCTCAACCCGCGTGCGCATGTCGCGGTACTCGGCGGCCGACTCGCGGCTGGGCACGGCGATCTGGATCAGCAGGCACTCGGCCGTGGAGGCCAATCCTCTCCGCAACAATTCCTCGAACGCGAGCAGCCGAACGTCGATGCCCTTGGTGTAATCCAGTCGATCAACGCTGAGAAGAATCTTCCTGGAAGGTCCGACCTTCTGGCGTAGATCGTGAGCCTGCTTGATGATGCGCGGGGCCGCCGCCAGGCCGTCGAACGCCCGGAAGTCGATGGAGATGGGGAAGGCCCCCACGCGCACTTCCCGCCCCTTGAAGTGCAGAAGCGATTCCGTGCCCTCCGCCGAAGTGAACTGCTTGGCCGCGTTGGCGAAGTCGCGGGCGTCCGGCTGCGTCTGAAAGCCGACCACGTCCGCCCCCAACAGCCCTTCCAGGATTTCGCGTCGCCAGGGAAGCCAGGCGAACAACTCGTCGGGAGGGAAGGGAATGTGCAGGAAGAAGCCGATTCGCAGATCGGGCCGAAGCTCCCGGAGGAAACGCGGCACGAGTTGGAGTTGATAGTCGTGAATCCAGACGATCTGCCGGCGGCTGGCAAGCTTTGCTGTCTTCAGGGCGAATCGCCGGTTGACATCCACGTACGGCTTCCACCACCTTCGATGAAACTCCGGGGGCCGAACGGCATCATGGTACAGGGGCCATATCGTCCGATTGGAAAAGCCGACGTAGAAACGCTCGATCTCGCCCTGCGTCAAGCCCACCGGCTGGATGCGAATCCCTTCATGATGGAACAGCCGCGAGAGCGTGCTGGCCACGCCGGGCCACCCGACCCACGCGCCCCCGTGTTCTCGCAGAACCGGCGCTACCGCCGTCACCAGCCCGCCCGGGCTTGGGTGCCATCGGGTCACGCGGCCATGCTTGATCCGCTGTACCGGCAGCCGGTTGGCGACGACGATGATTTCGTGTTTGCGGCTCATCGGGGCATCCTGACAAGGAATCCAAGAGGAGCCGCGGTCCACAGCCCGCGGCGATGAGACCAGGATCGCCAACAGAAACGCGCGGCCGCACCGGTCGGCCGCCGCAGCGGCGTTGGCCGGCGGGCTTAGAGCGGCCTGTGCTTCTCGGCGGAGCCGTGTGGGTCTGTGCAGTCAGACACCACCCTGCCTCGTTCGGAAGGGGAGTGGTCGTCTTAAGCGGCGGCCGGACCACCCGCGATGCCTGCAGCGTCGCTTTGACGCCATACGCTCTACCGGGGTCTTTCTGATGACCCGAGCCACGCCGAACTTCACAGGCCCGGACACGGAGACGATGCCGGCGTTTGTGCATGTTACAGGGCAACCCAAGCGAAGGCAAGCGGAAGCGGTCGAGCCTTCGGCGAGCAGGGAGGCCGTCGCAAGAATCAACCGAGCGTCGCGACTACAATGAGCACATGAGCCTGACGACGGCGATGTCCAAATGGGCGATCATCCTGGCCGTATCTGCAGGCGGTTGTCAGCCGGCGGCAGTGAAGCCCGCCCCGCCCAGGCCCGATCCCGAGTCTCGCGGGGCTAGTTCCAACGCGCAATCGCGTTCCGAGGAATCCATGACGCCACTTTACTCGAAGTCGGGTTTTGACATTACCTTGCTCCCGCGGGACGACATTGTTGCCCTGGCCAAGAGGCTGGACCCCGAGGCCTTCCGTGTGACGCAGAGGGCCGGCACCGAGGCCGCCTTTTGCGGCAATCTGCTGGACAACAAGAAGGATGGTGTCTACTGCTGCGTCGTCTGCGGGCTGCCGCTCTTCTCCAGCGAGCATAAGTTCGACTCCGGCACGGGCTGGCCGAGCTTCTATCGTGAGTTCGACTCCGCCCACGTCACCCGCAAGGTGGACAAGAGCCACGCAATGGTGCGGACCGAGATCAACTGCGCTCGCTGCGGCGCGCACCTGGGCCACGTCTTCGATGACGGCCCGAAGCCGACCGGCCAGAGACACTGCCTGAATTCTGCTGCCCTCAGGTTTCACCAGAAAGGCGAGGACCTCCCTGCGGAGAGCAAGCCCGTGCAAGCCGAGACCGCCTACTTTGCCGGCGGTTGCTTCTGGGGCATCGAGCACTACTTCCAGCAAGGTCCCGGCGTGATCGACGCCGTCAGCGGCTACATGCAGGGAAACATGGATCGCCCGACATACAAGGACATCTGCACGGATCGCACCGGCCATGCCGAGACGGTCAAGGTCGTCTTCGATCCCAGGCGAATCACCTACCGGCGGCTGTTGGAGGCGTTCTTCGCCATGCATGACCCCACGCAGCTCGACCGGCAGGGCCCGGACGTCGGCACGCAGTACCGCTCCGGCATTTGGTACGTCAACGACGACCAAAGACGCGAGGCCGAGCGGTCCATCGCGGAGCTGCAGTCCTCCGAGCAGTATCGAGACCGCAAGATCGTCACCCAGGTAGCCTCCGCCCGCACCTTCTGGCCCGCCGAGGACTATCACCAGGACTACATCGCCAAGACCGGCCGCGCCTGCCACGTGAAGAACCCGTGGTGATCGGCTGAACAGTGCGGCGACCGATCGAACAGAGCCGCGACCGCGAGGGAGCGGTCACTCCGCGAGTGAACGGGCCGTTGAGATCGGACGGGAACCGCTCCCTCACGGTCGCGGCTCTGTTCTGGTCGCGGCTCTGTTTGAAGGACGCGGCCCCTGTTTCCCAACATCCATCCAAACGCTAACATACTGTCATGTCGAGTCAGTCTGTTAGCACCCCCTCGCCGCGTTTCTGCATACTCGGCACCGCCGGTCACATCGACCACGGCAAGTCGGCGTTGGTCAAGGCGCTCACCGGCATCGACCCGGATCGTCTCCCCGAGGAGCAGGCCCGCGGCATGACCATCGAGCTTGGCTTCGCCCACTTGGGCTTGCCCGGTTCAGCCGGCGAGAAGGACGCGGTTCACGTCGGCATCGTTGATGTGCCCGGCCACGAACGGTTCGTGCGCACGATGGTCGCCGGGGCCACCGGCATCGACCTCGGCCTGCTCGTCGTCGCTGCGGATGACGGCGTCATGCCGCAGACGCGAGAGCATGTGGATATCCTCGACCTTCTCGGCCTCCGCTACGGGCTTGTGGCCATAAGCAAGGCCGACCTGGTGCCGCCCGACCGCGTGGATGCGGTCCGCGCTCAAGTCGCCGAGCTGGCCCAAGGCACGACGCTCAAGGACTGGCCGTGCCTGCCCGCCTCCGCCAAGACCGGCCAAGGTCTTGACGACCTTCGCGCCGCCATAACCACGCTGGTCCTCACCCTGCCCCCTCGCGACGCCGGTCCAATCTTCCGTTTGGCCATAGATCGCATCTTCGCGATCCACGGCCGTGGCACGGTGGTCACGGGTTCCGTGCTCAGCGGCCGGATTGCCCCAGGCGCCACGCTGGAACTTCAACCCGTCGGCCTGTCCTGCAAGGTTCGAGAGGTCCAGACGCACGGTGCCTCCGTCCAGACCATCGGCCCCGGCCAGCGCGCCGCCTTGAACCTCACCGGCATCGACCGTGCCCAGATTGACCGCGGCATGCAGTTGGCCACCGCAGGTTACCTCCACGGCTCGCGATACCTGGACGCCCGCGTTCGGATCCTCCCCCGGCGAGACAAGCCGCTGCCCTCGCACCGCCTGGTCCGCGTCTCCATCGGCACGACGGAGGCGATGGCCATGCTGGTCATTGTCGGCGGCAGCCAACTTCTGCCCGGCCAGAGCGCCCTTGTTCAATTGCGGTTTCAGCAGCCGGTCTGCGCCGCCTTCGGTGAGCGCTTTATCCTCCGGAGTGAGACCGCCCAGGCGACCATCGGCGGCGGCCACGTCGTGCGGCCTTTGGCGCGACGCATCCGGCCGAACCATCCGGACGACATCGCGGCCCTCGCCCAGGCCGAGTCGCCGGAGGCTTTCGTTCGGCTCAGGGCAGCCGTTCGCCTCGCCGGCTTCAAATCGCCTGCGGCTATGCGGCTGGCTTGCGAGGTCGGCATCGATCCGAGCGCTGCGGCTGCGGGCCTGGATCGTCTGAGCCGGGAGGGCGAGCTGACTCCACTATCGGGCGGTCGCTTCGTTCACAAGGGCACGGTGCAGGCCATCCAGGAGCGGGCGTTGGCCTACCTCAAGCGACACCACGCCCTCAACCCGACCGAGCCTGGAATCCAGCGAGATCGCTTCGTCACCTGGATCGAGAAGCGCAGCGCCGCCGGCCTTGGCAGGTTGATCTTCGATCAACTCGTGGCCGCGAAGTCGGCGGTCGTCCAGGGTCCCTACGTCGCTCATCACGAATTCCGCCCCGCCCTTTCGCCGGAGGACGCGGCCCTGTTGGAGAAACTGGTCGCTGAAATCACCGCCGCCGGCTTCGACGTTCCCCCCTGGCCCGGTCTGAAGACCGCCGCCACCCTGTCGAAGCAGCGGTCGAAGATGCTCGAAGACCTTGCCAAGTGCGAGAAACGCCTTGTCATGGTCGCGCCACAGCAGTTCATCTCCGCCACGAGCCTCACTCGTCTCAAGGAGGCCGTCGGCAAGCTGGGCAGCGGCCGGGCCTTCAAGCTTGCCGAGGTTCGCGACGATCTGAAGCTGACACGCCGCGTGGTGCAGCCGCTTCTCGAGTATCTCGACAAGATCAATTTCACACGACGCGTCGGTGATGAGCGCGTCCTGACCGGAGGCGGCAAGTAGCCATGTCAAGCGTCCCCGACCTTTCGAAGTTACCCTCGATTACTGTCCTCCTCAAAGGCGCGGAGTCACACACCGTCCTGAGCCGGATGCCGCGGGGACTCGTTACCGACGCTCTCCGCGAGGCCCTTGATTCGCTTCGCCGGCAGCTCCAGGCTGGCGCAGCCTCGGGCGATCAGCTCAGCGTGGGTACTCTCCTTGCCCAGGCTGAAGCGATCATCCAGGGCAAGCAGGCCAACCGCCTGGTCCGCGTCATCAACGCCACCGGCGTCGTTCTGCACACCGGACTTGGCCGAAGCGTCCTTCCTGATGCCGCCGTGGACCGCATCGCCGGTGCTGCCCGGGGTTACTGCAACCTCGAGATTGAGCTTCCCTCCGGAAAGCGCGGCCGCCGCGGCCAGTACACCGCCGACTTGCTCTGTCGCCTGACCGGCGCCGAGGCCGCCTTGATCGTCAACAACAACGCCGCCGCAACAATGCTCGTTTTGCACGCCCTCGCCAAGGGCCGAGAGGTAATCGTCTCGCGAGGACAGCTCATCGAGATCGGCGGCTCCTATCGCCTCCCGGAAGTGATGATTGCCGGCGGGGCCGTGCTTCGTGAGGTTGGCACCACCAACAAGACGCACATCAGAGACTATGAAGCCGCCATCGGCGGCCAGACCGCCATGCTCATGCACGTACACACCAGCAACTACCGAGTCGTGGGTTTCGCCGAGGCCCCGGAGACGCCGGAATTGGCGGAACTGGCCCACCGCCACGGCCTGCCCATGTTCGACGATCTCGGCAGCGGGGCCTTGTTGGATGACGAGTTGTGGTCTGCCGCCGCCGAGCCGACCGTGACCGCGAGCCTCCGCGCCGGGGCGGATGTGATCTCCTTCAGCGGAGACAAGTTGCTCGGCGGACCCCAGGCCGGACTCCTCCTGGGCAAACGCGAGATCATCGACGGGCTGCGGCGCGATCCCATGGCCCGCGCTCTTCGCATTGACAAGCTGGCCATCGCGGCCCTGGAGGCGACGCTGGAACTCTATCTGTCGCCTGAGTCCGTCAAGCAGCATGTGCCGCTGCTCGCGATGCTTTCCGAAACGCTTGGCTCTCTGGAGGGCCGCGCCGCCGCCCTGGCCGAAAGGCTGCGTAGGGCCCTGCCCGATGACGTCTTCGCCGTCGCCCAGGATGAGAGTTTCGCCGGCGGCGGTTCGCTGCCTGCCTGGCCGTTCCCCACTGCCGTCGTCTCCTGGCGGCCGGCGCCGCCGGCCTCCTTGGATGAGCTGGTTCGGCGCCTCCGGCTTGGTGCGCCCAGCGTGCTTGCCCGCATCCGCGACGAGGCTATCCTGTTCGACCTGCGCACGCTCGCCGAGCGAGAGTACGACGACCTCGTCGCCGCCGTCGCGGCCGCGAGACCGTAGGGCGGACTCTGTCCACCGAACGACCGGAGCAACGCTGCATGAACGAATACCGTCAGAATCCACTGACCGGCAACTGGGTTATCATCGCCGCGTGCCGTGGCGACCGTCCGCAGGAGTTTCTAACCACCGGCGCCGCCGCGCCGGCCCCCCTTCCCTCGCGTGACGAGCGGTGCGACTTCTGCCCCGGCAACGAACGCCGCACGGCTCCCGAGATTTACGCCCTCCGCGACGACTACTCCACCGTGGATCACGAGGGATGGCGAGTCCGCGTGGTTCCCAACAAGTATCCCGCCGTCTCCATCGACGCCGATCCCGTACCCTCTCCGGAGGAAGTCGCCTCCGGAAAGTGGAAGCCCCCGTCGACCTCCGATCATGCTCAATCGCCGCTTCGCCAATCCCGTCCCGCCGTCGGCATGCACGAGGTCGTCATCGAATCCCCTCTGCACGACCGCCATTTCGCCCTTCACGATGACAGGCACGCGACGCTCCTGGTGCAGGCTCTTCGCCACCGCTGCCGCATGGTCATGCAGGCCCGCGACGTTCGCTACGCCTGCGTAGTGAAGAACCACGGCTCCCGCTCCGGCGCCTCCATCCGCCATCCGCACTTTCAGCTCGTTGCCACCGCCGTCGTTCCCCCCGCCGTCGGCCGCATCATCGAGCGTCAGGAGACCTTCGCCCGAGAGAACGGTCGCCCGCTCTTCAACGCCTTGCTCGAAGACGAGCTATCCGCCGGCTCGCGGGTCATCGCCGTTGCCGACCAGTTCGTCGTCCTGGCACCCTGGGCGTCACAGGCGCCGTACGAGACCTGGATCATTCCGCGAACCGCGATCAATTCGTTCCGGGAATTGCCGGACGACCAGACGGCCGCGTTCGCCCTCGTCCTGCGCGACACGCTCCGCCGTCTCCACCGCCGCTTGAACGACCCCGACTACAACCTCATCATCCACGACGCCCCCAGGGGCGACCGCGCCCGCGAACACCACCGCTTCTTCGTGCAGATCCTTCCCCGCGTGATGAGCCCCGCCGCCTTCGAGCTCGGCACCGGAGTCTTCATCAACCACGTCCCGCCCGAATCCGCCGCCGCCCTCCTCCGCGAGTCGCCATGAATACCCGACCGGCGATGCCTCGGTGGAAGGAGCCAGACCAACGGCCTGAGGCCCTTGCGCCGGAGATGCGCCAACAATCCGGGCAGAGGGATTGCCCGGCTGCGACGCGAGGGGACCGGCCTGTCATGGTGCTACGCCGCTGCAATGAAGGCGAAATGGACCACGCAGGTCGCTGCTGCGCGTGTCCTAAGCGTGTGATGCTTCGTCGATGGCGCTGTTGATGCGGTTCATGAACTCCAGGTAGTTCGCCTGGTGCTTGAGCATCTTCTTGAGCAGGTCGTTTCCGGCGACGGCGGCCTCGCATTCGGCGAGCTTGCGTTTGTCGGTCGGTTCAATCGGCTTGCCGGCGTGTTCCATCTCCTGGATGGTCCGTATTTGCTCCTGATACGCCTTGAGGGTTTCCTGGGCCTGTTTGTCGCCGGCGACGGCACGGGCCGCGGCCATGAAGTCGACGCATCGCGGATGGGCGGCGATCTTCTTGCCTAACTCTCTGGCGAGGGCGATGATATCATCCATACTGAGTCCTTTTGTGACGGAGGCCTGTAAACCTTCTCTGTTCGGAGCGGCCTGCTATCCTCGCGGTTGACGTCCGGACTGGCAAGCGTGGTGTTGGAATGTCGAAACGATTTTCTGAACGGATTCTGGATTTTGTGCGGCAGCCCGGCTATCGGCCGGTGGAAGCTCGGCGGCTGGCGCGGGCCATGGGCCTTGCGGAAGCTGAATACGGTGACTTTCACGACAGCGTGGACGCGCTCCGGCGGGTGGGACGGGTCGTGCTGGGCACGGGCGACGCAGTCATGCTGCCGCAGCCTCGCGGAGAGGTGGTCGGTCGGTACAGGGCGAATCCGAGAGGGTTCGGCTTCGTCGTGCCGGATGAGCCGACGGTGCATGGTGATTTGTACGTCGCTCAGGGGGCGGCGCTGGATGCGGTTACAGGCGACACGGTTCAGTGCCGGGTGTTACGCCGAGGGCATCGCGGGGGAAAGCCGGCCTTCGGGG
>CAYYBO010000112.1:4978-11478 GCA_964470125.1 uncultured Planctomycetaceae bacterium | reverse complement strand
GCCGGGAGTTGCGGCTTGCTCGCAGGTCGGGGTCGATTACACTCTCGCCCTTGCGGAATCGCAGCTTCTCCCAGTTGCGGCTTGCTCGCAGGTCGGGGTCGATTACACTTTGGCCGCGTGTCTTCGGGGCCCATCCGCCGTTGCGGCTTGCTCGCAGGTCGGGGTCGATTACACTTGGTTCGGGGTTGCCCCGCACAAGCTGTTCGTTGCGGCTTGCTCGCAGGTCGGGGTCGATTACACTCAGCAGTGCGTCGAGATTCATCGCCAGCTGTTGCGGCTTGCTCGCAGGTCGGGGTCGATTACACTTTGCGGCGTTGCCTAAGTGCTCGTGCCTTAGTTGCGGCTTGCTCGCAGGTCGGGGTCGATTACACTGCAAAAGCGGCCGGCGAAGCCTATGGTCCTGTTGCGGCTTGCTCGCAGGTCGGGGTCGATTACACTGCAACGTCAGTCATTCCTACTCCTCTTCCTGTTGCGGCTTGCTCGCAGGTCGGGGTCGATTACACTACCGCCCCCACAAGCGACCGGCCGGAAACGACTTGCAGGCGACAGGGTCTAGAAAAGCTCGAGTTGAGCAGGGGGCTGTTCGGGCGGCTTGCGCCGTTTTCCCCAGAAAATGCGCATGCGTTCGAACTGCTTGTCGGTGATGGTGAGCACCCGCACTTCGCCGTCGTCGGGTACTGAATGCTCGACGCGTTGGACGTGTACATCGGCGTTTTCCTCGCTGGCGCAGTGCCGAATATACACGGAAAACTGCATCCTGGCAAACCCGTCCTTGAGCAGCGACTTGCGAAACTGGGTGTAGGCCCGTCGGGCCGCCTTGGTGTCCACCGGCAAGTCAAACATGGCGACGACCCACATACAACGATACCCGCTGATGAACATGGGCGAATCGTCCTGGTGCTCTACTCCGGCCGCGCGAGGGCGCGGGCCGCTACGTCAGCCACCCACCACGGCGGGCAAGCTGGGGGGCCGACGCTACCGGACGGCCGCGCGAGGGCGCGGGCCGCTACGTCGGCCGCCCTTGACATCGCTTTGCGACGTAAAGGGCAGGCGGGGGGCCGACGCTACGGGGCTGGGGCGACGCTATCGGGTTCGACGGCGATGGGAATTTCGAGCCGGTCTGCATCGCCTTCCAGACAACGCACGAGTGACGCGGTCATGGCATGAAGCGCGACCATGAGCGGGCCGTTTTGCCCGGCAGTGTTCACCTCGCTCGTCAGCAATTCCAAGAGGCCGCGTTTCGTCTCGGGGTCGAGTTCGGCGCGACCGTTGCGGACCAGTTCGCTTACCCTCGCGTCGACCAGCGGCCGGAGCGGCTCGACGAGATCATCCGCCAGGCAGAACGCGTTGGAGCGGCTGACGTGCTTGATGCCCAGCGTCGGCAGGAGCCCGGCGGAGACGATGGCCCTGGCGACGGCGGCCCGCATGACGGCGTACCCGTAATTGAGCAAGTTGTTCGGGGCGGGCCCGTCGGGGTCTCGGTGGAAAGACCTCACAGGCGAGACGCCTGTGCCGTAGGAATCAGCGGTGCAGAGACCGTCGCGCCAGGCGGCCCAGTAGGCCCTGGCGGCCTGGGCTTCGAGGTTGTCCGGGTCGCCGGAGCGGACCCGACGAGCCATGCCGAGCAGCCGCGACCGGACCAGTGAGCCGTCGAGCAGGTTGGCGGCCTGGGCGCGGATTTTGGCCTGGACGATCTGCCGCCAGAGGCGTTTCTTGAGCGGCTTGCCGGCGGCGAGTTGGCTGTGCAGCCGCCAGACGACCTGGGTGTGCTCGCCGATGGGCAGGAGCAGACCGGCGGGCAGGTGGTCTCGCCCGCAGAAGACGACGGCGGCGTCGTGGCTGAGCAGGGTTGTCAAGGCGGCGTGGGTGTAGGTGGTGCCGCAGTGTTCGACGAGCAGGATGCCGATGTCCTCGCAGGGGGCGGAGGAGAGGATGGCCCTATCACCCTCACGGTCTTGGATCAGGAGTTGCTGGTCCTTGACCGTGAGGTGTACGGGGCGTTGGGAGATTTCGATGGTTCGCTTGATCACGCCCGGCCTCTGCCGAGCATATCGTCCCGCGAGGGGAGGACGTTGAATGTCAATCGTTTGCTGTGCGGATTCTCCCTAGAGGATCGACAGTGACTTTACGGGCCACCAGAGTGTTTGGCTTCTTGCTGATTCGCCCCCACTTATCGGAGGACTTTCCGGCAAAAGTGTGATGTCGGAACCACATCTGTTGCGAGGTGGAGGCGGCCGTTTCAAACCTGTACAAGTCCTCCTTGCCCTTGTGTTGCAGGAGGACTAGCTCGTTGCCGGCCAGGCTCATGAGAAAACAAGTGTTTGGTTTAGTCGGATGCGCGCGCTGAATCAGTGGCTGGTGGTTAGCCAGGCGTTCGGCCGCATCGAGCATAGTCACGAAGACCGCCTCGCGGCGAGTCTTGCCGTTGGAATCGACGACCTCAAAGATGCAGAGATGATGCGTGCTTCCGGGCTCGACAAACGCTGAGCCGTCTCGGATGGCGCGGATGGAATCGTTGCGGATGACCAGTCGGACCTTGCGAATGGGTATCTTGCCAGCGAATTCACTGCGGCGCGGAGTGGGCATCCACAAGGGTTCTTTCCACGTCTCCGCGGGTATCTCCCCCTTGCGGCGCCCTGGTTCGATGCCGTGCG
Source organism: uncultured Planctomycetaceae bacterium (assembly GCA_964470125.1). Lineage (GTDB taxonomy): Bacteria > Planctomycetota > Phycisphaerae > UBA1845 > UTPLA1 > DATKKX01. The sequence goes on along the minus strand of CAYYBO010000112.1, from coordinate 8,824 downwards.
AGTGAAGCCGGGCTTCAACAAGTTCGCGGACTACGCGGTCGCGAATCTTCGGGACCATCGCCGGGGTAAGGTCTTCCAGTGCCTTGCGGCAGGCGAACTCGCCCGGCGTGTCTGTCGGGCCATAGATTGTCTTGTCGTGCAAGGCGCCTGCGACCCGCCGTCGCACGCGGTACGAAACATGGATTTCATTCACCGCCTTCTCAACGTCCGCTCGAAAGTTCGACCACGGCTCTGGCAGTTGCCCCTCGATACCGTCGCCACGCCGCTTGAACACGTCCGCAAGAGCTTGGAGGCGTCGGCGATTGGTGAGGGCCACCACAATTGCGTCGACCGCATGGTGTCTGTGGTCGTCTCGATTCTTGAGGTCTGAACCGTCGCGGCTGAGAACCGTGTTGAGTCCCCACTGTCGGCGAAGTGTGCTGGTGTGTTGGCCCTTCATGCACAGCACGTCGGGACAGAGACAGCGGACATACTCGTGTACCTGGGACGTGATGTACGCGGTGTCGACCAATTGCCGGGCGAAGAAGTCGTCAAGTTCGATGGATTCGACAAGCAACCGCTTCTGTTTTGCGTAGTGGAGCTTGCGGGCTCGCTGGAGGATGGTCTCGTAGCGAGCCACGTCGGTCTTGGCCAGCCATTCAAAGGGTGTGCGATCCTGTTTTTCGACGGCGTTGCAGTGTGGACAGGTTACTACCTTGTTCATAAGGGAGTCGTCCAGGCTGCGTCGATACGGCAGGATGTGGTCTATCTGGACTTCTCCGCCCAGCAGTGCGGCCATTCCCAGGGCGCGGCCACAATAGAGGCATTCTTCGCCCTGCTCCTTCCATAACAGGTATCGATCGATGGCTTCTGCGGTTGCCTTGCAGCCGTACTCGCGGATTGTGTCGGCGGCATCGTCTCGGAGGCGATGGCGCTTCTCGATCTCACGCGCGCGTAGGGCGCGCTGCTTTGCCGTGCCTCGCACTTCTCGAGCCAATTCCACGTGAATCGCAGAGAGACGGTGGCCCTTTCGTTCCACAAATTCCCGCAGGATGGCGTTGATTGTCTTGCGGACTTCGTGGAGGGCTTGCCGTACGAGTGGGTTCGTCACCTCAGGAGGCTCGGGCAATTGGGCGAGGCCGTCGACTTTGCGTTGCCAAGGAAGCATGTAACCGGCTTCGCAGATCGCACAGGGCTTGTCAGCCTCGCGAGAGGTCAACGGCAGGCCCTTTTCGAGGAAGGGGAGCAGTTTCTTGATGGCATGAAGGCTGTAACTGACGTACCCATCCTCTAATTCCGCGCCGTCCAGGAGCGATTCTGCGACAGCCTCGTCGAAGCCTGCTTGCGCGAGTAGATAGCCGAGCCTCGCCGGCTCGTCGTCGATGATGGCCGCGACGATGCGATCCTTGAGATCGTTCGGGGTCTTGTGCCACGCCTTGCCAAGCCGGTCCTTGTGTGCAAGCATCGCGTCGACCGGCATGCCGTACATCTTCGGTCGTTCGCCTGCCTCCAGGTTGAAGCGAGTATTCTCGTGTTGTTCAAAGAGGTGCTTGCGAATCTCGTCGAACTTGCGTTCCTTCTTCTGGGACAGGAAAGCAAGTAGTTCCGAGCGCTCTTCATCGGTCAGTTTCCGCTCAGACCTATGAGAAAGGTCGATTACGCGCAGATTGTTGACCTCGTTGAGAAGGCGAAAACGCTGGGCTCGACGATCCGCGCGGGCGCAGCGAGGGAGACGCGGTTCGAGTTCGCATCGGCCGACAAGACCGGGAGATGGCGGCCGCAGTTCGCGTTGAAAGAAGATGACGCCTTTGATCCTTTCGCGAAGGTCGTCGGTCAGCACGTCCGGATGAAACTGATGTTGATGCTCCCAGATAGCGGCAAACTCTCGCTCGTACATGTCGCGCCGCGTGTGCAGACCGCGCAGCCTGACGAGATGATGTTTGCTGCGTTCTCCTGGGCGGTCTTCAGGGCGCTGGTCGGCGAGGTACTGACCAAGTGTCCGGTCGCCGAGTTTGGCAGCGAGTTCGCCGATCTCCACCAACAGGTCTGACGTTTCCTTCTTGGCGGCACGGTCGGCCTTGCGGTTCGAGCGGAAGCCGCGGCGTTGGTTCAGGTGGACTAGCACCCTGCCGATCTCGTGCGGTCCGAGGCGTTCACCGAACGCGCGGCTGCGCAGGGTGTAAGGGTCGTCCTTCTTGAATTCGTCGCGCTCCCAATCTGTTCGGCGCTGGTCTTCGCGCGGTAATAGGGCAACCTCCGGTAGGAGACCTGCTCCGACAAGCACTTCCCGAAGGTGACGTTTCCGTCCGGCCCGTCGCGCAATCTGCCGACGCATCGCTCGTGCAAGGCGTCTCTGCGCGTTCTTTGATATCTCGCGACCTTGTGTATCGCGGTCAACGCCCTCAGGAAAGACGCGCACGCCCGTTGCAGCGATTTCTCCTTCTCGCTCGTCCAGCAAAGCCCAGCCTAGTGAACTTGGGCCCAAGTCTAATCCAAGAACATAAGCCGACATGTCTCGAATTCCTTCCGTTCAGGCCTTGACAAGGTGATTCTTGTGTGCGATTATGTTGGTTAGTGTAATCGACCTCGGCCTGAGAGTCTTTTCGCAACAAAAAGATTTTCAGGCACGCTCTACGGAGCTACCGGCCAACAGCTATGAGCTCGAGGCCGTTTTTTATGCGCTGAATTTGCTGCGAACACAATCTGATCCAGTCGCGTGAACATCGCATGACTGGTGTAACCAGTGCGGTACAATCCCGGCGGCTGTTCCGTTACATGAGGAAGGCCCGTTCGTACTAGAGCCTGTCCGGGACCTGGAGACGTGAAGATGATCCGCAAAGCGTCAGGAGTGTTATTCGTGATCGCCACCGTAGTTGTCCTGCAGGCGCCCGCGTTTTCAGCCGGAATTGAGCGAGAGCCTGTCATGAGCGAACAAGGCGCTCGGGACCGTTCGCTTGCCCTTGACATTGCCGCACGACGCGAAGGGCAGGCGGTCGCGGCTGCGATCGAGCAGCCGGCCGATGAACCGACGGCGCGGCAGGTGACTGACGGGAACCGCTCCCTTACGGTCGCGGCTCTGATCGGTGACATCGAGCAGGCACCCACCGTGGGCGAGCAGCCTGCTCAGCAGCCAATCGCGGCCTCCGCCCCGGCCGAGCCGGAGCGCAAGCTCTACGTCGTGGCCACATCCCACTTAGACACGCAGTGGCTGTGGACGATCCAGAAGACGATCAACGAGTACATCCCCGCCACGCTGAAAGAGAACTTTGCCCTGTTCGAGAAATTCCCCGGCTACATCTTCAGTTTCGAGGGGGCCTACCGCTACATGCTGGCCCGCGAGTATTACCCGGAGGATTACGCCAGGCTGAAGAAGTACGTCGCCGCGGGTCGCTGGCGGGTCTGCGGCAGCTCGGTCGACGCCTGCGACGTGAACATTCCCTCGCCGGAGTCGATCGTCCGCCAGATTCTTTACGGCAACGGCTTCTTCAAACGCGAGTTCGGCCAGACAAGCTGCGACATCTTCCTGCCGGACTGCTTCGGTTTCGGCTATGCCCTGCCGAGCATCGCCGCGCATTGCGGGCTGACCGGCTTCTCCACGCAGAAGCTGACCTGGGGCTCGTGGGTGGGCGTGCCGTTTGACGTGGGCGTCTGGGAAGGCGTTGACGGCAGCACGCTGATCGCCGCCGTCAATCCCGGCGACTATGTCGCCAAGATTCGCGAGGACCTGGCGACAGACGCCAAGTGGCTGGAGAAGATCGACAAGCTGGGGCAGCAGTCGGGGGTATACGTCGGCTACAAGTACTTCGGCGTCGGCGACTCCGGCGGCGCGCCGGACAACGAGTCCGTCGCCAAGCTGGAGGAGGCCGT
>CAYYBO010000112.1:0-4968 GCA_964470125.1 uncultured Planctomycetaceae bacterium | reverse complement strand
TGCTCAGCGCTCCGGCCGATCAACTCTACCGCGATCTCACGCCCGAGCAGATCGCCAAGCTGTCGCGATACAACGGCGAGCTGCTCATGAGCCGCCACGGCACCGGCTGCTACACCTCGCAGGCGGCGATGAAGCGATGGAACCGCAAGAACGAGCAGCTCGCGGACGCCGCCGAGCGGGCCGCGGTCATCGCCGACTGGCTGGGCGGCGCGGCTTATCCCGGCGAGAAGCTCGCCGAGGCGTGGATACGCTTTCTGTGGCACCAGTTCCACGACGACTTGACCGGCACGAGCATTCCGCAGGCGTATACCTTTTCGTGGAATGACGAGATCGTCGCCGCCAACCAGTTCGCGGCGGTGCTGACTGATTCGGCGGGGGCGACGGCGAGGGCGCTGGACACGCTTGTTGAGGGCGTGCCGCTGGTCGTGTTCAATCCGCTATCGATCGACCGCGAGGAAGCAGTCGAGGCGATCGTCAGGTTTTCCAAGGCGGGGCCGAAATCCGTCCGCGTCTTCGGCCCGGACGGCAAGGAGGTCGTTTCCCAGGTTGCAGCGATCGACGGCAATGAGGCTCGCGTCGTTTTTCTCGCCCAGGTTCCATCAGTCGGTTTCGCGGTTTATGACGTTCGCCCGGCCGATGCACCGTGCGAGATTGCCGGCGACCTCAAGGCGTCGGAGTCCGGCCTGGAGAATCGGCGCTATCGCGTCAGCATCGACGCCAACGGCGACGTGGCCGAGATATTCGACAAGGTCGCGGGCAAGCAGCTCCTGGCCGCACCGGCTCGTTTGCAGATGTTGGAGGACACGCCGAACAACTGGCCGGAGTGGGAGATCTGGCATGACGACATCAGCGCCGAGCCGCGGACGCACGTCGGCGGGCCAGCGACGATTCGAGTCGTTGAGAACGGCCCGGCCCGCGCGACGGTCGAAATCGCCCGGCAGGCGGAAGGCTCCACGTTCGTACAGCGGCTGCAACTGGCCGGCGGCGGGGTGGGGGACACGGTCGCTTTCGAGACGCGTTTGGATTGGCGGACGCCGGCCACGCTGCTCAAGGCCGCCTTTCCGCTGGCCGCATCGAATGAGAAGGCGACGTATGACCTGGGGCTGGGCACGATCCAGCGCGGCAACAACACGGAGAAGCTCTACGAGGTGCCGGCCCAGCAGTGGGCGGACGTGACCGCGGCCGACGGCGAGTACGGTGTGACCGTGCTGAGCGACTGCAAATATGGTTGGGACAAGCCGAATGACAACACGCTCCGCCTCACGCTCGTTCACAGCCCGCACAATATACAGAAGGACATGGGCTGGCACCGGTTCGCCTATGCGCTCTGCGGCCACAAGGGCGACTGGCGGGAGGGCGGCGCGCCTTGGCGGGCGGCGCGGTTGAATCAGCCGCTCCGCGCCTTCCAGGCCGAGCCGCACGAAGGCCCGCTCGGGAAGCGCTTCTCTTTGCTTTCTGTCGGCAGCCCGCAGGTGGCGGTCACCGCAGTAAAGAAGATCGAGGGTGGCGAGGCGATTGTCATCCGTTTGCAGGAGTTGCACGGGCGGGCGACCGGCGATGTTCGCGTCTCCACGGCCGTTCCCATTGTTGCCGCTCGCGAGGTCAACGGGGCGGAGGAGTCGATCGACAGTGATGTTCCCATCGACGATGGCCGCCTGAACGTCAGCTTGCGGCCGTATCAACCGCGGGCGTTTGCGCTGCGGCTTGGGGCGGCGCCGGCCAAGCTTACCTTGGCGAGATGCACGCCCGTGCCGCTGAAGTTCGACACCGACGTCGTCACCCTCGACGGCAACAAGGCCGATGGCGCCTTTGACGAAGCGGGGCACAGCCTCGCCGGCGAACTATTGCCCGGCGCGATCATGAGCGAGGGTATTCCTTTTGTGATTGGGCCGACGGCGGAGGGAGAGAAGAACGCCGTCGCCTGTCGCGGGCAGGTGATTGATCTGCCCGCAGGGCATTTCGGTCGAGTTTATCTGCTGGCGGCAGCGGCGGGGGGCGACGCGACGGACCGGTTTGTCGTCGGCAATCAGCCGGTCGAAGTCCGCGTGCAGGACTTTACCGGTTTCGTGGGCCAGTCACAGAGCCTGGTGGTCGACGGTAAGGTCGTCGATGCCGCTCGGATGGCCGAGCCGTTCGTGAAGACGGACAACATCGCCTGGGTCGGCACGCATCGCCACGCAGCCGACGGGAAGAACGAGGCCTACATCTTCACCTATCTTTACAAGTACGGCCTTGAGCTTCCATCGGGCGCGGCCAAGCTGACGTTGCCGAACAATGAGAAGATCAGACTGATGGCGGTGACGGTCGCCGACAACCCCAACAACGCGGTCTCGCCGGCGGCGCCGCTTTATGATCAGCCGGCCGTCGCCCGCATTTTGCCGGTCGGGGGGCTGACCATAGAGCCGGTGACGGTGACGATCACCAGCGACATCAAGGGGGGGGTGATCCGCTGCACGCTGGACGGCAGCGAGCCGACGCGGGATTCGCCGGTATACGCGGGCCCGCTGACCATCAACAAGACGGCGACGGTCAAGGCCCGGGTCTTCGCCGGGGCGGGCGAGGCGGATTACGTGGCGGCGCGGACTTATACATTCGTACAGCCGCGCGAGGCGGACGATCCGCAGGGGGTGTCGCCGGGATTGCACTACAAGTATTTCGAGGGCAAGTGGCGAAATGTCGCCGAGATGGCCGAGCAAAAGCCGATCAAGGAGGGCGAGGCGGCGGCGTTTGACTTGTCGGCCCGGGGGCGTGACGGAAACTTCGGCTTCGAGTTCAACGGATTCATCGAAGTGCCGCGCGAGGGCGTTTACACCTTCCACACCAAGTCGGACGACGGCAGCAAGCTGTTCATCGGCGAGGAGCAGGTGGTGGATAATGACCTGGCCCACGGCATGATCGAGCGAAGCGGGGCCATCGCTTTGTCACCTGGAAAGCACGCCGTCCGGGTGCTCTACTTTCAAGGCGTCGGCGACTTCGGCCTGGAGGTCTCCTATGAAGGCCCCGGCCTGGCTCGTCAGCCGATTCCGCCGGAGGCGCTATTCCGCGCTGCGGGCGAGCGGCAGGAGCAGCCAGAGTGAGATCCGCCGTGTGTCACATGCCGGCATCTCCAAGCGCGTTGCGGTTGACCCAACGGATCACACAATGATTCCAGGAGGACCGCCCCATGCAGCGGGGATGGACGCGGCGAGACCGGTGGCTCTCTTGGATTGGCTGGGGTTTATGCGCGGTCATGGTTGCCGCGTGGATTGCGGCCTCGGACGTGTGCATTGGATACGCCGCCGGTCGGTGGTCCTGCGAATTCATCTGTGGAACACTCCACATCACGTATCACCCGCAACCGGTACGATCTTACGGCTGGGAGGTGTATCACGGTGTCGAGGCCATGGTGATGAGCAACCGCTTCGGTTTTGCGTGACCGGAGGTGCAGCGGTGGTCCAGACGGGGCGGCACCGTCTGGCGCGTATCCGTGTCCGTTTGGCTGCCGACGATGGTGATCGCCACGGGCTTGCTCATACAGTCATGGACAAACAGACCGCGCCCGCCGGCGGATCGCTGCAAGTACTGTCTGGCCGCCGACGAGCTCTTGGGGCATAACTGCTGCGCGAGATGCAGCGGCGCCATAATGGTTGTCTTGGTCACTATCACCCTCCTTGTGTTTTCGGTTGTATATGCCGTCAGCCCGCTAATGAATGGGGTCGCAGCGTTTGTACTTGCCTGGCTGATTGCATCGAGCTGTTTCTTCTTTCTCCCGGCCGGCTTGCGGGCCCGCCACCGCCGACGATGGTGGGAACTTGCGACAGGATAATGCCGCAAATGCGGCTACGACCTCACCGGCAACATCAGTGGAACATGCCCGGAGTGCGGCACGGCCTGCAAGTCCGAGGTCCGCGCCGCGTGAGCGTCGGAGAAGAGAGCTCCGTCGCGGGCTTTCGTGGTCCCTGGAGCGCGTTGGAGCGGCCGCGGGGGGGGGACGCTACTATTCACAGGTCTCCCAAGAGACGGCGTCTGCTTCGGGTTGGTCGGGTAGCGCCCTTTCCTCCGGCGGCTGTTGCGCCAGGATGGTTCTAGCCGGGCGCGGCGGCGAGGGCCTCGCGGAAGGCTCGGTTGTAGCCGAACAGGAGCACGATATACCAGATTGTGAAGACAAGACCGGCAGCGCCGAAGACGCAGAAAAGGCCGGCGAGGCCCGCGAACCCTGCCGTTGGTCCCACGCTCATGGCGGGAGCAGTGGTGACGAAGCCGGCCCGAAGCGGGGAGATCCCCGGGGCGGCGGTTCCCATCGCGGCCAGCGCGATGATGCCCGCGATCGCGGACAGGGCCATGGTGATTCCCATTCCCCACATGACGATCCGCGTTGAGCGGGCCAGGCGTTCATTGGGAATGCGGAGGGCAAATCGACGGAGATAGATGAACTCGCCGAAGTAGGCGGCGACTGCGGCAATACCGATGATCGAACCGATAACGGTCAGCCAGACGATCGGGCCCAGGAAAGCTCCGATCTGGGCCAGTAACTGGCCGACGAAGGCGATGATCGTGCAGAGTCGCACTGCCTTCCGCAGGGTCACGGCGTCCTCGCTCAAGGCGGTTCGCGGTTCCTGGGCGGTGATCAAGAACACGGCGGCGATGCCGATGGCGCCGCCGATGATCTGCAAGCCTGTCAAGATGGGCGGCCCGCCGCGTCTCAGGAGAATGGCGGCGATCCCGGCGGGGGCTCCGAGGACAAACCCTATGACGATGTTCCACAACTTAAGGCGAACGCCGAGGAGCAGCTTCTTCAGCCAAACGGAGTCGGCGTAGCGGAGGAAGTCGCCGTAGACCGAACGGTTGATCGGCGAGCCGCATTCCGGGCAGCGCCCGCCATGCCTGAGTCCGCGGAGGTTGTAGCCGCAGATGACGCAGGGAGTGTCGGCGGCGATGACCGCTTCTGGAACAACGACCGGCTGGGCAATGGGGATGCTTGACATGACT
>CAYYBO010000111.1:4042-11519 GCA_964470125.1 uncultured Planctomycetaceae bacterium | reverse complement strand
TTGCAGGAAGTCGGCGATGCCCTTGACCCGCTTGCACTGCTTGAGCCGCACGCACCGCTCGACCATCCAATACATGATCGCCACGTTCCCGCCGGAGAAGCTTACTCCCTTCGCCTGACCAGCATGTCAAGGGTCGTAGTTGGCGTCCTGCAGCATGTAGAGCAGCACGCCGTCGCGGTCGACCTGCCGTTGACGTGCCAGCGCTGCGGCCGCCCTCGCCGCGCGGCGGCGTGACGGCGGGGCGCCCACATCGACCAAACCAGCAGATCACGGCGACCAACCAGACGAAGGTTGCTGTCCGCGTCCAACCTCGGTAGCATCCCACCTTCCTTGCCGGCAATGGTCCTCCTGCGCCCCCTCCTTGTCACCGGCCATTCTCCTCTTCGTCACCGCACCCTACAAAGCGAATCAGAGCCCGATCAACATTCTGGACCGGCTCTGGAACAGCGCGAGCCAGATCAACATTCTGGGCCGAGTCTGGAACAGCGCGCGTCCCTCTTCCTTCCGGTCCTCGAATTAGCGGCGCGGCATGCGTGGTCAGGAGAAATTCATCCCGACACCCTTTCCCGTCCAAGGCATCGCGCTCTGAGGAGCGGGCGGTACGAATGGAGAACCTCGCGAGGGACTACTACGGTAACAAACTCAGAGGCGTATACGGCAAGCGACGAGTTCGGGGGTACGATGCCCTGCTGCCGCGAAGATCGGAGCCGCCCAGAATACCATCAAGCCAGCCGGGCACTACACAGCCCGGCAGGACAGTGCGGGCGAGCACCGATCGAGGACGAGGTTACGGTCTTACTCTCGGTCGGATCCGATGGACAGCGGATCCGTGGTACTGACTACGACAGTCGGCACCAGGACTGTGTTTTGCAGAGCTGGTTCGGGATGCATGCCCCCGAAAGCCCACAGGGGCGACGCCCCGCCGGGTTATTCCGAGGTGGCACTCATCGGATGGATCGATCTGACCGGGCGACCGCATATGCGCAGATTAAAGCCCAACTCAACGCGACGATACCGTGGAGGGTGGACTCGGACAGTGGCTGCCATACTCGTGAGCGCGAGCGCACTTGTGTGGCTCCTGAGTTCCTTCCTGTTCGTGGCGTACCAACAGCGACTCAAGAGCATCGAACACCCGTACTGGGGCGTTTCGGTCTCCGAGGGCCGCCTAGTCTTCTGGTATAGAGGTTCAGATTTCGCGACCCTTGACGACGAGTTTCCGTCTGGGTGGCGATTTGGCCAAGCGGATGAACCTTCTGCAGGAGTCGTCGCACCTGTCTTTGACCGCTGGCCTGGTCATCTGCACATTGTAGTGCCTTTGTGGCTGCCGTTTGTAGTCGGTGCAGTGGTTTGGATCACGCTGGCTTTGCGCGGTCGCCGGGTCCGGCCACCTCTCGAGTGTAAACACTGTAGTTACAACTTGACCGGCAACGTCAGCGGCATCTGTCCGGAGTGCGGCACGCCGATCAAGCCGCTCGAAAACGGGCAATCGCGCGGCGAGCCTGGACCATGACCCTCCAAGCCCGGACGGCCAACGGCGTGAACGAGTACGAGAGCATCGACCCCGACGGCCCGCCGGCCGAGGGCCAGCCGCCGAACCAGGCCCCGGTCTCGATGAGCTATGACTTCGACGGCAACCTAACGGCGGACGGGTCGTTCGCGTACACGTGGGATGCGGAGAACCGGCTGGCGACGGTGACGCCGGCGTCCGCGCCGGAGGATGGCGACCTGAGCCTTAAGGAACGGATTCTGGCGTCACGGCGGGCGGAGAAGTACTTGAGTAGGGGGCAGAGCAGCGTCCAGAACCGACGAACCATGATCAAGAAGCCCTCTCGACGAGGGAACGTAAGTGCAGTAATGACAAGCGATCAACATTTTGGCCCCCCGCTGGCGGCCTGGCAGTTCGCGCCCCTCATAACCCGCAGGGTTGCGTTCGCCTGAGCGAACGAGACATCGAGAAAGTCTGTATTGCGGGCGAGACACAGTTTTCGAGGACGGTATCTTTCCCTCTAGTTGAAGGGTCGCAGCGGAATTCTCGGACAGATTCGACCTCCCGGTCAGCCGTCTTGCCTTCACGGCCGAGCGGGAGTTCGGCTGGTGCGCCCGCGGAACTCGGCGGTACCGGCAGCGGCCAGGACTTCGCCGAAGTAGATGCGATGGTAGTCGCCCTGATAGTGCTCCTCGATGAAGTCGGCGAGGAAGTTCGCGGGCTTCAGATCGTCGAAGTACGTCTTGCGGCACTCCAGGATCAGCTTCGCCTCGGCGAAGCCGGGGCAGGCGATCTGCGAGAGGCCGATCGGCGTCAGGCCGCATTCTTTCATCTTCTGCGTATCGCGCCCGGATAGCGAGCCCAGCATCTGGAGGGCCGGCCGAAACGCCTCGTCAAATGCGCAGAGGCTGAACGTATCGCAGCGTTCGATGAACTCGCGAGTGTGTCGCTGCGGGCGGACTACGACGACGGCCAGCGGCCTGTGCCAGATGACGCCCAAGGCCCCCCAGGACACTGTCATGCTGTTGAACCCGCCCGGATGATTTTCACCCGCGGTCAACAGGAACCAGCCGGGTTCCCAGGCGCCAAAAGCGGACAACTGCAACTCGGTCAGCGGAATCGTATCTCGGTTCATTTCGGCTCCCATGAATATTTCGGTCCGGTCTTCTTTGTCAACGCGAATACTCCTTTTTGCTGTAGGTCGGCCACTTTGGACCTGCCGCGGGAGGGCAATCACGCGAGCAAGCACGCTCCGTATTCCCGTCGCCGCGGAGGGAACGCGACGGGTTCACACACTTCCGGATGCGTGGCGCACGCCGTCAGCGTCCGGCCGTCTTCGGCTCGGGGATCGCCCGCAGAACTTCCGCCACGAACTCGTCCAGCGAGCTGATCGTCGATCGTCTCAACTCGCCCTCGAGGAACTCCGCCCGTAGTTTCAAGAAGCGCCTTTGTCGCAGCGTTATGGCGATCTGCGGCTGGGCATCGTCAAAGGTCAGCAGCTTCGCCGGCTCGACCCTTCCGACCTTGACGATGAAGAAGCCTTCGGCGGTCTCGATGATATCACCGGTATCGCCCTCATTCATCTCGAACAGCCGTTTGGAGGGAGCCTCCCATCGCCCCTTGAGTGGTTGTTCGATCATCCCCCACGCGCCGCCTTGATCCGCATTGGGTCCGCGTGAATGCCGCTTGGCCACTTCCTCAAACGGTTCGCCCGCACGCAGGGCCGCGGCGGCCTTCTCGATGGTCTCTCGGGCTTTACCGGCTGCGACTCGAAGCTCATCTTCCGTCGGACGCCTGCGGGACTCCAGAAAGGTCGCGATGGGGACGTCTATCAAGAACATCTCCCGTCGGCCTTCCTCCGAGAACTCTGCGACATGGGCGTTATAGTAATTCAGCAGTTCCTGCTTCCGCGGGGCCTGGACCAGCGGAAGCAGCCGCTCGCGAAGGTAGCTGTCAATAACGATCGAGCGGCGCAGGCGCTCGCGGACTTCATCCCGACTCTTGCCGTGCTTCGCCAGGTACTTGTCGTACAAGGTCTCCCGTCCTTGGAACTCACGGTTGATCCGGTCTTTCTCCATCTTGTCCACGGCCTTCTTGAGGCCCTTCTCCATGTCCTCAGTCAACATCTGCTTGGCTTTGCGCCAGACGAGATGCTGAGCCACGGACTCGATGATCTCTTGGCGAATCATCTCTCCTGCTTTGGTGCCGTAGATCACCGGCGGAAGCTCGCCGGCCAGCCGCTCCAACTCAGCGCTGATCGGTTCAAGGACGTCAGCCACTCGGATCACCTCACTGTTGACCAGCAGGACATCCGAGCGGATCGCATCGCCGGAAGGGGGGCTGCCCATCGGACCGCGACTGCTGACCGTGGCCTTACTCTTGGCCGGTGGGTCCGTGGATTCCGCGAGGTGGTTTTGGATTCCGCTGTCGTCGGGCGATGTCTGGCGGGCCTGTCGAGGAGGACCAGTCTCCGCTGCTTCCGGCGTGTGCTGCGGCCGGTTGCAGTTGCCTGCGTCGGCGGTCTCGGACTCTTGTGTGCGGCTTGTTCGGGCCGAGGGTGCCCTGCCTTGATCGGGTCCACCCTCACGCTCGGCAAACCATTCCTGAAGTGTGATACGGTTCCCCTGGGCGTCAAGGCAACCCGCGGGAAGTACGCAAACAAACACCCGATGCGCGAGGCCGAGGAACACTCTGGTCCGGCGGTTCCACATCCTGAGGCCTATTGTACAGCATGGCGAGGTTCGGAGGTACGATTCATCCGTCGGCGGTTGACAGCTCAGCGGGGGCGGTTGAAGCTAGCGGGCCAAGAGCAAGGGCGCGTCGGGTCGGGACGAAGGCCGGCCCGTGCAAACGCGCGGCTCAGTGGTGGACCGAATGACCTCGTTCTCGCCATCGCAGACCGGCGATACACGGGTTGCCGTGCTCGTGCCGTGCTATAACGAGGCGAAGACCGTGGCCAAAGTCGTCGCGGATTTTCGCCGTGAGTTGCCTGGGGCGACCGTGTACGTCTTCGACAACAACAGCACCGACGGCACGGCGGAGATCGCCCGGTCAGCGGGAGCGGTGGTTATCCACGAGAAGAAGCAAGGCAAGGGGCACGTGGTCGCGGCCATGTTCGAGAAGGTGGACGCCGACTACTACATCATGGTGGACGGCGACGACACATACCCCGCCGACCGGGTCCACGACCTGCTTGCTCCCGTGATCACCGAGCGGGCCGACATGGTGGTCGGCACGCGCGAGGCCGTGGATTACGGGGCGGCCTATCGCCGATTCCACGTCTTCGGCAACTGGCTCGTTCGCAGCATGATCAACGTGATCTTTAGGGCCCGCTTGAAGGACATCATGAGCGGCTACCGCGCCTTCACCCGGGACGTGGCCATGAGCCTTCCCATCCTCGCCTACGGCTTCGACATCGAGACCGAGATGACGGTGCAGTGCCTGTATCGCAAGTGGGTCATCAGGGAGGTACCGGTTCCGTATGGCGCGCGGCCGGAAGGGAGCGAGTCGAAGCTCAACACCATTCACGACGGGCTGCGAGTCATCTTTCGGATACTGAACGTGTTCCGATCGTATAAGCCGTTGACGTTCTTCGGCGGGTTTGGGATTCTGTTCCTGCTGACAGGCTGCGTGCTGGCCCTGGTGACCCGGTACGGCGCATGGGAGCCGGCCTCGGGCTACCGCCTGTTCGCGATCGTCCTCGCGGCGGTGTTCTTGGCCATGAGCCTGATCGCGGCCAGCATCGGCGTGATCGTTCAGTTGATCAACTTCCGGTTTCTGGAGCTGGACTCGGTGTTGCGGCGCGGAGAAGCCCGTCGCGGTCCGGGGGGGAGAAGCTCCTCGTGACAAGAGGAGTAGGGTGGAGTCGATCATGTCGCCGACAGGGAGAGAATCAGTCAGCGCGCGCCTGGCCAAGGCATCCTTAAGAGCCTGCGCGCATCTTGGCATAGCAGCCGTGGGCGATGATCGGCTCGACGACGCCTTGGCGAACGCCGTTGACGCCCGCAAGCTGGTGGATAATCTAGCTGAAGCATGGCGGACAACGCCCGAGGTGGCCCAAACCGTGCTCGATGAGTGCGGTTTCGGGGGCCTGCTGGCTCGAATGCAGCCGACGCAGGCTGAAGCTGGCGGTGCCGAGGCGACCGGGCCGGCCCTGGCCTCGGCGGCTTGCTGCCGACTTGCCGGCGGTCAGATCAGTGTTCAAGCGTTCAACCCGGCGCTGACGGACGCCGCCCGGGCGGTGCGGCCGATTTTGGATTCTGTTGACAAGGCTCTCTCGGCGTTCTTGGCTGGGGCGGCGACGGATACGCTCGGCGTACTCTATCGTTCTCATCCGGCCGCCTACGCGGAGAGATTTCTGCGGGAAGACGCTCCCCGGATTGACCAGTACCTGGCCAGGCATTTCGGCGGCAGTGGGCCGCGTTACCTGGTCAACAGCGGCATCGGGGCCAACGAGCAGTTCAACTACTTCGTGGCGGCCTTGGCCAACAGCAGGTCCTCTCGGCGACTCACTTGGCTGCTGGCGAACTCGCCAAAAGAGATTGCGCAGTTGCCGCAGGACGCCTCCGTGGAGAACACCCTGTTCATGGAATTTTCACGGAGCGGCATCACCGAAGAAACGGTCAAGCTGCACGAACTGACGCCGCGGACCGCCAAACGGGTCGTCTTTGCCAACACCGGGCCGCTCAAGGCCCTGGGCGAACGAGACGGCAACCTGGTCCTCGAGCTGCCCAGCGAGGTCTCGGGCCGCTACGGCCGCAACAAGACACCGATCCTGATGGCCCCGATGCACGTCGCCGGCTTCGATGTTCGGGGTTACTGGGCAATGATCGAAGCAGCGTGCAACGAGCTCGATGTCGGCAAACGCTCGTCGCTGCCGGTTGTGCTGGCCCAGTATATCCGGCTCCAGCAACTCCGCCGCGGCGTCAACCACATCTACGTGGGGACAAATGACCCGTTGCTGCGATTCTCGGCGGACGAGTTCTGCCAATACTGGAACGAGGGCGTCAACCGCGACGGCAATGACATCACCATGTCACGTTACATCGGCCTTCCGCGGGATTCGCACATGAACCTCGAAGCGATTCTGGGCACTAGCGGGCACAAGCTGGCGATCTTCCTGCTGCGTCGCGCTTGCCTGGGCAGCCATCCGCTGTTGCTGGCCGGCGCAGAGGCCCACCGCCCCGAGCACGCCGGGCTGACGGCGGCGGAGGTTGATCTCATCCTGGCCCTGGCCAACGCCAAGCGGTGCAGCGAGAAAATGCCAACTGTGGCAATCGTGGTCGATCGGCCGGACCTGACCGCCTCGGCTTGGCTGGGCCAGCTCTGGGCTGACACGACCCTGGTTTACTCCCGGCTGATCGGGGTCGACCCCGGGTCCAATCCAGAGGTGAAGGCGGTGAGGACCCGTGCAGCCCAGTGGTTGTCCGATAAGAACGGCGCCTTTGCGATCCTGGAGGGGTGATGGCACACCAACGCCAGGACAGGACACTGAGCGGATCAGATCGGACCAGCGGGGCGCGGCTGCCTCGGCGGTCCGCAAGCGGTTTCCTCGCGGGCAGACGAAATGAAACGAGACGCAAAGTGCCGGCCGCGTTTTTTAGCGGATTATTAACTTGCCGCCCAGCGAAGCAAGGTTAGCCTAGGCGAGGGGTCGTCGAGGGGACGGATCGCACAGCGAATCCGAGGAACTAAGTCGTCGTTATCGTAGGGAGCACGACCTTGTTCAGCATCATACCTCGGGATACGCGGTTTTTTGATTTGTTCGATGAATGCGCCCGGGTGCTCATCCGCACCGCGGAGGCCTACGTCAATCTGCTCAAAGATTACCAGAACCGGACAGATCACGTCGCCATGATCCGCCAGCTCGAGCGGGACTGCGATGACGTGACCCACCGGACGCTTCATCGCCTGGACTCCACCTTCATCACACCGTTCGATCGTGAGGACGTCTACAGCCTCATGAAACTGATGGACGACGTGGTCGACGAG